>CP069418.1:3238630-3562493 GCA_017569305.1 Clostridiales bacterium FE2011 | reverse complement strand
GCTTCTTCCTCCTCATAGACAATCTTATTGACGGCATTGATATAAGCCATGATCCCGGCGCCTACAATATCTGTGGATATGCCCCGTCCGGAATAAAGCTTTCCTTCCCAACGCAGCCTGACAATTGTTTCGCCCATAGCTTCCCGGCCCTGTGTGACTGACTGGATCTGGAAATCGTCCAGTTCAAAATGTCGGCCGGTAGCCTGCTCAATGGAGTTAAAGGAAGCGTCGATCGCACCGTCGCCGGAAGCTGTCCCTTCAATTTCCTGATCATGGAATTTCAGTTTCATGTGGGCCATTGCACCAATCTGATTTCCCGTGCTGATCGTATAAAGAATATCATGATAAGCAGGGGGAACCTGCATGGCTTCGGCTGCAATGATTGCTTCCAGTTCCCTTAAAGTGATATGTTCTTTTTTTTCAGCTGTCTGGCAGAAACACTTCCATACCTTCTGCTGATCTTCAGTGTTCAGGTCGTAACCGAGTTTTTCGGCAGCATGCACAACGGATTCGATGGTATCGTGTTTGCTCAGAAGATAATCGGAATCATTTGATTCCTCTTCAAATCCGCCGCCGATGTCATGCTTTTTGCCGGAAGACTGGCAGATCACACGTACCTGTCCTGTAATCCTGCGGATCTGCTCCACTCCGACCTTTGTACATACGCCGATTGAACCGCCTTTGATATTCAGAATACGGACGATATTGGGCAGTGAGATGGCTGTTGCATTGCAGGTTGTCGCTTTGATTTCCCGTACGCCGGATCGGATGGCAGATACGGCATTGGCATCCGCCATATTCAGTTCACCGGAGCAGAAGAAACCAAGCGTCACTTTTTCCAGTGAAGGCAGTTCCTTTTTTAGGTTTTCAAACCAGGCTGAGATTTCTTCAGGCATCATGGTCCCGGCAGTGTCACCCAGTGTGATAATCCTGGCGCCGGCTTCAATGGCTGCGGACAATACCTTGACAAGGAAGGAGGGATCGCTTCTGGTTGCATCCTGTGCGATAAACTCGACGTTATCAGTAAGACTGCGGCATGCGGAGACTGTTTTTGCAACCGCACGGATCATGGCGTCAGCCTTCATATGAAGCAGGTATTCCATCTGGACGGAGCTGACAGGAGCCGCCACCTGCAACCGGGGATTTACGGCTTCCCGGAGCGCTTCCCAGGTGACCTGAATGGATTCCTCGTCTGTAAGGCTGACAGGAACCGCGACAGAAGCGTTTTTCACAGCGGAACAAATGGACTTGACAAGAAGCCGGTCAATTTTCTTCCGGCGGATAGGACAAAGATCAATAGAAGAGACACCAAGCTTGTCAATCAGTCTGCACAGTTCGATTTTTTCTTTAAAACTCAATTCAAAATGGTCTTCAGCTTCCGGAAGTGTACAATCACTCACATTTACAAGTTCAGGTCTGATCATGCAGGCAATCCTCCTTGAAAAATAAAAACCCTGAAGCGATGCTTCAGGGACGAAAAACAATTTCCGCGGTACCACCCTTGGTTACTCCGTATGAGGGAGTCACTTTTGAACTCTAACAAGTTCTCAGCCTGTTACGGGGCATCCGGGTTTCCTTACTGACCACAGGGCGTTCACGAAACCAACTCCGGAAGCAGTTTCCTTATACTCGGCACCGTCTCGCAGCAACCGACGGCTCTCTGAAGCGTCTGTACTAAGGATTATCATCCATCATCGTCTTTAGCACTTATGAAATTATCATGGATACTATCATAAAACAAACACACTGTCAACAAAGGGAAGCCCTGTTTTCCCGGTATTTCCGTTGTTTTTTTGCATTCCGTGCATCCGGATAAATGATTCAGTGATATATATTATTAATGAAGGGTTCCGTTTGACAAACCAGCCAAATTCAGTATCATAATACTCATACTAAAGTATTTATGAAGGGAAGTCACAGATTTGCCGGAAGAAACCGAACTTGCACTGACTCCAGAATCAATGGACGCCTATGTTTCCCTTTTCGGACTTAACGACCGCAATATTGCGCTGATTGAACAGGAGTGCAACGTCAGCGTAGCGCTTCGGCACAATCACCTTGTGATTACAGGGGAAGAAAAAGACAAGGAACTGGCCCGTCAGGTCATTATGCTTCTCCTTGAGATGATTCATCGTAATGAAAATGTGGACCGGATCAGGATCCGCTATACCATTGCGATGGTCAGGGAGGGAAAGACCGGCCAGATTGAAGAAAACCTGAAACGGGTTATTGCTGTGACTCACCGGGGAAAAGAGATCACCTGCAAGACCCTGGGACAGAAAACCTATGTAGATACCATCCGCAATCATGTGTTGACTTTTGCCGTCGGTCCAGCGGGCACAGGCAAAACATATCTGGCCATGGCACTGGCTGTGATGGCACTGAAAAATAAAGAAGTCGAACGGATCATTCTGACCAGGCCTGCCGTGGAAGCAGGAGAAAAACTGGGCTTTCTGCCCGGGGACCTCACCCAGAAGGTTGACCCGTATCTTCGGCCGCTCTATGACGCCATGTATGATTTCATGGGTGCTGATTCATATACAAAGCTGATTGAAAGAGGCATAGTCGAAGTTGCCCCGCTGGCATACATGCGCGGAAGAACACTGTCCGATGCGTTTATTATCCTGGATGAAGCGCAGAATACCACTTCCGAGCAAATGAAGATGTTCCTCACACGTATGGGTTTTCATTCCCGTGTTGTGGTGACCGGCGATATAACCCAGACAGATCTTCCGGCCGGCAAGAAATCCGGACTGGCAGAAGCTGTACAGCTTCTGCGGCATATTCCTGAAATCGGCATTGTTGAACTGTCCGGAAAGGACATCGTCCGGCATGAACTGGTTCAGCAGATTGTTGAGGCATATGAAAAGACGTCACACATCTCGGATGATCCATCCGGAAAGGACGAAAAATGACAGAGGGTCAGAACAAAAAAGAACAGGATATGAAAAAGAATAACGAGCATTCATTCAAAAGCTGGCTGCATTCCTCTTCCAGCATCTGTTTCGTGATGATTCTGGGTACATTTCTGATCATTCTCGGTCTGTTCTTCTGTATATGCACACCCAAAAAATACGATCTTCGTGTGGGCACTATTTCGCATGTGACAATCAATGCAACCAAAGATGTTGAGGATATTGTTGCAACGGAAGATAAAAGGAACGCCGCCGCTGACAGCGTGGAGCCCAAATACGGATATACTCCCGGCGTCAAGGAAGAAGTCATGGAAATGCTGTCAAATGCATTCCAGGAACTGAGAAACATACAGCAGTACGGCCTTGAATTAAGGACACAGGATGACGGGACATTAGTTTCCAACCGCCCTTTCTCCGAGGAAGAAATTGACCGCGCGCTTGCAATGCTTGATATCCTGTCACTGAATAACCGGACGCAGCTGACCACAGTCATGCGGGGTGATACCGAAGAATTCGAAAAAATGGTGACCACTGTTACAAAAGTGGTTGAAAACTCATTGAGTTCGGGCATCCGGGAAGGACAGGTAGCCCAGGAAATCATGAGCATCATGCAGAATGTGGGTTATACGACGGTTGATATTTCCTATATCCAGAATATTATTCCCATTGTCCTGCGTACCTGTATCAAACCGAATATGCCGATCAACCAGGAAGATTATGAGACTGACCGGCAGAAGGCCAGGGATGCTGTGGAACCGGTCATTGTGCCCCAGGGGCAGAATATTATCCGGGAAGGCGACAGGATTACCCTTAATCAGATTGAAATGCTCCGAAGTCTGGGTTTCCTGAACGATAATCATTATGATTATTCCGTGTACGGTGGAGCTCTGATTACAACGGTTCTGGCGATGGTCGCACTGCTGATGATGCTGCATCTGCTGCTGAAAGACCTGCTGAAGGATATACGCAGACTGGCGGTTATCCTCATCATCCTGATTCTTTGCTATGGATTTGCGTCCATTGCGACACTGCTTCCGAGCCTTTATATTATTCCGATCGCGCTTGGTACCATTCTGGGCACAGTGCTGATCGGATACCGGGCTGGGCTTGTGCTTATGGTTCCACTGGCTCTTCTCTTTGCAGGCATCACATCCTGCAACAGCAATACCACCTTCTATGATGTTGTCCTGATAATGGCCAATACATTGTCCAGCGGTATCGCAACCGTATGGTTCCTGAAGGGAAGACCGCAGCGCGTGCGCGTACTGGTTTCCGGGCTGATCTCTGCTGTCTTCTGCCTGATTATGATTGTCGGGATCAAGCTCCTGACGTCTGCCGAAACACTGAATATGATACAGACCGGAGTATGGGCCCTGACGGGAAGCCTGCTGAGCGGTGCGCTTGCCGTAGCGCTTCAGCCTGCTTTTGAAGGTGTTTTCCATCTCGCAACGCCCAGCCGGCTTCTGGAAATCACCAATCCGAATCAGCCGCTCATGAAACGGCTGATGCTTGAAGCTCCGGGCACCTATCATCATTCCATTATTGTGGCCAATCTGGCGGAAGCTGCGGCGGATAAGATCGGCGCAAATGCTTATCTCGCAAGAGCCGGTGCCTATTACCATGATATCGGCAAACTGAAGCGTCCCGGATATTTCAGCGAGAACCAGCACGGGAGCAATCCCCATGAAAAAACGGATCCCTATGTATCCGCGGCAATCCTGACGTCCCATACAAAAGACGGGGCACTGATGGCACAGAAAGAGCATCTGCCGCCGGAAATTCAGGATATTATCCTGCAGCATCACGGTGTAACACCGGTTATGTTCTTCTATCATAAAGCGCTCCAGATGTCTGACGGCAGACACGTGGATATCAATGATTTCCGTTATGCCGGTCCGAAACCCCGTACCCGGGAAGCGTCCATTGTTATGATGGCCGACAGTATTGAAGCGGCTATCCGTTCCATGAAGGATCCGACGCCGAAAGCGATTGATCAGTATATTGAACGCCTGATCAGGGGAAAACTTGAGGACGGACAGCTGAGCGAATGCCCCCTTTCCCTCAGCGATATAGACCAGATCTGCACGGCTTTTTCCGGTATCCTGAAAGGCGTGTATCATGAGCGGGTCGAGTATCCCAAAGTGGAAAAATATGTTGTTCAGCCTGTTGTGAAGAATGAACCTGTTCAGCCGGATAATCAGAGCGAGCAGAAAGCTGATGAAATCAAACCTGAAGCAGGTACAGAAAAGGACGAACCACAGGAAAAACAGCCTGAAAATCCCGCAGAAAATGCTGCGGCAGATAACGAACAAAAGAGAAATGAGGAAGCGGAAAGTGCTGATTGAATGGGACGTCCGTAATGAGATTGACAATGCCATTATGGAACGTATGCAGACAGCAGCCGATCTTTGCCTGAACTGTGAAAACGTCAAAATTCCCTGTGCAGTGACCGTATGCCTGTGTGATGACGCAATGATTGCAGATATCAACAGGCAGTACAGGGGAATCGATCGTTCAACGGATGTGCTTTCTTTTCCTTCTGTGAACTATCCGGAAGGGAAAACAGCAGGAGACAGTGAAGCCCTGCTCAGGCAGGAATACGACGATGAATATGATGCAGCGTTTCTCGGCGACCTGTTTATTTCCGTACCGCACCTGATTGCCCAGGCACAGGAATACGGCCATACCGTCAAAAGAGAGGCTGTTTATCTTCTTGTTCATGGTATCTGCCACCTGATGGGATACGATCATATAGAGGAAGCAGACAAGGAAAGGATGAGGGCCATGGAGGAAAAGATTCTTGCAGCAGCGTCCGTAAGCAGGGAAGAACATGACGCGGCGGATGATCAGCTCCTGCTATCCAAAGCCAGGGAAGCCATGACCAGAAGCTATTCACCTTATTCTTCCTATCCTGTGGGAGCGGCGCTTCACAGCACGGACGGAAGGATTTTTACAGGCTGCAACGTGGAAAACGCTTCATTTGGCCTGACAAACTGTGCAGAAAGGACAGCTGTTTTCAAGGCTGTCAGTGAAGGCGTCCGTTCCTTTGATATGCTTGCGATTGCGGCGAAAACAAAAGCCTGGCCCTGCGGCGCATGCAGGCAGGTACTCAATGAATTTGCACCGGATCTGCGGATTCTTGTCACATGGGATGATCATGTAGAGGAAAAAACGCTGAAGGAACTGCTTCCGGAGGGCTTTGGCCCCCACAGCATGGAACATTGAACAGGAGAAAACCAATGAAACAGAAAGCTAAAAACTATCATTCAGGATTTGTGACCATCATCGGCAGGCCCAATGTGGGGAAATCTTCTCTGATGAACAGAATGATCGGAGAAAAAATCGCGATTGTATCCAGCAAGCCCCAGACCACACGCAGTCGGATTATGGGTGTGCTGTCGAGAACTGAACACCAGATCGTTTTCCTGGATACGCCCGGTATTCATGATCCGCGGACAAAACTCGGGGAGTATATGATGCACTCTGTCCGTGATGCCATGGACGGTATGGACGCCGTGCTGGTGCTTTTTGACGTCACCCATATTACGGAAAATGATCTGCGCGTTGCCGAGGGAATGAAGGAGAAAAAGGTTCCTGTTATTCTGGCCCTGAACAAGATCGACCTGGCGACACCGGAACAGATCCTTGCGGCTACGGCCAAGGCAGCGGAAATTGGATTTGAAGAGATTATCCCTGTAAGCGCCAGGACCGGAGACGGTGTGGAGGAACTGATCAAAAGCCTGGAGAATCACCTGCCGGAAGGGCCGCAGTATTTTCCGGAAGATATGATTACAGACCAGCCGGAGCGGATTCTGTGCGCCGAAATTATCCGCGAAAAAGCGCTTCGTCATCTCAGGGACGAAGTGCCGCACGGGATCGGTGTGGAAATCATGAAAATTGAAGCGCTCAGTGATAAACTGACTGAGATCAACGCTACGGTATACTGTGAACGGGCAGCCCATAAGGGAATTATTATCGGCAAAAACGGAACCATGCTTCAGACCATCGGTACTGAAGCACGGCTTGATATTGAAAAACTGATGGATACGCACATCAATCTGAAATTGTGGGTAAAAATCCGTCCTGACTGGCGTAACAATGCATCGGATCTGAAGAACCTGGGGTATGACAGCTGATCAGGAGACCGAGTGATCTGTCAAATCATCTGAAAACCTGATATATACCGCACTTCAGGTATTCGGTTTCACGGGCATAGGGAAGAATCGGATGATCTTTACCCTGTGTCCTGAATTCTACCTGCCTGAGCAGTACTTTTGCGTCTTTCGCCGCATCAAGCACCATCGTCCGGAACATTTCAGGCAGTACATGTTGGCTGCAGGAGCAGGTGATCAGGTACCCGCCTTCACGGATCATTTTCATGGCGCGCAGATTGATTTCCTTGTAGCCCCTGAGCGCGCTGTCCACAGCGTTGCGTGATTTGGTAAAAGCAGGAGGATCAAGAATAATCACGTCATATTTTTCGCCTTTGCGGCTCTGTTCAGAAAGAAGATCAAATGCGTTCGCTGCCACAAAATGAACCCTGTCCTCCAGGTGGTTAAGCGAGGCATTTTCGGCAGCACATTCACAGGCAAATTCACTGATATCCACACCGGTCACTTCGGCTGCGCCGTAATGTCCTGCATGCAGCGCGAAAGATCCGGTATGTGTGAAACAGTCCAGCACTTTCTGGTCTTTCACAAAGGGGGCAATGGCAGCGCGGTTTTCCTTCTGATCCAGGAAAAACCCGGTTTTCTGACCTTCCTTTACATCAACCCAGAACCTGACGCCGTTTTCACACATTTGTACACGATCCGGCACTTCGCCATACAGCAGGCCTGTACACATTTCCAGGCCTTCCAGTTTGCGCACCGGTACGTCGTTTCTTTCCCAGATGCCCCGGGGATGCATTTCTTCAACCAGCGCGTCCACGATATCCTTTTTAAACCGTTCCATTCCCAGTGCCAGGCACTGCAGCACCAGAACATCATCAAAGGCATCCACAATCAGCGCAGGAAGCCTGTCGCTTTCAGCAAATACAAGACGGCAGCTTTTCAGATCCGCAAAGGTACGACGGTATTCCACTGCTTCATGAATTCTGCGGAAAATCAGGTCACGATCCACTGCTTCTTCTTCATTGTAGGTCATGATCCGCAGGGCAATCTGGCTGTTGGGATTATAGTATCCTCTGGCCAGGAACTTTCCTTTGGAACTGATGATGTCCACGATATCCCCGGCTGTGGAGCCGTTCAGTTCCTTGTCGATATCGCTTTTGAAAATCCAGGGATGCAGGGTATATACACGTTTTTCCTTGCCGGGTTTCAGCTGTATGGTTGGGGTCATTTTATGTTATCCTCCGTCAGATTGATTCTGTAAACCAGCCGGTCTTCCTTCTGACCGTCCGGCAGTTCAAAAGAAGCAGGAATTTTTTCGGTTAACTGAAAGCCCAGCTTTTCGAAAACACGAATCATCCTTTTGTTTCTTCCCATTGTATCGCCGATCAGTGTTTTCATGCCGTACAGATCACGGGCAGCTTCCATGCCCAGCCTGATCGCTTCTGTACCGATTCCCCGGTTTTTACAGCTGTCATTCTGAAGGATAATGCCAAATTCACAGCTGCCTTTCTCCCTGTTGATTCTTTTCAGCTGAAAGGAACCGACGGGCTGATTGTCCTGAAAAATGCCGAAGTGTGCATAGTCATCCCTGTATCCGTCATGATTATAGGCATAGGAACGGGAAATCTGTTCTCGATTATAATGGAAAGGGGAAGGATCCATCATCGGATCAGATTCATAATGTCTGAAAAACTGATGGTATTCCTCCTCCGTAAAGGTCCGCAATTCGATCATGAATAAACTTGACCGTCCTTTCAGGCACAATGTATAATAGGTCAAACAGGAGGTGTTCCGGACGATGGCTGTGCATAAACAGTGTGTGCTGTATGACAGGGAATGTATAGGCTGCGGTGAGTGTGACCGCTGTGATCTCGATCCGGAAAAGATCTGCGACAACTGTATGAAATGTGTCAAAGGAGATGCCGAATACCGCGGCATCAATATTGACGGTATTATGCTTGAACAGGAAAACGACAGCCGAAACAGTCTTTCCTGACACGCTGTACAGCTTATTTATTATATCGGTCGTCTTATCTTTTTGCAAATAATATAATGAAAGGTTTCTCGAACCATGAAAATCACTTTTATCGGTGCTGCTCATCAGGTTACAGGAAGCTGTACCCTTGTGGAATGGATGGATAACCGTTATTTCCTGGTGGATTACGGTATGGAGCAGGGAGAAAATGATTTTGTCATGCAGGAGCTGCCCGTTGCGCCGGGACAGATTGAATATGTATTTCTGACTCATGCTCATATCGATCATTCCGGCATGCTGCCGCTGTTATATAAAAGAGGATTCAGGGGAACGATTTACGCCACGGCCGAAACGGAAAACCTCTGTTCCATCATGCTGGCTGACAGCGCCCATATCCAGGAAACAGACGCCGCCTATGAAACAAAGAAGAATCTCCGGCACAGCGGTACGGTCGTGGAACCCCTGTATACCAGCGAAGACGTTGCCGAGACCATGGATTTGTTCAAACCTTGTGAATACGGCGAGATTTATATGGTCGATGAGGGCCTGTCCGCCCGTTTTACCGATGCCGGTCATTTACTCGGTTCCTCTTTTGTGGAACTGTTCCTGGAAGACCGGGGTGAAACAAGGAAACTCGTATGCACCGGTGATGTGGGCAATCTTGAACAGCCGATTATCAACAATCCTCAGCCGGTGAAAGAGGCGGATTATCTGCTGATTGAATCGACTTACGGCACACGGATCCATGAATTCGTAACGCCTCCGATTCCGGCGCTCACCGAAATCCTCAGAGAGACGTTCAGCAGGGGAGGCAGCGTGATCATTCCTTCCTTTGCGGTGGGCCGCACACAGGAACTGCTGTACTTCTTCCGGGAAATCAAACAGAACCACCTGATTCCTGAATATGATTCCTTTCCTGTATATGTGGACAGCCCGCTGGCCAATGAAGCCACAGCTGTGTTCCTTCAGTGCAGCCAGGTATGCCTGGATCCGCCGACCAGGGAAATCATGGCTGAAGGACAGAATCCCATCTGGTTTGACGGATTGTATACAACTGTTTCCTCAGATGAATCAAAAGCACTGAATACCGATAAAACCTCCAAAGTCATCATCTCATCAGGCGGAATGTGCGAAGGCGGACGGATCCGCCATCATCTGAAGCATAATCTTTGGGACAGCAGAAACACGATCCTTTTTGTCGGTTATCAGGCAAATGGAACACTGGGACGGATTATCTATGACGGAGCGGAATCCGTCAAGATTTTCGGCGAGGAAATTGACGTTAAAGCCAGGATCGCTTTGCTTCAGGGAATATCAGGCCATGCGGACAGGGACGGGCTGATCAATTGGCTGTCTGCCTTTGATAAGAAGCCTTCATGGGTTTTTGTCAATCATGGGGACGATCAGTCCTGTTCGGGTTTTGCTTCCTATGTACAGGACAACCTGGGCCTTCAGTCTCTTGCTCCATATTCCGGCTCCGAATTTGATCTCCTGAAAGGGGAGTGGATCCGGCTGACGGAACCTGTCGTCAAAAAGAAATCCGCTGCATCAGGCAGCGGTGTATCTGTGGCAAAGGATAAAAAAGACAAGGCTTATAACGATCTCATGGCGGCTGTATCCTCACTGGAAAGGTTTACAGAACAACTGAAAGGTCACGCAAACAGCGAGATCAAGCAGCTGACCAAAAAGATTCTCGACCTGATGAAAAATAAATGATCCGGTGTCTTATTCATTCCGGAAATCGGGATCGCCAGGCAGATGGACATGTTCCGCTGCCATACGGCGTCTTGCGTCGGTCATATCTGCGTAATGCTTTCTGGTTGTATCCACGGAGGTATGGCCAAGCACATCTGCGACAAGATAAATATCGCCCGTCTCATTATAAAGGTTTGTTGCATAGGTACTCCGCAGTTTATGCGGGCTGATCTTTGATTTCAGCGGTGCAGCCACAGCCGCATATTTCTTGACCAGGTTCTGAACGGCCCGCTGTGTGATTCTTTTGCGCTGCAGGCTCAGGAATAAAGCGTCTTCATGTCCTTCCACAGCCTCTGTATGTGACCTTTCCTGCATGTAATCCGCCAGGGCCTCAGCCACTTCAGGGGGAAAATACAGCACGACCTGATTGCCGCCTTTGCGGGTGACAATAAAGGCATTGTTTTCCAGGTCCACGTCTCCGATGTTGATTCCCACACATTCGCTGACACGGATCCCGGTTCCGAGAAAAAGGGAAAGGATGGCATAATCCCGTTTTGCGGTGATTTTCTGGAATTTCTGCTGGTGATCTGTCAGCTGGTCGCCGTTCTGAGCCAGCTCCAGCATCCGGGACATCTCATTTTTATTCAGGCGGATAATCGGTTTTTCATGGATCTTGGGGAGGGGAACCAGCTCCGTTACGTTGGAGGAAATCCGCTGGTTTTTAAAAAGATAATCATAAAAGGAACGTATCGAACAAAGCTTTCGTTTGATTGCCAGTTCATGATTGACATAAACTTTGTTAGGTACCGAATCATCCTCTGTGCTTTTCAGGTAGTAAGTCAGGTACTCGGTGTAGGCGACGATATCCGTTCTGTCCAGTTTTTCTAGATCAGCATCATTCAGAAGCCTGGGGGGCTTATCAGCGAACTGAACACGTTCATCATGCAAAAAAGAGAAAAAGGTGTTCAGATCGATAGCGTAAGCGAGCCTGGTCAGCGTGCTGGTGGATATAGCAATCGAACGCAGGAAATCACCGCAGGCCTGAGGGAGCGCGCGGGTGATATCGCGAATCTGCAGAATGCGTTTCGCATCCATTTCTTCTCTGTAACGATTGACGTGCTCAGCCATCTGAAAAAACCTCCCAAGCCCGGTGGTCAATACTGATCAGTCTTTTCCCGCATAACTATTCGTAAAACTGTGGTTTAGCGAATAGTTTTAGATCTGTACCCATCATATCATCAGACTATGAATCTGTCAATGCAATGCAGTTCGCTGCTTGTTTCTTCAAATATTCTATCCGTCTGAAAACACAGAAGATGATCTGTTTTATCCTTATATCGATTCATTCCTCCCCTTTCAGACAGACCGCCTGAAAGGAATGGCCAGTAGCCGGGAGAAACCGCTCCAGAACGTCTTTTGTTTTAATCTTCAGGCTGGAAGTGCATACGCAGGGATGACAGCCGATATATTCGTCACTGAGAATGTCTTCATCAATCAGCAGGCGGACTTTTCTTTCCCTGTCGTTCATCAGCCCCATGATGCTGACGGCACCCGGTTCAATATCCAGGTATTTCAGCATATCTTCCGGATCCGCAAAGGAGACCCTGGAGGAATGAATCTGCGCAGACAGCTCCTTTGTCCGGAATTTCTTCCCGCCGGGCATCATAAGCAGGTAAAAGGCGGTTTTCTGCCGGTTGCAGAGAAACAGGTTTTTACAGATCACTACGTCAAGCACGGCGTCAATGACGTTACAGGCTTCCATATGATCCGCCCGCTCATGGTCGGTCCGCTGATAAGAAATTCCCAGCTGATCCAGGAAGTCGTAGGTGCGTATCTCGCGCGAAAGCCTGCCATTTTCATCGGCAGGCCTTCCATGATAAATTTCCATGATAAATCTCCGGAAATCAGGTTTGTTATTCTTCAGAGGGCTTTTCTGTGTTGATTCTGCGGTATTCGTCAATGGCAGCCCTTGCGAGCTCGTCACAGCGGTTGTTTTCCGGATGATCGGCATGGCCCTTGACTTTGATAAAGGTCACATGATGCTTGGCTGTCTGTGCGGACAGGATAAACCATAAATCCTGATTTTCCACTTTGGCGCCGCCGCTGGTTTTCCAGCCGTTTTTCTTCCAGTTATCAATCCAGTGGTCATTAAAGGCCTGGACCAGGTAATTGCTGTCAGAGTACAGGTTGACAATGCAGGGCTCCTTCAGTGCGCCCAGCCCGCTGATGGCTGCAAAAAGCTCCATCCGGTTGTTCGTGGTGCCGGCCATATAGCCGCTCAGTTCCTTCCGGTGCGGACCGAATTCAAGGATGGCAGCCCATCCTCCGGGCCCGGGATTGCCGCTGCAGGCACCATCTGTATAAATATTGACTGTTTTTCTGTTTTCATCCATAGGGGCTTATTCCTCTGTCTCTTATTGCTTGGAGAGTTCACGGCTCTTGCGGGCACAGGCATCCATAGCGTCCATGATGGCAGTGCGGAAGCCTTTCCGTTCAAGTTCCTCGACGGCTTCAATCGTGGTTCCTCCGGGAGAACACACGGCGTCCTTCAGCGCGGCCGGATGTGTTCCGGAGGACAATACCATCAGCGCACTACCAAGTACGCTCTGCGCAGCCATTTCATAGGCATATACCCGCGGAATGCCTTCTTTCACCGCGGCGTCTGCCATGGCTTCAATCATCATGTAAACATAGGCAGGGCTGCTGCCGCTGACGGCCACAACACCGTCAAACAGCCGTTCCGGCAGCACCTTGGTCTTTCCGATGGAATCGAAGATGCCCTTTGCGTAGTTGAAATCTTCCTTGGAGAAGGTGGTGTTGTCACACAGGGCTGTCATTCCCTCGCCGACCAGTGCGGGAGTATTGGGCATCACGCGCAGGTAGGTGGCGGATGTGCCGTACAGTGCGTTTTCAAGCATGCTCACAGTCCAGCCGGCAGCGATGCTGAGAACGGCTTTGCCATTCAGGGCGGGATGGATTTCCTCGATCACGTCCTTGACATAGATCGGCTTGATGGCCAGGATGATCAGATCCGCCTTCTCAGCAACTTCCAGGCAGTCGCGGGCTGTGATAATGCCCGGGATGTCTTCTTCCAGTTCGCTCATTCTCCGGGAGCTGGCGTCATATGCGATAATCTGCGACGCCTTGACGTAGGATGCGTCAACAATGCCGCGCAGAATAGCGGAACCCATATTTCCGGTACCGATCATGCCGATGGTGTTAATCATAGAAAAAGACCTCCCTGCCGGTTTTTATGGATTATAACACGAAAAAAGCCGCCTGCAAAGCAAGGCGGCATAAGAAAAACAACTTACAGGATAAACTTCCGGATATCCATGGGACGGTTCTCCCCTTTCAGCCTTTCATTGACGTAGGCTTCGTCAATTTTCAGCTCGAACGGGGGCATATTTTCATCACCGGCATTGAAAAGAACGTCTTCCAGCAGCTGTTCGAAAATCGCGTGCAGTCTCCGGGCACCGATATCTTCCGCGTTTTCATTTGCGTTGCAGGCTGCTTCCGCCACAGCGGAAATCGCGCTTTCCTCAAAGGTTACCATCACACGGTCCACGGCCAGCAGCGCCTGGTACTGCTTGGTCAGGGCATTTTCAGGCACGGTCATGATTTGCATGAAATCCTGCTTTGTGAGGCTCTTGAGCTTCACATGAACGGGAAAACGTCCCTGCAGTTCGGGAATCAGGTCTGTCACCTTGCTCACATGGAAGGCGCCGGCTGCAATAAACAGCATAAAATCGGTTTTGACAGCGCCGTATTTGGTGTTAATCGTACATCCTTCAACAATGGGAAGAATATCCCGCTGTACGCCTTCCCTGCTGACGTCCGGTCCGTGTCCTCCGGAAGCGCTTGCAATCTTGTCGATTTCATCGATGAAGACAATACCGTTCTGTTCAGTTCGATGGATCGCTTCTTCCTGTACGGCGTCATTGTCAATCAAGCGGGCGGCTTCCTGATCTGTCAGGATTTTGCGTGCCTCACTGACCTTCACATGACGGATTTTTGTCCGCTTGGGCATCATATTGCCCATCATATCGACGAGGCTGATGCTGTTCCCGCCGACTTCCAGCGTGGGAGCTTCCTCTTCAACTTCCAGATCCAGTTCTGTATCTTCAATTTCGCCGCGCATGAGCTGCAGGCGGATGTCTTCTTTCCGTTTGGCCAGGGCAGCTACTTCCTCGCCGCTGGGCTGCTGTTCCTTCTGCTTTCCCAGCAGGAAATCCAGGGGATTGGAGGCAGTGTTTTTCCGGGGCCCGTGGGCGAGCAGATCGCTCAGCCGCTCTTCTGCCAGCACCCTGGCCCGCGGCATAACGCGCTCTTCATGTTCACGGCGGACCATCCGGACCGCGTTCTCGGTCAGATCGCGGATAATACTTTCCACGTCCCGGCCGACGTAACCCACTTCTGTAAACTTGGTCGCTTCCACTTTGATAAAGGGTGCGCTGACCAGTTTTGCAAGCCGGCGGGCAATTTCGGTTTTACCGACACCGGTCGGTCCGATCATCAGGATATTTTTCGGGATAATCTCATCCCGCAGTTCGCTTTCAACGCGGCTGCGGCGGTAACGGTTTCTCAGCGCAATGGCGACAGCTTTCTTGGCTTCGTCCTGCCCGACAATGAATCTGTCCAGTTCATGGACAATCTGTCTGGGAGTCAGCTGCTGATCACTCATGTTGTTCACCTGCCTCTTCAGATCGTTTCAACAGTAATATTATCATTTGTATATACACAGATACTGGCAGCGATATGCAGTGATTTTTCCGCGATTTCCGCGGCGCTCAGGTCTGTGTTCTGCACCAGTGCCCTTGCAGCGGCGAGGGCGTAGTTTCCGCCGGAACCAATGGCGGCAATTCCTTCATCGGGATCAATCACTTCACCGGTACCGCTGAGGATCAGCAGCCGGTCTTTGTTTGCAGCGATCATCATGGATTCAAGCTGCCTCATCATCTGGTCGCCGCGCCAGTTCTGCGCCAGTGCGACGGCGGCTTTTTCCAGGTTTCCGCCGCACTGCTGGAGCTTCTCTTCGAATTTTTCACAAAGGGTGAAAGCATCCGCGACACTTCCGGCAAACCCGACGACTACCTCGCCGTTATAAAGACGGCGTACTTTTTTCGCGGTGGTTTTAAAAACGGTATGTTCTCCCATGGTCACCTGTCCGTCTCCGGCAATGGCTATTTCATTGCCTTTTTTGACGGCACAGATGGTTGTACCCCTGAAAGGACTGGACATATTATTTTCCTCCTGTCTGGCTTTGTATGGACTTGATGCAGGACAGTGCCCTCTGGGCAACGGCTTCATACCGGTCCTGCTTTTTCTTCAGCCGTTTTTCACCCGGAATGACGGGCAGCGGGTCAATCAGGCCGAAGGAGCAGTTCATCGGCTGGAAATTCGGATTGGGGGTGGAAACATGCTTTCCCATGGCGCCGAGCGCGGTGCAGGATGGGAAAACAGGAATATCTGTTTCATTCAGTTCGGCGGCAAGCGTCATGCCTGCCACCAGACCGCTGCCGGCACTTTCCACATAACCTTCCACACCGGTAATCTGTCCGGCAAAGAAGCATTGCTTGCGGCTGATCATCTCAAAGGAAGCGTTCAGGAATCCGGGACTGTTCAGGAAAGTGTTGCGGTGCATTACGCCGTAGCGGGCGTATTCTGCATGCTCGAGCCCGGGAATCAAACCGAAGACCCGCTTCTGTTCGCCGAATTTCAGCCGGGTCTGAAATCCTACCAGGTTGTACATTGTGTCCGATGCGTTATCCTGCCGGAGCTGAACGACGGCGAAAGGCTCTTTTCCGGTTCGCGGATCAGCCAGCCCTACGGGCTTCAACGGGCCGAATGCGGGTACCATAAATCCCCGTTTGGCCATGCTTTCGATGGGCATGCACCCTTCAAAAACACGGTTTTCCTCAAAACCGTGGATTTCCGCGGTTTCAGCATTGATCAGTTCGTTGATGAAAACCGTGTATTCTTCTTCTGTCATGGGGGCGTTCAGATAGTCGTTTCCCCGGTTATAACGGCTGAGACGGAAAAGCTTTGATTCATCCAGGGATTCCCTGAACACAATGGGTGCAGCAGCGTCATAGAAATTCAGCGTGTTCATGCCGGGAAGATTCCTGATCACTTCGGCAAAGGCGTCGCTGGTCAGCGGACCGGTGGCTATAATGACCGGACCGTCAGGAATACTGACAGCTTCTTCATGGATCTGTTCAATCAGCGGATGCCCGGTAATCGCTTTTGTCACATGGGCGGAAAATGAGTCCCGGTCCACCGCAAGCGCGCCGCCGGCCGGAACTTTCGTCTCATCGGCGCACCGCATAATCAGGGAACCGAGAATACGCATTTCTTCCTTCAGCAGGCCGATGGCGTTGGTCAGCCGGTCACCTCTGAAACTGTTGGAACAGACAAGTTCAGCAAACTGTTCGGAATGATGGGCCGGTGACATTTTATGCGGCTTCATTTCGATCAGCCTGACATGGATTCCCCTTTCAGCCAGCTGCCAGGCGGCTTCACATCCGGCGAGACCGGCGCCGATGACTGTGGCTGAACGGTCACTCATTGTCTTCTTCCCCGCTTACTGCAACCACTTTTTTGAAGCGGCAGTTTTCGTTTGTGCACAAATGAATGGTTTCACCCTTGTTGTTTTTCTTTTCAATCATATAGGTTCCGCATTGCGGGCATTTTTCATTGGCGGGTTTGTCCCAGCTGACGAAGTCGCATTCCGGATATCCTTCACATCCGTAGAATTTCCTGTTTTTACGGCTTGTTTTTTCAAGCAGACGCTTGCCGCATACCGGACAGGCAGCGTCAATGTAAGTCAGGATGGGCATGGTGTTCCGGCATTCAGGGAAATTCGGGCATGCGAGGAAACGTCCGAATTTGCCCATTTTATAGACCATCATCGCGCCGCACTTGTCGCAGGGGACGTCGCTGACATCATCCTTGACTTCCACTTTTTCAATCTCTTTTTCCGCAACGGAAAGCGTTGAAATGAAATCAGGATAGAATTCCCGGAGGATCTGTTTCCAGTCACACTGGCCTTCTTCCACTTCGTCCAGTTTTTCTTCCATTTTGGCGGTGAATTCCGTGTCAACGATCTGGGTAAAGTACTTTTCCATCATCTCGGTCACCATGATGCCGAGTTCTGTCGGGAACAGACGCTTCTTTTCCCTGGATACGTATCCGCGCGCAATAATCGTGGTAATCGTCGGCGCATAGGTGGAAGGCCGGCCGATTCCGTTTTCCTCAAGCGTCCGGACAAGGCTTGCTTCGGTATAACGGCTCGGGGGCTGGGTGAAGTGCTGGTCGGTATTAACCTGTTTTACGGAGATCTTCTGTCCTTCCTTCAGGGCGGGCAGCGTCATCTCCACATTGTCTTCGGATTCATCTGTCCCCTCTTCATACAGGGTGGTAAATCCGGCAAAGATCTTATGTTCGCCGTAAAACCGGAGACCGATCCGCTTGTCTGTAATCTCGGCAGACAATGTTTCATAGACGGCAGGAGCCATCTGGCTGGCCACAAAACGGTTGTAAATCAGCCTGTAGAGCATGAACTGCTCCCGGCTCAGGGAATTCTTGATGGAATCGGGCGTACGCGTAACGTCTGTCGGCCGGATGGCTTCATGGGCGTCCTGTGCGTTCTTGCGGCCCTTGAACT
The DNA here is from genome assembly GCA_017569305.1 of Clostridiales bacterium FE2011. Taxonomy (NCBI): domain Bacteria; kingdom Bacillati; phylum Bacillota; class Clostridia; order Eubacteriales; species Clostridiales bacterium FE2011. The sequence goes on along the minus strand of CP069418.1, from coordinate 3,544,130 downwards.
CGTTTTTCTCTTTCGGCAGGTATTCCTTGCCGTATTTTTCCGGAATGAAGGCACGAAGGGCCGTCATGGCGTCATCGCTGATCCGGACGCTGTCGGTACGGATATAGGTCACCAGACCCTGGGCGCCTTCTCCTTCCAGGTCCACGCCTTCATACAGCTGCTGGACAACCTGCATCGTCTTGGCTGTGGTGAAGCTGAGTTTTCTTCCGGCTTCCTGCTGCAGGCTGGAGGTGGTGAAAGGCGGCGCGGGCTGCCGTTTCTTTTCCTTTTTCCTGATATCAGTAACCGTAAAATCTCCGGATTCAATCAGTGCCCGGATCTGCTCGGCCTCGGTTTTGTTGCTGACTGGTGTTTTCTGTCCGTCCAGGGTTGTAAACCTGGCGCTGAAGGCGGCCGGTTTCTTTTCTCCTTTGACAGTGCAGTCAGCGGTGATGTCCCAGTATTCTTCCGGAATAAAGTTGTCAATTTCACGTTCGCGTTCAACAACCATGCGGGTTGCAACGCTCTGTACACGGCCGGCTGATAAGCCCTTTTTCACTTTCACCCAAAGGAGCGGGCTGATTTTGTAACCCACCAGCCGGTCCAGTGCACGGCGGGCCTGCTGGGCGTCAATCCGGCCCATATCGAGTTTTCTTGGCTTTTTGATCGCAGCCTGAACCGCTTTCTTGGTCACTTCGTTGAATTCAATCCGGCAGGGAGATTTTTCATCCACACCCAGCACGTGGAACAGATGCCAGCTGATGGCTTCCCCTTCGCGGTCAGGGTCTGTCGCGAAGTAGATCTGGGAAGCGTTCTTTGCTTCCTTACGGATACGGCTCAGGATGTCGCCGCGTCCGCGGATCGTGATGTATTTCAGATCAAAGTCGTGATCGATATCCACACCAAGCTGGCTCTTGGGCAGATCGCATACATGTCCCTGGGAGGCTTCCACCTTGTATCCTTTGCCCAGATACTTGCTGATGGTCTTGGCCTTTGCAGGGGACTCCACGATAATCAGTTTCTGTTTGTTGGTTGCCATTGTATCTATCTCCTCCGGGATGGATTAATGCTTCAGCTGATATTGTTTACCGGGCAGGGCTTCAATAATGCCCCGGATCTGAAGGATCGTGAGTGTGCTCATCAGTACGGAAGGATTCATCCCCGTACAGTTTATAAGCTGCTCAAAGCTCAGAGCCCCCGGCTTCAGTGCTTTTATGATTGTTTCTTCTTCCGGCGTGGAGGGCTTATATCCCTGCACGCATTCGCTATTTTGCCTTACTGCGGAAGGATTGTCAAGCCAGTGAAGATCTTCAAGGATATCATTGGCACTTGTGAAATAAAGACCGCCTTCCCGCAATAGCTGATGATTTCCTTCAAAACAGTCTGAGGAGGGATCGCCCGGATAGACGAAAACATCCTTCCCCTGCTCCAGCGCATGATTGACCGAGGTCATACTGCCGCTGCGGATTCTGGCTTCCATCAGGATCAGTGCCCGGCTCAGCCCCACAATAATACGGTTCCTTACAGGAAAATGCCAGCCCAGCGCCTTTTCACCCGGTGCGTATTCACTGATGATCAGTCCGTCCCCGGCCAGAATGTCGTCATGGAGAACCCGGTTATCTGCCGGATAAACGCGGTCCAGGCCGTTCCCGACCACCGCGATTGTCAGCCCTTTCCCATCCAGGCATCCCCGGTGTGCGGCGGCATCAATGCCGCAGGCCAGTCCGCTGATGACGGTTATGCCCTTTCTGCCCAGGTCTTTCGCCAGTTTACCTGCGGCTTTCTGTCCTGTATAGGAAGCGGCTCTGCTGCCCACAATGGCCAGGGATCTGCCCCTGAGGCAGTCCATGTTTCCCTGCAGGAACAGGATGGCGGGAGGATCATGAATTTCATGCAGTGAAGCTGGAAAAAGCGCATCTGAAAAAATCAGGGATCTGATTCCATGACTGTCCATGACCTTTTTGTATTTTTCCAGGTTTTCCTTTGCTCCTGTGGAATACAACACCTGATAAAACCGATGGGAAATGAGCTCTTTCAGTTCCACGTCATTCCGGCAGACGGCCTGATGGCATGCTTCAGACGTACCGTAACGGTCCAGCAGCTTTCGGACTGCGTAAGCCGGCATACAGGCGGAAGCAAGCCATGCGTCATATTCGTATCCGTATTGCGGCACAGGATTCATCTCCAATACTTCTGGTCAAGTTCCCGATACTGAACAGCTTCCGCAATATGTGCGGAGGAGATCGTCTCTTCCCCGGCCAGATCGGCAATGGTTCTTGCTACTTTCAGGATTCGCTGGTAGGCACGCATGCTCAGGTGCAAGGAATCAACTGCGGCGTTCAGAAGGGCGGTTCCTTCAGCGTCCGGCGTGCAGAACTGTTTTACTTCTGCGTTGGAAAGCTGTGCGTTGCAGTATTTTCCCGTCCCTTCATATCGCTTCAGCTGGATTTCCCGAGCTTTGCGTACTCTGGCAGCAACAACGGCGGATGATTCAGACGGCTGGGAATCATTGATTTCATTGATGGGTACAGAATCCACTTCAATCTGAAGGTCTATTCTGTCCAGCAGCGGACCGGAAACACGGTCCAGGTATCTCCTGATTTCCGGAGGTGTACATCTGCATGTGCGCCGGTTGCTCCCGTAAAACCCGCAGGGACAGGGATTCATGGCGGCAACCAGCATAAAGGAAGACTGATACTGGGCCTGGCGCCTGACCCTTGCAACGGATACGATTCCGTCTTCCAGCGGCTGCCGGAGGGCTTCCAGTGCGCTTCGGCTGAATTCAGGCAGTTCATCCAGGAACAATACGCCGTTATGTGCCAGGGAAACCTCACCGGGTTTGGCATCCTGTCCGCCGCCGATCAGGGAGGCAACAGATGCGTTATGGTGCGGCGCACAGAATGGCCTGTTAACCATCAGTCCTTTTCCCGCCTGCAGTTTTCCGCAGATGGAATGGATCCGTGTGGTTTCAAGGGATTCTTCAAAAGTCATCGGAGGCAGGATTCCGGGTATGCATCGCGCCAGCATGGTTTTGCCGCTGCCGGGTACGCCGATCATCAGCATGTTATGGCCGCCGGCTGCGGCTACTTCAACGGCCCGCCGGGCGCCTTTCTGGCCTTTGATCTGGGCCATGTCCACCGCAGGAACCGCTTCGTTTTTCAACGCTTCAAACGAAACCTGCTTTTGCTCTTCCAGTTCTGCTTTGCCCTCAAACCAGGCAATCACCTGCCTCAGGTGAGAAACGGGAAGAATCCGGATATCCTGGATGCAGGAGACTTCACAGGCGTTTTTCTCCGGCAGGATCACTGTGCCGATGCCGTTTTCCTTGGCGCTGATGACCATGGGCAGGGCGCCGTTAATGGGCTGTACGCTTCCGTCCAGGCTGAGTTCTCCGAAGAGCGCCACGGATTTCAGGTCTGCCGGCGGATCAGGGATCAGGATGCCGTCAGCAATCATCATGCCCACTGCAATCGGCAGGTCGAAGGAAGGGCCTTCCTTCTTTGTGTCTGCAGGGGCCAGGTTGACTGTGATCCGTCTGGGATTCATTTGCTTTCCGCTGTTGATAATGGCCGCGTTGACCCGGTCCTTGCTTTCCTTCACAGAAGCGTCTGGAAGGCCGATGATTTCAATACCGGGCATGCTTTCTGTGCCGAACACTTCCACATGAACCTGGTAACCGTTCACACCTGTCACGCCGAAACTCAGCAGACTTGCCATGATTCCCATTGCGGTTGATTCCTCCACTGGTCAGTTTTGATTCCTCTGAAAGCAGTGCATGCGATGATTACGGGTTATACCAGATTCTCAGCAGATGGTTTCCAATGTCAAGCCAGCCTTTACAGACATTCAGGCCGCAGGCGTACGGGAAAAGAATGATAAAGAACACGGCTGCCGCAATCGCAAAAGCTGCGGCAAACAGACGGAAGTTAAGCCTGTATTTCGGGTCGTCCTGGTCAAAGGATACTGCAATCGCAGTCATGATGAACGGTAGGCTTGCGAAATAATGGTATATATAGGTTCCTCTGGGAACCAGCACCCAGGGCAGATACTGGGCCAGGAAACCGATCAGGATAAAGGAATAACGGAAATCGGAACTGCCAGTCCGGATATGCCAGAGGTAATCAGTACCTTCCAGCTGGTATCTTCTGGTCTGTGCGAAGCGGAACAGGCAGTACGCAAGCGCAGCCAGTCCACCGTACCAGATCACGGGATTCCCGAAGCAGAAGATACTGTTCCGTTTTGTAAATCCTGCCGGGATGTATTCCTGTGAAGCGTAATACATGGGTTTGCCGATGATCGGCCACTCCCACCAGGGAGAATAGAAGGGATGATTCATTCCTAGCCCCGGTTCACTGTGATAATTGAACATACCGATCTGGGCTTTGATCACTTCTTTGATATAATCTGTCAGGCTGGTAATCCTGCCGGACAGATAGGCAAAGTATGGAATATAAGACAGCAGATAAATGATCACAGGAATCAGGATAAAGAACAGGATACACCAGAGGCAGAGGATCAGCGTCCTGCGCAGTGCGGAACGGAGCTGATCAGCGTCCGCTTTGGAAGCACTGCGGATGACCCGGTAGCAATGGGTGAAAAAGAGGAACGCAAGTCCGGCTCCGGCGTAAATACCGATCCATTTGCTGGCAATGGACAAGCCCATGAACAGACCGCTGAACAGCAGCGGAAGGATGGCTGCGGACTTCTTCTCCTTCAGGTAGTCGGTCTGGATAAAACGCAGCATGAAGAAGTATTCGAAAATGATAAACAGTACAGGGAAACTATCGATTGTTGCAATCTGGGTCTGTGTCAGGTGCTGGCAGTCCAGCGCCATCAGCAGGCAGGCCAGGGCGGCTATACTGGTTTTCTTACTCAGCTGTTTGACAAGCAGGTACATCCCGGGCAGCATCAGGATTCCGGCCACCGCTCCGGCAAAACGCCAGCCGAACGGACACATTCCGAATGCAGCAATGGAAAGGCTGATCAGGATTTTCCCGAGGGGCGGATGGCTTGTTTCATAGGGTGCTTTTCCGTGAAGGAATTCAAAGCCTGTTCTTGCGTGATAGATTTCATCAAAATAGCTGCTGTTCCACCAGCCGGGCTGTGCTGCAGCTTCAGTGGTCTCCTGGCTTTCCGGGAAAGCGGGCAGCCGTTCCAGTGTATCCTGTTCGTCAATCAAAGACGCAGGATCGGAATACAGCACAGATTCAGGTTCTGCCCCTGTCTGATCCAGTATCCGGACAGGCAGCACTTCTCCGTCCTCATTGCGGAAAAGCACTTCATTCAGCGTCAGGCCGATATAATGAGCTTTCAGTTTCACATATCTTCCGCTGAAGCGAACCACATGATCCAGGTTTGAACTCTGGAAAGTCACATTTTCGTTTTCGTCAGTATAGGAAAGAATCACATATTTCCATTTCCAGCACTGCCCCTGATCCATCTGGGCCCAGACGTCGTCTTCCCATTCTTTCCTGTCTTTGCTGACGGAAAAGGAGAAATTGCGGCTGCTGACCTGGCCAAAATAGAGAATTTCGAAATTATCCCTGTATTCACCCAGGTCAAAGACAATCTCCTCTGCCGGGCTGCTGGATATCCATGCGGTCTGCGGAGCCTTTGTGCTTCCAAGGGTCAGCAGGCTGATTGCGGCATAGACTGCCGTAATGACGGAAAGCAGGATTGTATCACGTTTATTCCAGTGCAGGGAACGGTCAAACCATCGGAAGCTTCTGCGGCTGTCCTGAACTGCTCCCTGATGGATGGTTTCAGCTGTCAGGTTTGTGTCAGTCTCTTCAGCATTCAGCAGGACAGGCTGTTCGGCTGCAACAAGGGTTTCCGGTTCATTGCCCGTCAGAATGCTTTCAGTTTCGACTTCACAGCCGGATATGGATTCAGGTATGGCTGCTTCTTTTTCAGTTTCCGGAACTTCAGCATCAATTTCTTCTGCAACAGGAATGTCCTTGTACAGTTTCGTGCTGAGCCAGACCGCGTACAAAGCGCCGGAAATATTCAGAAGGCTGATCAGATCGGCAAGCACAACCGTATCCGGGTTCAGGTGGCCGAAGGAGGAACCCAGGCGGATGCTGTTGTCCAGTACGATTCCCTCATTGATAAAGGTCGTAACGGAAAACAGCACCAGGACGTAAAGAATACGCCTGTCCCTGAACAGCGTCCAGGCTGCCGCAAACAGGAGCAGCGCAGGGAAAATATAACGTTCGTGCATCTTGACGCCGAAAACGTACAGCAGCACGTAGAGCAGGCCTCCGAGCCACGGGAGGAGACGAATGTCTTTCCGGCGGATTGCGGGAGAAAGGACAATGACAAAGGCGAATCCCATGGCAATTCCGCCGGTCAAAGCCCAGGAAGCCCTTACGAAGGCGCAGATGATAAACGCGCTTGCAAACAGGAAACTGATAAGCGTTTCAATCAGGAGATATTTCTTTTCTTTGGAACAGAAATGCCACCACAATCCGTAACCGATGCAGAGCAGTCCCAGCAGGACAGGAGCAAGGATATGGGCTTCATTCGCAATGGCGTTCCAGTTCCCGCCAAGGATATAGTAGAAGTTGGCGGTGTTGACCGTGGCGTAGGGATAGGATTCCAGGGTGCGTTTATACAGATTGATCAGCCAGTCCCAGTTCTGCCGGAGGCTGAAGGGAATCACGCCTGCGGCAAGTGTCAGAATACTGATCACGGTACCGTACAGGATCGGTTTGCGGGATTCCGGCTTCCGGACATAGGTAATCAGGATGTATATCAGCCCCAGCGGCCCGAGCATCAGTGCCTGCGGTTTGATCAGCACTGCGATTACGTACAGCGGCAGCGCTGTCATCCACTTCCCTTTCACGGCCATTACAGAGACAGCCAGCAGGAGCAGGCACAGTACGCTGTCCATCTGTCCCCACGCGGCACTGTTCAGGATGGCGGCAGGGTTGAATAAGGACGCAATCAGGAAGAAATAAGGGGCATATCCGGATGTTTCATGCTCCCTGACCATCAGCCGGTAGACAATAAAGCAGCCGATGAGGTCACACAGACAGGGCACAAACCGGAAAATGACCCGCTCCAGCATGGGTCCGGCATGCAGAAGCCTGGATATTTCAGAATTCAGGGCCAGCACATAGGTGTACAGCGGCGGATAATCACAGAAATTGGTGTCCTGGTAGAATCCTGTCGGTCCGGAGTTCGCCATGGTCTTTCCCCAGCTCAGGAAGCAGTTCACGTCAACCATGTATCCTTCAACCAGGGAGCTGATAAGGATCCGGAGAACAAGCGCCGAGAAAAACAGAGCAGAAAGCAGATACGGAGAAATTTTCCGGCTGATTGTAATCTGCTGTTTTTTACGCTGCTCATAATGATAGACAGCAAGCAGCGCAAAGGCGGTATATACAAGGCTGATCAGGATCAGCCAGGCTGTGGCCGGAATGGCTTGCAGCGGATCCTCATATTCGTCGTCGTTATAGGAATCGGCGGATTCCCGGTACCACATGTCAGCCACCAGATCGCCGGGTACGCTGTCTACTTTGGTCAGGGACAGGTTGGAGAAGGAGGCTTTACCGGAGCAGATGCCGCTGTATCCGCCCAGCCGGGCAAAAACAACGATATAGTCCTGGTCCGGTCCTGTTTCACCGTAATATTCGATGTATTTCCATTCGCCTTCTGTATCGTATACCTTGTCGCTGAAAGCGTATATGCCCTCAATGCTCAGGTTGGCGCCTAGGCCGCCCTCAATGCCGCTGGCACGGATGTATCCGCTGAACTTGTATAGGGAATCCGGCTCAACTTCCACAGCCTGGGCAAAGCGGGCGTCATTTTCAGCGATATTCTGTATAGTGATGACGTGCTCATGTCCGGAATCGCCTTCAGATACACCGAATACTGTATAACCGGCATCCAGGTAATATGCGTCGGTAAACCAGTATTCAGGCATCCCGTCGCTGTCCAGCTCAGAGAAATCGGCGTTTTGAAGCAGGTTCTCCCCTTCAGCGCAGCCTGCTGGAACAAGGGCAAAAGCCATCAGAAAAGCAATCAGGAACAGTATAATCCGTCTGGATAAAACCAATCGACAACGCATCCTTTCATTAACGGTAAAACATGCCGCCCGGCTGAAATGCATTGGGGATATACAGCATATCGTCCGGATGAACTTCTATAACATCAAAACGAACAGCTTTTCCAAGCCATTCCCTGCGCATCAGATAAAGGGTCGCCGCCCTGGAAATGCGCCTTTGTTTCTGCAGGTTGACCGTGGCAATACCGGTTCCGGGCAGGGAGGTCATCCGGGTTTTGACTTCCACAAAAACCACAGTATCCCTGTCCAGCATAATCAGGTCAATTTCGCCTGCCTTGGTTTTGTATCTGCTTTCAAGGAGGCGCATACCATAATGCTCCTCCAGCCACTGCGCGGCGATCTCTTCCCCAAGCAGGCCGGTTTCATAGGTCCATTTCATATGAAATGAGTGATGAAGCTTCTGCGGTGGACCGGACAGGGGCCGATCCGTTTCAGCGCTTCGATATGTTCTTTGGTTCCGTAGCCCTTGTTCCGCGCGAATCCGTAATCAGGATAGAGCCGGTCAAGTTCGATCATCTGCCTGTCTCTGATTACCTTTGCCACGATGCTTGCCGCAGCGATGGAATAGGAAGTGGCGTCGCCTTTAATGATGGGCATTTCTTTCCCCTTCAGCCCGAGTTTGGTCACCGCGTCGATCAGGAATATGTCGGCCGGAACATCAGCCGCGGCTTTTCGCATAGCGTTCCGTGTTGCCTCCAGGATATTGATCCGGTCAATCTCTTCCGGAGAAACCTCTCCCACGCCGACGTACAGCGCATTGGCCATAATCTCGTCAAATACTTTTTCACGCCGGCTTTCGCTCAGCTTTTTGCTGTCGTCAATCCAGATGATAAGGGGATCCTCCGGCATAACAACGCAGGCGGTAACGACATTACCGGCCAGGGGGCCGCGGCCGACCTCATCCATGCCGGCAACGACCACGCCAGACTGTTTGTACTGCCTGTCAAATGCCATCAGCTCAGCTGCGTGCTGACTACGGTCAATCATTGTTTTCAGTATCCTCCGTATTGGTTTGCGGCGGTGCTTCAAAAGTAATTCTGCCCAGTTTTCCGGCGCGGTATTCGTCCAGCACCACGCTGCAGCACCGGTCATAGTCAAAGCGTCCGCCCTTCAGGAGCCATCCCCTTCCGGCACATACAGCTTCCAGCAGCTCCGCGCCTTTCAGTCCTGTATCCTTGAGATGGAATCTTTCGGAAACAGTGTCGGGAACCAGAACGCATAATTCTTCCAGCAGGCTGATGGTCAGTTCTGCCGTGTCCACAATGTCATCCTTTATGGAGCCGATATAACACAGCCTGCGGGCGGAAAGCTGGTCATCCAGCCGGGGCCAGAGCAGGCCGGGTGTATCGAGCAGTTCCAGATATGGGGATATTTTGACCCATTGATTGCTTTTTGTAACGCCGGGGCGGTCTCCGGTCTGGGTAATGGATCGGCCGTAAAGCCGGTTGATCATGGTGCTTTTTCCGACGTTCGGAATACCGGCAATCATGGCCCGTACTGTTTTCCGTACACCCTTCTGCAGCGCTTTGTCAACAATTTCCTTTGTCGCCTGTTCAATCAGGCTGACGGTTTCCTTGCCTTTCATCATGCTGGCATTGGTCAGGTGCGCTTCAATCCCCTGTCGGCGGTAATACTGAAGCCAGCGCTTGTTCATACCGGGATCGGCCAGGTCGGATTTGTTCATAAAAAGCAGATGACGCTTCTGTGATATCATTTTTGCCAGCTCCGGATTCCTGCTGGAATAAGGCAGCCGGGCGTCGCAAAGTTCAATGATCAGGTCAATTCGTTTAATCTGATCCTGGAGCAGGCGTTTGGTTTTCGCCATATGTCCGGGATACCAGTTGATTCTGTCCTTGTTCTCGCTCGTTGTAATCACATCCTTATCTGATGGATTATTCCGGTCAGTACTCTGTATGACCGGGCTCCGTATCCTTCATTTATCTGTTCCCAGAAAAAATCACTTCATTATATTATGAAAAAAAAGACCATCAGTCAAGGCGAACAAAAACAACTCACTGTATGATCTGTACACAGAAAAAAGCAGCCTGATTATCAGGCTGCGGAATCGTTCAGTTTGACGAATTCAAAATCGTAATGTCTTTCCCCGTATTGTTCGAGCCATTGGCAGATAGTTGTTTCAAAGGATTTCCTGATATCCTCCCAGGCCCTGTCTGAATGCTGCTTTTCACTGATGTACTGTTCCCTGCATTTCAGCTTCTGCTCGTTCAACAGCGTCTCAACACTCTTTTCCACTGCTTTGGAGAAAAAATTGTTTTTGTTGATTTCAAGCGCTTCAATTCCGTCATTGAGTACCTCCGGATCCGGAAGCTCAAAAATGATCCTGTCGCTGTCTGTTGTCATAACGACTTTGCTCAGGTCAATGCCGACACTGGCAGTATAGCGGTAACGGATGGTGGTTGTACCGACAGTGCCCAGGATGATTACGTTGGTCTTGGCTTCAAGAACGCCTTCTTCATCAATGGTGGTAACTTCGAGCCGCTTGCTTGATTCCAGCTTCTGTTCCAGGATCATGCTCTGGACCCGGATCTCGCCCGTGGCGTCAGGCAGCAGCTGCCGGATCCAGGTACGGGCAAACGGAAGCAAGGCAATCACAATGATGATTACCAGTGCTTTTGAAATCACGGATAATGCCCATTTTCCGGTCTTCTTCATGGTTTTTTCCTCATGCCGCGGTCATCATGGCCAGCAGCGGAATCAGTCCGTAGGTAATCAGGAAATAGAGGACAGTAAGAATGCCTATCAGCATAAAAAACAAGCTGATAAAGGACATACGATGCCTTCTTTCTCTTTCCGGTGGCTCGTGAGGCGGACGCCGTTTAAAAAATGGTCTCATCTTACTCACACTTTCTGGTCGTTTGCTGTTTTACTCGGACTGGGAAAGGTCATCCAGATAACCTCTTAACAGCCGGTAAAGCGGTGCGAGAGTACGGAAATCCTTTCGGACTTCCTTCAGGATCCGGTCGGAAAACGCCCACTGCCAGACCGGACTGTATCTGCCGACATATATTTCTCTGCCGGTATACCATGGTTTCAGCCGCTGCGGGATCTCATCCGGAATATCCATTCTCTTGAAAAACGAACCGTTCAGGATCAGTTTGTGTCCTGGAAGATCAAGGTCATCAAGCAATGCCAGGATTCCGTCAGGATTGGCTCTCATGCGCTTCCGGAACAGATCCATCAGTTCACGGTTTTCACCCCATATACCCATTCCCCAGCTCAGTCTGTCCGGACCGAATTCAAAGTAGTAAAACAGGCTCTTATCCCTTGGCTCTCCTGCTCTTCTGAACAGAAACCAGAGATGATCCCTGTAAGGGCTTTTATCTCTGGAAAAACGCGTATCGCGGTGGATGCGCGACAGGCACTTGTAAGGCCGGATCTCCATCAGCGGATCTATTTTCCGCATCTCGTCGCCCAGATCCGTAATCATTTCATAAAACGGCGTCTGGACGGTCTCCACATACCGGTCATGGTTTTCATGAAAGTATGGGGTGTTGTTATGAAACTTAAGATCCAGAAAAAACTGAACAGTTTCATCGGTAAAGCCTGTAAACATGAGCACTCTCCTGCATTTAGATCTTTTGAATCCTGAAGAACAGGAAACAGACTCCGGTTTATTTTCTGATCACTACAGGTTTGGAACCGGTCATTTCAATGCTCTGCTCATCCGGCTGGCAGACGCCGACGTACAGGGCACAGTGTTCAACGGGAATCCGCTCCCCTTCGGAATCAATCACAGTGTATGTGAGCGGGTCGAGCGGAACGCTGACCGTGCCGGTTTCCCCTGCTTTCAGGCTGATGCGGCGGAAACCGCACAACCGGGGATGGACAGGCGCAAAGGGACTGTCACACTCCACATAAATCTGAACGAGTGCGTCGCCGTCCATCTTCCCGTTGTTGGTAATCTCTGCTGTCACTTCATTGCCGGTTATGGAGGCGCTGAGAACCTGATAGGAGGTATAGCTCAGGCCGTAACCGAAGGGATAGAGCGCCTTTCCGGTGAAATACCGGTAAGTCCGGTTATCCATGCTGTAGTCTTCAAAATCAGGCAGATCGCTGATATCCCTGTAGAATGTCAGGGGCAGGTGTCCGCTGAAGTTCTTTTCGCCGAAAAGGAGCTCTGCCAGCGCAGTACCGCCGGCCTGCCCGGGATACCAGGTAAACACTTTCGCGTTGCCGCCCGGAACATTCAGGCTGGAACCTGCAGTCACGACGGTAACCAGTTTTTTCGCGCTTTTTTCGAGCACATCCAGAAGACGACGCTGGGATTCGGGAATCAGCAGGTCCTTTTTGTCTCCGCTGAAATACTCGTTACCTGTATCGCCCTCTTCGCCTTCCAGGCCGGCGTCCAGTCCGACGCAGGCAATTGTCACATCTGCCGCTTCCGCGTACATGGCAGCTTCAGCAAGCCGGTCATCAGCCTGTGCCAGGCCGGAGGTGCGGTCTTTGAACAGGTGGCAGCCCAGGCTGTACAGCACGCGGATGCCATGCTTTTCAGCATACCGGCGGAGGCCTTCAAGGAAAGTTACATACCGGCTGCTGGTTCCGTTGTAATTGCCTTCCAGTGCGGGAATGCTGTCCGCATTGGGGCCGATCACTGCGATGGTCCTGATTCTGTCGGGATCCAGCGGCAGGATGCCGTCGTTTTCAAGCAATACCATGCTCTTCTCGGCAGCTTCCAGGGCCAGGGCGGCATGTTCGTCAGTATCGTTGTCTGTAACGGGAATGTTATCGTATTCACAGTCATCTGCAAACAGGCCGAGCATAAACCGGGTCGTAAACAGCCGCTCACAGGCGGTCGTGATTTCTTCTTCGGTGATCAGTCCTTCCTGCAGCGCTTCCAGGATATGCAGATAGGTATTGCCGCAGTTCAGGTCACAGCCGTTTTTCAGCGCCAGCGCGGCGCTTTCCGGTGCTGTAGCCGTTACTTTGTGATTGACATGAAAATCCCTGATTGCCCAGCAGTCGCTGACAACATGGCCTTTAAAACCCCATTTTTCACGCAGGGTCTTTTTCAGCAGGGTTTCACTGCCGCAGGCCGGTTCCCCGTTCACCCGGTTATAGGCGCCCATGACAGACTCAACCTCGCCTTCCTGAACGGTAGCTTTAAAGGCGGGCAGGTAGGTTTCATTCAGGTCCTTGGGATTGACGCGGGCGTCAAACTGATGCCGCAGGGCTTCCGGACCGGAATGAACGGCGAAGTGTTTGCTGCAGGCGGCGGTTTTCAGGTATTTTCCTTTTCCCTGAAGTCCCCGGATAAAACGGATACCCAGACGGCTGGTGAGATACGGGTCTTCTCCGTATGTTTCATGGCCCCTGCCCCAGCGCGGGTCACGGAAAATATTGATGTTCGGGCTCCAGACAGTCAGGCCCTTGTAAATATCCCTGTCACCGTGACGGCTTTGTCCGTTGAATTTGGCACGTGCTTCATCAGAGATAATACCGGCAATTTTCTCCTGCATATCTTCGTCAAACATGGCGGCCAGGCCGATCGCCTGAGGGAATACGGTGGCAGTACCTGCCCGTGCCACACCGTGCAGCACTTCATTCCACCAGTTGTATGCAGGAATACCGAGCCTGTCGATGGAAGGCGCGTCATATTTCAGCTGAGAAGCTTTCTCCTCCAGTGTCATACGGCTGACAAGCTCCTTCGCTTTCGCCGCTGCTTCCGTTCTGTCCCTCATTCTATGATCCTCCGATTCATAAATATCCAATTTATATATATTCCACAATATACAGTATGATTCCTTCCGGCTATCTCAATATATCAGGATATAAAAAAACTGCTGCATCATGCAGCAGTTTTTTCGCACAAATCAGACGCGTTTGACTTCCTTAATCTTGGCTGCCTTGCCCTGACGATCGCGCAGATAGTACAGCTTGGCGCGGCGAACCTTACCGTGACGGATCATTTCAACATGGTCCACACGGGGAGAATTGATCGGGAAAGTACGTTCAACACCAATGCCATAGGACACACGGCGAACCGTAAATGTTTCACGGATGCCGCCATTGCGCTTGGCGATAACAGTGCCTTCGAAAGCCTGCAGACGTTCACGGTTGCCTTCAACAACCTTCACCCATACGCGTACGGTATCACCGACGTTGATCTGGGGCAGATCGCTGCGGATCTGTTTTGCTTCGATGGAGCGGATAATTTCGTTCATGGTTTGTGCCTCCTTCCCTCATAGACGTTCATGACCCGGCGGTTCATCCGAACGGATGAATCATATGTTTCCGGACAGAGGACCGTCCGCATAACGACAAATATAATAACATAAATGTAAAGATCTTGCAAGAGATATTTTTCCTTACAGATCAATGAATTTTTCGAATTCGGGCAGGATGCCGATTCCGTCAGGATAATGGGCTGCAAACTGCGGAATCGCGTGAGACGGGAAACTGTTTCCTTCGATAAAAGTGGGCCCGTTCTCCGTAATGGCCACATCCCAGGCAATAAAACGCATCTGGGGTATTTTCTGCGCTGCATCCATGCACATTTTCTTCGCTTCTTCCCAGTAGGGAATCTGAAATCCAATTATGCTGGTATCAGTCATGGGATGTTTGATGAACGTATTGCCCTGCTTATCCGCGCCTACGGTACTCAGCCTGCCGGTATCAATATTAATCCTGGAGGCCATGCCGCCGCAGTCAACATTATCCATCACTTTTCCGTTGCCGATGCGCAGGAATGCATATACAATGCCCTGCTGTTTATCACCAAGCAGCGTAGCGATCCGGCAGGTATTGACGGATGTGGGGCAAAGGGCCGCCATCTTCGGATGCTGCCTGACGATTTCTTCCAGGATACCGATTCCGTCCTTTTTCAGCCGCGCAAGGAAGGCTTCCGGGCCGTCCTTCCAGTCTTCGGACGTGTATTTCTGGATTCCGACGCCGCTGGATCCTTCCAGCGGTTTGCCGATCAGCGCGTCAAAATTACGGCAGAGCGCGTACAGCTCCTCTGTGGAGGTATTGTCGTCAATGCGGATCCATTTCCGGGGGATCCATTCTTTAAAGAAAGTATTGAATTCAGTTTTATCGTCAAAAGTATGCCAGTATTCTTTCGGATTCATCCTCCGGACGATATTGTTGGAGATACCGCGTGTAATGACGGTTTTGCGCTGCTCGTCGTTCAGCTTGTACATCTGGGCGATTTTGTAGTCAATGTAGCCTGCGTTGTATTTGATGCCGCAGCGCAGCATATCGGTCAGAAGCCAGAGCCTTCCCTTTCCGCTGCGCTTTTTCAGCAGTCCGGTGGTTTTCCACATGGCTTTCCAGTCCATCTTTTTCAGGCGGTTAAAGAAATACTGTACTCGGGACATGGCGAATTCATTTCCTCTCTGTCAGACATTAAAGCGGAACAGGGTGATATCCCCGTCCTTCATGACGTAATCCTTGCCTTCACTGCGAACAAGGCCTTTTTCCTTGCAGGCGGCCATACTGCCGAGCTCTGCCAGCGTATCGAAGGGAACGATTTCTGCGCGGATGAAACCCTTTTCGAAATCGGTATGGATTTTACCTGCGGCCTGGGGTGCCTTCGTTCCGTTCACAATGGTCCATGCCCTGCATTCATCTTCTCCTGCTGTCAGGAAGGAAATCAGACCCAGCAGGCGGTAGCTGGCCGTAATCAGCCGGTCCAGGCCGCTCTGGCCGATGCCGAGCTCGCTCAGGAATTCGCTTTTTTCTTCCGGATTCATGGAGGCGATATCCTGCTCAATGGCAGCGGAAATCACGATGACCTCGGCATTTTCGGCCGCCGCGGTCTTCCGCACCTGGTTCACATAATCGATTTCTGAATCGTCTTTTCCGAGATCGTCCTCTGAAATATTCGCTGCGTAAATCACCGGCTTTGTGGTCAGCAGGAACCAGCTCTGGAGAATCGCTTTCTCATCATCTGTGCATTCAAGCGTACGAGCCGGTTTTCCGGATTCCAGATGAGCATAGAGACGGTCAGCCAGTTCCGCTTCTGCTCCGGCTTTTTTATCCCCGCCGCGGAAACTTTTTTCGGCCTTGTCCTTACGCTTCTGGACGGTTTCCATATCGGCAAAAATCAGTTCAAGGTTAATGGTTTCAATATCCCTTACAGGATCGACGGAACCGTCTACATGGATGATGTTGTCATCATCAAAGCAGCGGACAACATGGACGATTGCGTCCACTTCCCGGATGTGTGAAAGGAATTTGTTTCCCAGCCCTTCGCCGCGGCTGGCGCCTTTCACCAAACCGGCGATATCCACAAATTCAATTGTGGTGGGAGTAACCTTCTTCGGATGATACATATCGGCGAGCACATTCAGCCGGTGATCAGGCACAAGCACCACACCAGTGTTGGGTTCGATGGTGCAGAAAGGATAGTTTTCAGCCTGTGCTCCAGCGTTTGTGATCGCATTGAACAGCGTGCTTTTTCCGACGTTCGGAAGACCGACAACTCCGAGTTTCATATATTTGGCTACTCTCCTTATAAATAGGTATATTTATGAACTTTCCGGCAAAAAATTATATCCGTTGTAGGATAAACAGTCAAGAGACGGAAGACCGGTCAATCTTTCCAAACCGGATCGGATATGATAAAATACATAAATCATCATGTTGGAGGTATGTCCTGATGTCTGTTCTGCACAGTGCTCTTCTTGGATTAATACAGGGACTTGGAGAATTCCTGCCCATCTCTTCCAGCGGGCATTTGCTGCTTGCCCGTATTTTCTTCGGTATCCAGACGGATACTCCCGCGATGAAGATGCTCGACATTCTGCTCCATGTCGGTACGCTGGTGCCTGTGCTGATTGTTTTCAGGAAAGAATGGCTGGATATGATCCTCCATCCTGTACGCAACAAAACGCTTCTGCTTCTTGTGATTGCTTCCCTGCCGACGCTTGGCGTATATTTTGCCGCTAAAAAAGCCTTCCCCGCCGTTAACGGTTTTGCTGTTTTTGACAGCGGCTGGTTCCTCGGCACGTCTTTCCTGATCACTGCCCTTTTCCTGATTATCTGTGACCGGATTGCCGTCCGCCAGAAGAATGGCAGCGGAAAAGTCGGCATTCTGCAGGCTGTTGTCATGGGTTTGTTCCAGGGAATCGGCATGACGCCCGGTATTTCCCGGAGCGGTTCTACGATCCTTGGCGGCGTATCAACCGGCCTGGACAAGAATACGGGTGCCAGGTTCTCTTTTATGATGAGCGCTCCCGCGATTGTCGGATCCCTTCTGATGGAAGGAAAAGACGCGCTTGAGGAAGGCTATCTCAGCGAGATTTCACTGGTGCCCGCACTGGTCGGTATTCTGGTGGCTGCCATTGTGGGATATGCCGCTATCCGTTTTATGCTGAAGGTTATTACGAAAATACCGCTTTCCTGGTTTGCGCTGTATCTTGCGATTATCGGTATAGTCTTCCTTTTCCTGCAGCTGAGCGGTAATTCCATTGTGCCGGCTTTTGCTGTACCGGCTGCGGTTCCCGCCGCGTAACAGGTTCTGATTCTGTGAATGTTTTGATTGAAGTGAGGTGGAGCATTTGAAAAGAGTAACAGCATTTTTGCTGGTTATGATTATGCTTTTTACCTCTGTCTCCGTTTCCTTTGCGGCCAAAAGCAAGGATCCGACGCCCACGGCAGAGCCGATTCCTCAGCCGACCCTTTCCCCTGATGCCCCCGAATATGATAAGGAACATCCTGAAAACCTGTCCCCTGATCAGCTTTATGCCCTTTCTGCTGTCCTGATGACACAGGATAAGGGAGAGGTCATTTTTGAGAAGGATGCCGATGAGCGGCGCTATCCCGCCTCCATGACCAAAATCCTTACAGTTCTGATAGCACTGATGTTTGTGGATGATCTGAATGAGACTGTCACCGTTTCCCAAACGGCAGTCAATGTGCCTCCGGATTCCTCCACCATGTATCTGAAAGTGGATGAGGAAATTCGACTGATTGACGTCATTTACGGCACTATGCTGCTTTCAGCCAATGACGGAGCCAATGTGATTGCTGAGGCTGTATCCGGAGATATTCCCCGCTTTGTGGATCTGATGAACAGGACAGCCGAGACCCTGGGCTGCATCAGCACACACTTTGTCAATCCCCACGGTTATCATGATGACAATCATTATTCAACCGCCCGGGATATGGCTGTGATTGCACGGGAAGCCATGAAAAACGAAACCTTCCGTGAGATCGTCGGCACCACTTCCTATCAGCTTCCCCGCACCAACAAACAGCGTGCCCGTACCATTACCACAAAAACGGAATACATGCTCACGGGCAGTGAGGAAAACCCGAATCAGTATTATTATGAATATGCAACCGGTATCAAAACCGGTTCCCATTCACATTCCGGATACTGTTTTGCGGGTGCCGCTTCCAAGGACGGGGTGGATCTGATTTCGGTCGTTATGTTTACCGGCAGAAAAGCACGCTGGGCAGATACCATCAAGCTCATGAATTACGGTTTCAGCCAGTATGTAAGCGTTACTCCGGTGGATCTTTACAACATGAGACCTATTAAACTGCCGACCTCCAATTACTCCACGTCTGATCCGGATAACGGAGAGATCACACTGGTCTGTTCCCCTGTCGGGGAAAATGCCCAGATCGTTACAACGCAGTCCGACGTCAATCGCATGGCGGACAATCTGCGGGATTACGTGGCTTTTGATTTCAGGGGTGATCTCCAGGCGCCTATCCAGGCCGGTGAAGAAATCGGCACCATGACCTGGTACAATGATAAGGGAGAACCTTTTGTCTATTCGCTGACGTCTTCCCGTTCCGTTGAAAAGCGGGACAACGCCCCCAAAACAATCGATGAAATCATTGCGGAAACCTATGCTGATCCCAATCCCTTTCCGCCTTTCAATTTCGAGTTCGTGCTCATTCTGTTCGGACCGCCGCTGGTGCTGATTGGCATCATTGCGTTCCTGGTTATTTCCAGGAAAAAAAGGAGCGGGCATAAAATGCGCGCTCCCAAGCCTGTGAACAGATATGTAAAATAACCAGTTTATTCCTTGTCTGTGCCCTTCGGAAGTATAATGGAAAAGATGGAACCGCATCCGGGTTTTGAACGAACCCGGAGCTTTCCTTTATGTGCGACTACAATGATTCTCGCAATGCTCAGCCCCAGGCCGTGTCCGCCGGTTTCCGACTGCCTTGCCTTATCACTCCTGTAGAAACGTTCAAAGATCTTCGGCAGCTCTTCCTGTGAAATACCTTGCCCTTCGTCCTTCACCGACAGGCAGCAGTTACCGCCCTGCTCGTTCGTACAGGACAGCGTTACCGTTGAACCTGGCGCGGAATACTTGACCGCGTTGTCGCAAAGGATCCGCAGCACTTGTTTCATCATATTTCTGTCCGCGGTGATTGTAAGGGGATCCATCCGCGTTGTATCAAAATGATATCCGGTATGAACCATGGTTTCTTCCTTTTGAATTTCCCGGATCAGTTCTGTCGGGTCAAAGGAAGACATTTCCATCATCAGAGTTTTCTTGTCATGCCGTGCCAGGAACAGGAGGCTTTCCACCAGATCCTTCATGCTTTCTGTTTCCTGGGAGATGGCGGTTATCCCTTCATCCAGGATTTCCGGATCGTCCTTGCCCCAGCGTTTCAGCATGTCCGTATATCCACGGATAACCGAGATGGGCGTTCTCAGCTCATGGCTGGCGTCGGAAACGAATTGTTTCTGGCTGTTATAGCTGCGTTCAATCCGGTCCAGCATCCTGTTGATGACCGTTGCCAGGTCTTTCAGTTCATTTTTGGTTCCCGCAATATTGATGCGGTTGGAAAGGTTGCTTTCGGACAGGGTTTCCGCCATGGAAGTAATATCGCGGATCGGGGCCAGCACCCGTTTGTTCAGTCTCTGGTCGTGCCGGAAGAAATAGATGATACGGAACAGGTCGCACAGCAGCAGTCCGCCCATCAGGAGCATCCAGGTGATCCACAGGTAATGGATATTCAGGGTCACTATCCAGTTCCGGCTGTTTTCCGTATAAAAGAAACGGAACTGCTGCTGGCTGAACATCCTGCCGAACATGAGGGACATATTACGGGAAAGCCGCTGGAAGAAGTCTTCTTCCGGAAGCTCCCCGGTCATCTGCGCTGTCAGGTATCCCCTGCTTACTGTCTGTGGTTCGGCTTCCCCTGCAGGTTCTTCTATCGCCTGCTCTGTTTCAGTCCTTTCCGCTTCAATGACCCGAACGGGAATCAGCTCCTTCAGTTCCTGGGAAACCGGAATGGCGATGCAGAAACAGAAAACAATGGACAGAATGATCGCAACAGGGATAAAACTGCGGAACAGCTGGAAACAGTAATGCAGGGCTATCCTGAAGGCCAACGACAGCCTGATCCGGCTGACGCCGCCGTGCAGGCTTCCGCTCACCTTGTTTGCCAGCACAAGTTCGCGTTCCGTGACGTCCTTCTGTTTCGTCTTTTTGTTTTTGATTTTATTCTTATTCTTGTTCTTCTTCATAATCGAATAAATATCCTACGGAACGAATGGTATGGATGGTCTTGATGTTGAACTGATCATCGATCTTGTGCCGGAGGTAACGGATGTAAACGTCGACAATATTGGAGTCTCCGAAGTAGTCGTATCCCCATACTTCGTTCATCAGTTTATCCCGGGTAACGGCTGTTCCCTTGTGTTCCATCAGGTATTTCAGGGTGTCGAATTCCTTTTTGGTCAGCGATACCTGCTCTCCCTTAACTTTCACCTGCCAGGAGGCTGTATCGATGCTGATGCAGCCTGCTTTCAGGATGTGGTCATCTTCCGGTACTGCCGGCGTATTCCGCATACGATTTTTCTTCAGCGCGACACGGATTCTTGCCAGTAGTTCCTCAATGGCGAAGGGTTTTGTCACATAGTCGTCCGCTCCCATATCCAGCCCCATCACCTTGTCGGATACGTCATCCTTGGCTGTCAGCATGATGATCGGCACGTCGCTTGTGTGACGCAGCCGTCTGCAGACTTCGATGCCGCTGAGTTCCGGCAGCATAAGATCAAGGATCAGGAGATCGGGATTTTCCTCCAGTGCGGTATCAAGCCCGCTTCTGCCGTCAAACGCTGTGATAACGTCATATCCTTCATGTTTCAGCTCCAGCTCCAGAAACCGGGCTATTTTCTTTTCATCTTCCACAATGAGTATCTTCGACATCTGAATCCTGTCCTTTCCCTGCTCCGGAATAGCATCAGAAACGGTAACCTGTCAGATTACCGTTTCTGCTCTTTATCATCAGCCGATGGTAACGGAAGAATATCCGTCTTCATCATCGTTTGTTTCAACGTTGCCGTCCCGGGTTTCTGTCTGAACCGGAACCTGGATCGTCGGTACGCTGGAGGTGGCTGCGGAGTATGCGCTGTGGGCGTTCACTGCGGCAGGATTGCTGTTGAAGAACGAATCCATGGTTTCTTCAATTTCCTTGGCCTGCTGCTTTAAGCTTTCGGAAGCTTTATCAACGTCCATTTTGATTTCTTCCTTCTTTTCAGGCTGCGTTTTCTCTTCCTTGAAGAGATGGGAAGCCGCGGAAGTCTTGGCTGCATGTCCCTTGGACTCTTCTGTGATGGTGTGAACGACGCTGGATACGGAGGTTTTTGCGTTCTGGGCAGCGTTTTTCACCATTTTCTCCAGGCTGTCTGTGGAGAATTCGGGATCCATACCCGTAAAGGAAAACTGATAGCCCAGGATCATTGATACAATCACGCCGGCGATGGTCATATGCGGCGCAAGCAGCAGGCACAGTCCTGCAAACAGAACGGATACGTTCACAATGCTGGTATCGCCCTTGCGGATTTTGACCCGGCTGCGGTACAGCTTCTGCAGGAAGCCCAGCGCCTTGTCTTTGGTGTCATTCTTCTTTCCGGTTTCGCTCATGGTACGTGTTCCTTCTTTCTCAGTGTTATCTTCTTTCAGTCTGCCGCTTTTTTCAAGATCGATCAGAGCCCTTGCGAGATTTCCGTTGTGATAATCAAGCAGAGCGACGGCTTCCTGATAACTCAGACCGCTTTTTTTCCTGAGCAGTTCGATGTCCTCGATGGTGTAAGTTTCCATCTGATGCTCTCCTTTCCTGCCGTTCCTTTCGGCAATGGTATAATATCACATATTTAATCAGCTGTTCTGAAAACCAGGCAAAAAGAATATGAAAATCAGATTAAAAGATTCATACTGTCATGTAAGAATGAACCGGAACGCAATAATCTTCACCTTTACAGGGTAAAATCAATGTGATACGATTCAGTCAAATGGGATATGAATATATTCAAAAGGAGCATGTACAATGAGTATTGAACAGATTCAAAACGGCAAAGCGATTCTGGGTATCGAATTCGGTTCCACCCGCATCAAAAGCGTTCTGATCAACAGTAACCATGAGGTGATTGCCAGCGGCAGCCACGAGTGGGAAAACGGTTATGTGGACGGAATCTGGACTTACAGTGAGGAAGCGATCCTTTCCGGCCTGCAGTCCAGCTACGCTGATCTGAAAAAGGACGTTTTCACCCGTTATCAGATAAAACTCACGAAGATCGCCGGCCTGGGCATCAGCGCGATGATGCATGGATATCTTCCTTTTGACAGCGGGATGAATCTGCTTGTTCCTTTCCGTACCTGGCGTAATACCATTACCGGTCAGGCGGCGGAGGAACTGACAAATCTGTTCTCTTTCAATATGCCGCAGCGCTGGAGCCTGAGCCATCTTTACCAGGCGATCCTGAATGATGAATCCCATGTGAAGGATATCACCTTCCTGACCACGCTGGCCGGCTGGATTCATTATCTGCTCACCGGCGAGAAAGTGCTCGGTGTCGGCGATGCCAGCGGTATGATGCCTATTGATTCCGATACATGCACCTATGACGCGTCCATGGTCAGCGCTTTTGATAAGCTGATTGCCGATAAAAAGTTCCCCTGGAAACTGGCGGATATTCTTCCCCGTGTGCTTGTCGCGGGCGAAAATGCCGGTTATCTGACTGAAAAGGGCGCTGCGCTTCTGGATCCTGAAGGAGATCTGGAACCCGGCTGTCCGCTCTGCCCTCCGGAGGGTGATGCCGGTACCGGCATGGCCGCTACAAACAGTGTCCGGGCCAGAACAGGCAATGTCAGCGCCGGTACTTCCATCTTCAGCATGATCGTTCTTGAAAAACCGATGAGCAAAGTGTACCCGGAAATCGATATTGTTACCACTCCGGCCGGTAAACAGGTGGGCATGGTTCATTGCAACAGCTGCACCAGCGATATCAACGCCTGGGTTTCCCTCTTCCGGGAATTCGCAGACCTGATGGGACTCAAAACAGATGCCGGTGAAACCTTTACAAAACTTTTCAAAAAATCCCTGGAGGCAGATCGCGACTGCGGCGGCCTTGTCAACTTCAATTATCTTGCCGGTGAACCTGTGACAGGGCTCACGGAAGGCCGTCCCATGTTCCTCAGGCTTCCGGATGCCTCCATGAATCTGGCCAATTTTATGCGCGCTCAGATTTATGCCAGCATGGAAACGCTGAAATACGGTATGGAAATCATGAATCGTGAGAAAGTGGCCATTGACTGTGTGTATGGTCACGGCGGCCTCTTTAAAACAGAGGGCGTCGGCCAGAACTATCTTGCCGCCGCTATTCATGCCCCGGTTACCGTGATGGAGACTGCCGGTGAAGGCGGCGCCTGGGGTATTGCGCTGCTCGCTGATTACCTAGTTTATAAGAATGCAGATGAAACATTGGAAGATTATCTCCAGAATCGTGTCTTCGCCGGCATGAAGCAGATGACCGTTGCGCCCGATCCCGCCGATGAAGAAGGCTTTAACCGGTACATGGACCGCTTTGTCAGTTGCATTCCCGCCCAGAAGGAAGCGGCAGAGCATTTCCGCGGCTGATCGACTTCTGACATAATTTCATTTTGTTTATTTATAACGATACAATTCTTTGAAAAATATACATTCTGTCCTGTTTTTGTGATATGATAGTCTGTGAAAGTCATTAACAGACAGTGTGTTTGGATTTTCATTGTGACAGATCCTCACGGAGGTGCTTTCATGATTTCTGCCAGGGATTTTGAAACTGCCCTGCACCTGGAATGCCTGAGTCCGTCTACCAGGACGGAATGGGATATCCGTACGCCCGATCTGAACAGGCCCGGCATGCAATTCTGCGGATTTTATGAGTTTTTCGCCTTTGAGCGCCCGCAGCTCATCGGTAAGGTGGAAATGGCTTACCTGGAAAAACAGTCTTCGGAAGCCAGGAAGGAAATCCTGGAAAAATACTTCAGTTATCCGGTTCCCTGCATTATTATCTGCCGGAGCCTGACTCCCCCTTCGGAGTTCATTGCCGCGGCCAGGGCGCACGACGTACCTGTTTATTCAAGTCCCATGGTCACCAGTAAATTTACGGCCATGGCCATTAACTATCTCAACCGGCGTCTCGCGCCCCATATCACGCGTCACGGAGTCCTCGTGGACGTATACGGCGTCGGCGTATTCCTCTCCGGGAAAAGCGGTGTCGGTAAAAGTGAGGCGGCGCTTGAACTGATCAAGCGCGGCCATCAGCTGGTAGCGGACGACGTGGTGGATATCTGCAGGATTGCTGATGACAGGCTCATCGGCACCTGTCCGGAAAAAATACGTCATCTGATGGAAATCAGGGGTATCGGCGTCATCGATATCAAGGCGATGTACGGCATCGGTGCGGTTGCGATCAGCAAGTCCATTGATCTGATTATTGAGCTGGAAACCTGGGACGAAAACAAGGCTTATGACCGGATCGGGCTTCAGGATGATGAGATCGAGATCATGGGGGTACGCGTTCCCCACCAGCTGATGCCGATCAAACCGGGTCGTAATCTTGCGATTATTGTTGAGGTGGCCGCAAGGAACCTCAGCCTGAAGAGAACAGGCTATAATGCGGCCCGGGAGCTTCTTTCCGTTTTACAGGACGATACAAACGATTAACAGGAGGCAGGAAAACAAAATGATCAGGGTTGGTATTGATGTCGGCGGCACAGGAATCAAAATTGGTATTGTTGATGAAAAAATACAGATTATCCAGGAAGGCTCCATCCCTACGGTGACGGATATACCGTTTGAGGATCAGGTGAAAAGGATTGTGGACTGTGTCCTTTCCACGGTTGAAAAAGCAGGGCTTTCCCCCGATGATATTGAATCTGTCGGTGTCGGGATTCCCGGCATTGCTTCTTCTGTAACCGGCGAAATCATCAAATGTACCAATATGGGATGGAATCATGTTCCTTTCCGTGAAGTTTTCCAGCGCTATCTGGATAAACCTGTTTTCATTGACAATGATGCCAATGTGGCCGCGCTGGCGGAGAGCGTTGCCGGTGTCAGCGCCGGTACTTCTTCCAGTGTATTCATTACCATCGGTACCGGCATCGGCAGCGGGATTATCATCAACGGACAGATCTGGAAGGGCGCCCACGGTATCGGCGGTGAACTGGGCCATGTCATTCTTGATCTGGACGGTGTTCCCTGCACCTGCGGCAATCATGGCTGCCTTGAGCGTTATTGTTCCGCCACTGCGCTGATCAGAATGGCGCGTGAAGCTGTGGCAGAACATCCGGAATCAAAAATTCTTTCGATTGCAGGCGGAGATCCTTCCAAAATCGAAGCAAAAACCGTTTTCGATGCTTCAAAAGAAAAGGATGAAACGGCCATTGCCGTCTATCAGCGTTATATCAGCTTCCTGGCCCAGGCTGTAGCCAGCGTTATTAATCTGCTGGATCCTGAAGTCGTTGTCCTTGGCGGCGGTGTCAGCAAGGCCGGAAAGGATCTCCTGGATCCATTGGTCCGTGAATTCCCGCAGTATGTTCTGTTCAATGATCAGCCCCTTCCCGTTGTCCGGCTTGCCGTTCTTGGCTCTGAGGCCGGTATGATCGGTGCTTCCATGCTTTCCTGATCTGGGATTTTTATAATTTTGTGATGAGAGGTTCTGTGAATGCCGGATTATGTCTTCAGCAGAAAACGGGATGGTACTTTCCAGCTGGAAAGCTGTGATTCTCCTGACGCAAATCTGTTTATCCCGGCCGAGTACGAAGGAAGGCCGGTTACTTCCATTGCGGAAAACGCGTTTTCCTGGTGCTATCAGATCAGGCGTGCTGTCATTCCTGACTCTGTAACTTCCATCGGGGAAGGTGCTTTTTCATGGTGTGAATCTCTTGAAGAGATTGTCATTCCGGATTCTGTCCGCACTATAGAGGACTGGGCTTTTACCGGCTGCCAGTCTCTGCGCAGCATCCGTCTGCCGGATGGAATCCGAAAAATCGGATCCTGCTGCTTTCAGTCCTGTACGGCACTGGTCTCTGTGGACCTTCCTCAGTCTGTGCGACAGATCGGTGCGGAAGCCTTTTCAGAATGCCGGAGTCTCCAGCATATAAAGCTTCCGGATCAGCTTACCGTCATCGAGGACAACGCGTTTGCCGGCTGTGAATCACTGACCGGCATCAACCTGCCCGATCAGCTGACAGAATTAAGCAATCACGCCTTTTCCGGCTGCTCTTCCCTTTCCGCGTTTGATATTTCGGATCATCATCCTGTATTCCGGATGAACGGATATTTCCTGATCAATACAAAGGAAAACAAGCTGCTCTATTTTGCTTCCGGTAAAGCGGATAAGGAAATTCGTATTCCGGATGGCATCGAAATCATCGCCGAAGAAGCGTTCGCCGGACATTCTCGTCCGGAGAAAATTATTCTTCCGGACAGTGTAAAGATCATTGAGTCCAAAGCTTTCTATGGATGCCGCGGACTGAAAAACATTGAATTGCCGGACAGCATTGTGCGGATAGACAGCGGTGCTTTCCACAGTTGTTCCGCAATGACAGGTATAAAACTGCCCCGTGGACTTACACTCATTGATTATTCGGTTTTCTATGCCTGTAATTCCCTGAAATCCGTTGAGATGCCTGATTCCCTCCGTATGATTTCCGCATGCGCTTTCAGCGGCTGCGGTTCACTTCAGACGGTCAATCTTCCTGATGGGTTGATTTATATCGGTGATTCAGCTTTTGAAGGATGCCGTTCCCTTGAGGAAATAAGGATTCCTGATTCTGTGGAAACCATTGGTTCCCATATTTTCGGTTCCTGTGCCAGTCTGCAGTCTGTGGATTTGCCTTCCGGTATCAGGAGTATTCCCTTCCGGGCTTTTGCACGTTGTGAAAACCTCAACCGGATACAGCTTCCGGCGGGGATTGAGGAGATCAAAAACGAATCCTTTGACGGATGCGAAAACCTGGTATCCGTTACCATTCCGGAAACCGTAATTTCCATTGAGCCGGATGCCTTCAGCGACTGCCGCCGCGTCAGGCTTTTCGTCCATTCCGGATCCTCGGCCATGGAATACGCCCGGGAGGAAGGTATCGCCTATACAACGGTCTGAATTATATAAAAAAGGGACTGCAGATTCATCTGCAGTCCTTTTGGTTTGTATTTGAATTACAGTTTTGTGCCGCATTCGGGGCAGAATTTGGTTCCGGCGGGGACAGCAGTGCCGCAGTTTCCGCAGAAGCTGCCGGCAGCCTGTTTGGCACCGCATTCAGGACAGAACTTGGATCCTGCAGGAATGGCTGCACCGCAGGCGGAGCAGGTCACAGTCGCGGCAGTGGCAGCGGGAGCGGGAGCGGCGGAAGGATTCATGCTCTGCGTGAACATCTGGCCCATCGCAGCACCGGCGCCCATGCCGACACCCATACCGGCCATGCCGTTCTGGTTGTTGGCGGCATCCCTGATGGCTTCAGCAGCCTGGTATTTCGCATACTGGTCCATATTGCCAAGCACACCCATGGAAGTCCGCTTATCAATGCTCTTTTCAACTTCTTCAGGCAGGGAAATGTTTTCAATCACAAAGCTGCACAGGGTCAGTCCCAGTTCGGCAAGTTTCGGGTTGATTGCCTGCATGGCGTATGCGGAAAGCTCTTCATAATTTGCAGCCAGATCCAGCGCAGGGATCTTGCTTTCTGCGATGGCGTCGCTCAGGCCGCTGACCAGCGTCCGTTTGATCTGGCCTTCAACACCTTCCACAGTGAAGAGGGCGGCGGTGCCGAACACTTCCTTCAGGAATTTGGCGGCATCGGAAACACGGAAGCTGTAGATACCGAAAGCACGTACCCGGATCATGCCGAATTCAGCATCACGCATCATCACGGGGTTGCTTGTTCCCCATTTCATATCGAGGAACTGTTTGGTATTTACAAAATAAACGTCAGATTTGAAGGGGCTGTTGAAGCCGTATTTCCAGCTCTTCAGAGCTGTCAGGATCGGCATATTGCTGGTCTGCAGTTCATACCGGCCGGGCTCAAATACGTCCGCAAGCTCGCCTTCGTTCACGAAAATGGCGACCTGGCTTTCACGAACGGTCAGCTGTGCACCCATCATGATTTCCTTGCCGTTCATGTCATATTTGTGCACCATGGTTTTGCTGGAATTGTCTGACCATTCAATAACGTCGATCAGCTGTCCCTTGATTGCATTCAGAATACCCATCCTTATTCCTCCTTGATTTTATTAAACTTTATCCGTATCTCCGCAGAGCGCTGTAAGCGCCGGAAATACGCGAATTCCTGTAATATGAAGATCAAGACCGAAATATTCTTTCATATGGGAAATGCTGTCAGCGGTGTAGGTTGCGAGCATCGCTGTCATTGTATCCACTGTCATATCGGTGTCCACGCCGTGCAGCGGGCAGGCCAGCACCAGGATTCTTCCGTCAGAATGGATGGTCGGAAGAATATGAATGCCGTTCTTGTCTCCGGCAAAAGAGGTGCGCAGTGCAACCTCAAGCCGTTCCTTGCCGTAATGCCATCTTCCCTCCAGCTTGTCGAAAGGAGCTGACTGGTCAATCTCAATCAGCAGACAGGGACGGTCCGCGTCCATTCGGCTGCGGAGCAGGCGCATATTCCGGTGAAGGTCATCGCTGTTTTTAACCTGTCCGTTGATGACTTTCTTGAAGAACTCATGCCTGCACATCTGCAGAACGTCCCGGGTATTGGAACGTTCATTATAGAAATCAGCATGAATCCGGTTCAGCAGAACTTTGAGTTCGCTGAGATACTTGCGGACTTCTTCTTCGTTACGGCCGGCCTGGAAAATGGAAACGTTCGGAAAGTTTTCCTGCAGGTATGCAAGAATCAGTTCCTCCTGTTCAGGACTTACGGCCAGGCTGATGCCGTCTGCATGATGCTTTGCGAGGCTGTCTTTTGTTCCTTCAAAGTCATGACGTATGTGAGGGGGCTTAAACCCAAGCAGTTCCCAGTTACTGATACTGGCGAATGCGTTCAGAACTTCCTCCTGATCAGACACGAGCAAAAGCTTGTACATCCAACAACCTCCAAGGCGTTTTGGGACTATGTCACTTTGTAATTATAGTACAATCGGGCTTAATATGCAAATGAAAACCTGTTTAGTGTAACTGTTCCTTCATGACTTCCACGGCTTTGGCTAACTGAATATCATGAACGGTATCCGCGAAATCATACATTCCATTATCCCCTTCTGGCAGCGGTACCTCATAATCCGGTGTAATACCGATTTTGTGAACAGGAGTTCCGGAAGGCGTGAGGTATTCGGCGATGGTCATCTGGAAGCCTGCGCCGTTTACGCCGACTTCGGACACCATCTGGATGATGCCCTTTCCGAAGCTTTTAACGCCTACGGTAACGGCGCCTGCACAGTCACGCAGGGCTCCCGTCAGGATTTCTGAAGAACTGGCGCTGTTTTCGTTGATGAGGATAACCAGCTTAACGTCTGCTTTCCCGTTTTTCGTCCTGTATTCATCGGCATGCTCTTCTCCGTCACGGTATTTCAGGTAGCAGAGCTCGCCTTCATCCATAAAAAGATCGGCAATATAACGCGCCTGTTCCACCCAGCCGCCCTGATTGTCTCTCAGGTCAATAATGATCCCCTGGGCTTTCTGTGCAAGCAGTTTCTGGAGAGCTTGTTCAAATTCCAGTTCACTGTGACCGGCAAACTCATACATCGCGATATAGCCGATCTTGTCATCCAGCATTTTGCTGTCAACCTGGTTAACGTTGACTTCACGTCGGGTGATGGTATAAGTAATTTCCTCCCCGTTCCTCAGGAAGGTGACGTCCACGTCTGTGCCGGGGATGCCGCGCATGATATCAACTGCTTCCTGCAGATTGGTGGGATTCACATAAAGATCCTCGCCCACCCTGTACAGGATATCTCCACGCTGTACGCCTGCTTCTTCGGCGGGGCCGCCCTGGAACACGCGGGTGATTGTGCAGATCTGTTTTTCCATATTGGCCTGGATCATGACGCCGATTCCGACGTATTTGCCCTCGTCATCTTCCATCATTTCCTTGTATTCCTTGGGATTGTAATAGAAGGAATACGGATCATCCAGGCCGGCCATCATACCCCTGATGGCATACTCAACCATCAGGTCTGTATCGGGTTCCTGGTAGAAGTAATCTTTTGCGGTATCATAAATCGTGAACATTTCAGAGAATTTCTGGTATTTCTCGTATTCGTCCTTGCTGATGATCACGACGTTTGAATCTTTGGCGGCGCTGCCCGTGGAGTATCCGCTGGTAATGGAGGAATTACCCGTTTCATTGAACATACTTTCCAGGCTGGATATCGGAATCAGCGAGCAGGAAGAAAGTACCAGCAGCATTGCCATAACGCAGATGATTTTAAGCATTTTTTTACGCATGGGCAGATCCCCTTTCAGATGATGCAGGAAAAGCGGTTACGATCCCTGCGGAATAAGCATAATAACGGAAAAGACGACGGCGTCATGGAAACACCGCAGATCCAGTCCGGATAGTTTACGGATCTTATCCAGCCGGTAATTCAGTGTGTTCCTGTGGATGAACAGCTGTTTGGATGCGGCGGTCAGATTCAGGTCATTTCTGAAAAACACCCTCACGGTTTCAAGCATTTCATCGCTGAGTAAATCAGATGTTTTCAGCTGGCAGTATTCTTTACGGATTTCTTCTTTCGATGCTTCCGGAAGGCTGTCTACGATTCTTTCCAGCGCTTGTTTCGTATATAGATACACAGAATCCTGCCGGTGATAAACGGAGCCGATGTACAGAGCGTTTACTGCGTCATGATAGCTGTCCCGCAGGGCTTCCGCATTGTCTGCCTCCCGTCCGATTCCGGCTTTGATTCCGGTGATGCCTTCACTTTCCATTGTGCCGATCACAGCATCGGTAAACTCGGTCAGTTCTTCTGCATCCTTACGGTCGGTTTCCCTGATCAGAACCACGGACTGATAATCCATCGGGAAAACAATATCATTCTTTTCCACCGGCGCGATCTGGGAAAGCAGCGTATACAGGTCCTTGCCAGAAGTGCCGGATCCACGGAAAACAACAACGCTTCTCTTTTGTTTGTCTTTCACCCGGCATGCCTTGTACAGCTCAGCATCAGGCGTAAATTGCGCGTCCGTCAGCATTCTTTGAAACAATCCGGAAGCGCTGGCAGGTCTGTCCAGTACCTTACTGCCGTTGATCAGGGAAGACAGCAGCGCGTCAGTATCCGGATTGTCCGGAAACACGGCGGTTTTCTCTCCCATGGACAGATAGGTGTAACCATCCAGCCTCACAATGTGATCGGGTGAAAGGGATAATTCATACCGAAGATCACCGGGCAGTTTTTCAGCGGGAATGATTTCGGCTGTCAACTGTTTTTGATTCATCCCGGATCACCTCCTTCACATTATTTTATTATATCACAATCATTGCGGTAAGCAAATCGCTTCAGGGTTTATGCCAGCTTGAAACATGGAAAACTTGTCGATATAATATTCATCATGAAAGATGACGGAAAGGATGGATGTTTTCATGAAAAGAAACCTGAAAACGGTCTTTGCTCTTGTCATCTTTATCGTTTTTCTGCCTGCCGCATCCGGCCTTGCTGACTTTGAGTTTTCAGACGATCGTTTCAGGGATGATTTTTCTACCGCGAATCTGGATCGTATTATTGAGGAATATGAATTATACGATGGCTGGTACTGGACCACGGAGGCTGATATTCCTCAGACTTTTCACGGTCATCCGGAGTGCCCGGGCTGGACAACCGCTGTGGAGGATATTCAGCTCACGGCTTACCGGAAGGGTTGGTACGGCTGCCGCTGGCCTATTGATCATGTTCGCAGCGCCGCGCCCCAGTACGGCGGTTATGCCGAGTGTTTTGCCTTTGCTCAGTTTATAGGCTATCTGCTCTCCGGGGATATCAACCCGCAGCACCATTGGGATTTCTATTACAATTTTGAGGCGTCAGAGGGCCTGCGCGTCGGCGATATTGTCAGTGTAGGATATACGAAAAACAAGCATGAATATCATCACAGCGCGGTAGTGTACGCCATTTACGGCGATGAAATACTTTTCCTGCAGGTTTCCGGTTCTTCCTATAACAAAATATATGTAGGATATGGATTTTCTGACGGAAATGTTTTTAACGCAAGGAGCCTGGAAGAGCTGTCCGGTATACCGGGGATCAAGATATCTAGATATTTACCATCTGAAGAAAAAGAATAATAAAACACCCCGGATCATGATGATCCGGGGTG
The DNA here is from genome assembly GCA_017569305.1 of Clostridiales bacterium FE2011. Taxonomy (NCBI): domain Bacteria; kingdom Bacillati; phylum Bacillota; class Clostridia; order Eubacteriales; species Clostridiales bacterium FE2011. The sequence continues at coordinate 3,511,554 of CP069418.1, read as the reverse complement.
CTGTTTTCAGGAAACGAAATTATTTGTTCAGGATGGTCTTTTCGGTTTCCTTGTCGAAGAAGTGCAGATGGTTGGTGTCCAGAGCGATCTTGATCTTCTGGCCGGCCTTGCTGGAAGTGCGGGGATCAACGCGGGCGATGATGTTGCCTTCCTTACCGGTAGTGCTCAGGTACAGATAGGTTTCAGAACCCATCAGTTCTGTCACTTCAACGTCAACGTCGATGGTGGCGCTGGCATACTCAGCGAGCTTGGCTTCGTCGTCATGGATGTTTTCAGGACGGATGCCCATGATAACTTCCTTGCCGATGTAGCTTTCATCGATGAACTTGGACACTTTCTTCTCGGGAACAACGATCTTGTTATCGCCGAAGGTGGCAACAACATCCTGTCCTTCACGATCCAGTTTCACGTTGAAGAAGTTCATCTGGGGGCTGCCGATGAAGCCGGCGACGAACTCGTTGGCCGGATAGTCGTACAGGTTCTGGGGGGTATCTACCTGCTGGATGACGCCGTCCTTCATAACAACGATACGGCTGGCCATGGTCATAGCTTCGGTCTGGTCATGGGTAACGTAGATGAAGGTTGTCTGCAGTCTCTGATGCAGCTTGGTGATTTCGGTACGCATGGCAACGCGCAGTTTCGCGTCCAGGTTGGACAGCGGTTCGTCGAACAGGAAGACCTTGGGTTCACGAACGATAGCACGTCCCAGAGCAACACGCTGGCGCTGGCCGCCGGACAGAGCCTTGGGCTTACGGGTAAGCAGGTGGGCGATGTCCAGGATCTTGGCAGCTTCTTCAACGCGGCGCTTAATCTCATCTTTCGGGGTCTTGCGCAGCTTCAGACCGAAAGCCATGTTGTCAAACACGGTCATATGGGGATACAGAGCGTAGTTCTGGAAAACCATGGCGATGTCGCGATCCTTGGGGGCGACGTCGTTTACCAGTTTATCTCCGATATACAGTTCGCCGTCGGAAATTTCCTCAAGACCGGCGACCATACGCAGGGTGGTGGATTTACCGCAGCCGGAAGGTCCGACCAGAACGATGAACTCTTTGTCTTCGATGTCCAGGCAGAAATCGCTGACAGCGGTGACGTTGCCGGTATAAACCTTGTAGATGTGCTGAAGGGATACACTTGCCATTACATTATCCTCCTTAAATTATGGGAACACTTCCCTGTGTTGTCTGTATTATAAAAAAGAATCATCAAAAAAGGAATTGCCTGTTTTCACAAGAATTCCTTTTTGTTTTGTGCAATTATGACAAAAGGGAAAGGTTTACCGGTGATTGCGGATTTCATTCCGCTCGAGCCGGATATTGTTGATCAGCTCGCTGAGCTTCCGGTCTGTTTCCGCAAGCAGGGAATCGATATAATCCAGTGTGTTTTTATGCAGCTCGGAAGCTTCCTGGCGGGCGCTTTCCCGGAGTTCGTCGCATTCAACCCTGGCACGTCTGACGATATTTTCTTCTTCAACCAGCTGTCTTGCCTTGTTTTCAGCGTCTTCAAGCATCCGTTTTGCCTCATTGGAAGCAGCTTCCATTCTGGCAGTTGCTTCCTTCGCGGCCCGGTCCATCAGCGCGTTGGCTTCCCTGTTGGCCTGTTCCATCATCTGCTGCGCGTTCTGCGTGGCTTCATTCACCATGTTCTGGGCCTGCTGTGTGGCATTGTCGAGGATTTCATGCTTTTTCTGCTCTGTTTCGGTTCGGATCGCTTCTTCTTTTTCGACAATGGTAGCGGCTTTCTTGACCGTATCAGGAAGGTTTTCCTGCAGGTATTCCAGCTGAGCCTGCATCAGGTTGCGGTTTACAATGCAGCCTTCACTGCTGATCAGGCTTCTTTTTGCGTTTTTCAGTTCGTCAAGCAGTATGCCGACTGCCTTCAGGCACTCCCCGGAACTTTTAATGTCAGCCATAAAAAACGAGTCTCCTTTTCAATAAGTCTCCATTAATGATTGTTTTTCGACAGGCAGGACCGGATTTCCTCCGCAACAACGTTGGGAACAAAGGAACGGATATCCCCTCCGAATGCGGCAATCTCCCGCACTGCGGAAGATGAAATCCCGTTCAGTGCGGGATCGCACGGCAGGAAGATGGTTTCTGCCTGTTTATTCAGCAGCTTATTGGCTGAAAATGACACAAACTCATGGTCAAATTCGGCACTGCTGCGTAACCCGCGGATAATAATCTTCTCGCCTTTCTGCTCCATATAATCGGCCAGTAGGCCTTCCCATCTGTCCACACATACATTGGGATACGGTTCGCAGACTTTCTTCAGCATGGAAACTCTTTGATCCGGAGGGATACTTCCCTTTTTGCTGATGTTTATCATCACTGTAACGGTAACCCGGTCAAAAAGGGATGCAGCTCTTGTGATCAGATCCAGGTGCCCTTTTGTCACAGGATCAAACGAACCGGGAAAAACACAGGAAACCATCTGTCATTCTCCTTCCGCATTCAGCCTGTAAACAGTTACCGCGCAAAATCCCCAGGAACGGTCTTTGATAATCTCAAACTCAGATGGAACAGAAACGCTCTTCCCCGCCTCATGCTCCAGCACAATCATGGATTCTTTTTCCATCAGCGGAATCAGGGCAGTGAAAACAGTTCGTAAATCGGTCATGGCATAGGGTGGATCCAGAAAAATGATGTCAAATTTCTGCCCTGCCTCCTGCAGTGAACGAACCGCCCTGGTCCAGTCACAGCAATACATCCGGGTCCGGTTATCAAAGCGGAGGGATTCGGCATTCTGTTTCTGGATCATGCTGGCCTTCCGGTCGGAATCCACCAGCACTGCTGAGGCGGCGCCCCGGCTGATGGCTTCCAGGCTCAGTGCGCCGCTTCCGGCGAACAGGTCAAGTATACGGCTTTCCGGAATATCCGCCTGCAGGATATTAAACATGTTTTCACGGATCCGGTCAAGGGTGGGCCTTGTATTCCTCCCTGCCGGCGCTTCTATTCTTCTTCCCCGTGCTTCACCGGCTATGATTCTCATAAATATGTTGTCTCCTGCTGGTTAATTCAGCTGTTCCGGCTCGCGTCTGCGCACGGTACGGTTCTGCTTACTACGTTTGTTGTCCCGGCGGATGCGCTTTTTCTCATTTTCGGAGATGGTGGTGTGGATCCTGGTCCGCACTGATTTGCCGGAAATATATCCGGTACCGTACGCTGCTGCGGGAAGAAGCAGGATCAGCGGGCTGATCCTCTCCAGCGTCAGCATGGCGGCATTATTGCTGTGTCCGATAAGATTCACGTAAGGAATAATGCAGATCCGGACGAACGCGCGGATATAATCAACAAAGCCCATCCCTTCAGGATTGCTGTAGTTCATCAGCGCGCTGCTGATATCCCCTCTGCGCATATAAGCATTCATCCATCCGGGGAGTGTGCCGGAATCTGTGGTCTGTATCTGGGCTTTGAAGGCCAGAATCACTGCGGGAATCAGGATCAGCAGCGATCCGATCAGCCCGATTACATATCCCTTTGCCGGATGGAAACACAGCTTCTTTTCACTTTCACTGAAAGGACGTCCCTTTTCTTTTCGCTGCCACAGGATTTCGCCGTGGGATACTGCTTCAGCGCCGTGATTTGAGCCGAAATTATACATCAGCATCAGGATGACGATAATAACGGCACTGTTCAGTCCGATGCGGAGGATATCGCTTCCAAATGCGGCAGAGGAACAGGCGATAAAAGCGACAAAAATTATCATGATCAGCAGTCCCAGGAATTTCACACTGCTTTTGAATGTGTTTTCATCTGTGATGCTGCCTGTCAGGAAGGGCTTTTTGACTTCCGTGATCTTTTTTTGAGCCGCCTGTTTTTTGATGTCCATGATCATTTGCTCCGTTCTGTAATGCTTTCGGTATAAACGCGTTCAACTCTTCCGGCGGAACTGCACAGGATTTCGTAACTGATTGTCCCCGCCCATCCTGCCAGGTCTTCAGCGGTAATGCATTCATTCCCGCTTTTCCCCATCAGTACTGCTTCCTCTCCCGGCCGGACGTTTTCAATCCCGCTGATATCGGCAACAAGCTGGTCCATGCAGACTCTTCCAAGGATTTTTGCCTTCTGGCCGTGAATCAGCACATATCCTTTTTCCCAGCATGCCCTGTGATATCCATCCGCGTAACCGCAGGTCACAGTGGCCGTCCTGATGGGCTTTTCGCTTCTGTACTTCCGGCCGTAGCTGACGCAGGCGTCGGCGTCCAGTTCCTTGACGTAGCTGACGGCTGCTGTCCATGCCATACAAGGCGTAAGTCCTAAGGTGTCAGGCACCGGAGGATAGCCGTAGAGGCTGATTCCTGCCCGCACCATATCCAGCGCCATCTCCGGAAATCTGTGAATGGCGGCGGAGTTGCAGCAGTGGCGGATAATTCCTTTCGGAAGCGGTTCGATCATCCGGAGAAAACGTTCATACTGTTCATGGGTATATCGGATTCCGTCCTCATCGCCGTCTGCGTCTGAGAAATGGGTGAATACTCCTGTCAGATGAACATGAGGACAGGAACGCAGGGTTTCCAGGATCCGGTCCCTTTCGTATTCATGCCGTACGCCGATTCTGCCCATACCGGTGTCTATTTTTAAATGGACTTCGGTCTGTTTGTTTTGTCCGGCGGCTGCTTTCTCACAGAGTTCCGCCATCTCAGGAGAACATACAGTCTGTGTTAGATTGTATCGGACACCGTCGGCGACGTCATAGGCAGTTACTGCGCCAAGGACGAGGATCGGCAGGATTATGCCGGCTTCCCGAAGTTCGGCGCCCTCGCTCACAGCGGCAACTGCAAGCATATCGGCTCCTCCCGCAATCGCAGCCCGGGCGGTCTGTACGGCACCGTGTCCGTATCCGTCCGCTTTGACCACTGCCAGTACTTTTACAGGCTTCGGAACAGCATTCCTGATCAGCCTCATATTATGTTCAATGGCGGAAAGATCAACAATCCTCCTGTTTCTCGGAATCATGACGCTTTCCCTTTCCCTGCTCCTCCAGATAATGACGGTGGATCTGGTCATTCAGCAGATTGATATCTCCGCAGCCCATGGTGAGTACGAGATCTCCGGGCTTCCAGTGGGCTTTCAGGTAGGTCTCCGTGTCGTCAAAGGAAGGCGTCCATACGGCGTCTATTCCGTTCCGGCGCATGCCGTCCACAAGCATGCCGCTGTTCAGGTCGCCCGGATCCGGTTCCCGCGCCGCGCAGATATCGGTTACAAGCGTATAATCTGCTGTTTTTGTACACGTCAGGTACTGGTCGAACAGCGTGCGTACCCGGCTGAAGGTATGCGGCTGCATCACGGCCCAGAGTCTGCCCCTGCAGTTTTTCCTGGCAATGGACAGGGCGTTTTTCATCTCAGTGGGATTATGGCCGTAATCATGATAGATATCCACATCGTCAATCCTGTCCGTGAGCTCAAACCTTCTGTGTGCGCCGACAAAACGCGTCAGGGTCTCTGCAGCTTTGTCCGCTTCCAGCCCAAGATAAACCGACGTTGCGATCGCGGCCATACCGTTCATGACATTGAAGGCTCCGGGGACACCCATCCTGACAAAAGCGGCATGATTTCCTTTGTAAAACAGTTCAAAAGAAGCGTAACCGTGCTCATCCTCAGTCAAGTTTTCCGGATACCAGTCATTGTTTTTGCCGAATCCGAAGGTGATTGTCCTGCATTTCAGTACGCTGAACAGCCTTCTGATCCTCTCATCATCGCCGTTGCCGATGGCAACGCCGTTTTCGGGCACAAGGGCCAGATATTTCCCGAAAGTTTCTTCAATTTCGTCTATATCGCGGTAACAGTCCAGGTGGTCAGCGTCGATATTCAGCACCACGGCCACCGTAGGTGACAGATGAAGGAAGCTTCTGTTGTATTCGCAGGCTTCAGCAACAAAGATGCCGTTATGGCCGATACGTGTGCTTCCGCCCACAGCGTCCAGCCTGCCGCCGATGGCGATGCTGGGGTCCATATGGTTTTCAAGCAGGATCTGGCTCAGCATGGACGTCACGGTAGTCTTACCGTGTGCCCCGCAGATTCCGACAGAATACGGGTATCCTTCCATCAGCTGTCCCAGCAGTTCAGCGCGCTCAATGCAGGGGATCCCGAGCCTCTCTGCTTCTTTTCTTTCAGGGTTGTCTGCGGGGATGGCGGCGGTGTATACAACGAGATCAGCACCATGCACATTTTCAGCTTTGTGACCGATATGGACTTCCGCGTTTTTTTCCCTGACGTAATGAACCAGATAGGTTTCATCCCTGTCGCTGCCGGTCACCTGATAATGCTGGTCAATAAGCATTTCAGCCAGGCCGCTCATGCTGCTCCCGCCGATTCCGATCATATGGATGCGGCCGCCCGGGTATTCCCTGATATGCGCTGCTTTCATCCTGAACGCTCCCTGTATTATTCGATCGTAATTCTGGGATTTTCCCTGCTCGGACGGTACATCACAAACCTGCGTCCGATAAACTGGATGGGCTCGGCACCTGTTTTTTCACACAGGATCGTCAGGGCTGTCTTTGCGTCCAGGGGCGCACCCTGCTGAACACAACCCTTGATCAGCTCACGGGCTTCCAGCGCGTCATAGGTTTCCTTGACCACGCTGTCTGTAACGCCTTCTTTTCCAATATACAGGATCGTATCAAGCCCGTTGGCCATTTTTCTCAGTGCGGCTCTCTGCTTTCCGGTCATCTTTTTCGCCTCCGTATAGATTCTTATTCAATAAAGTCAAATTCCATATCCGCAATCTGGACGGTTGAGCCTTCTTTTGCTCCGGCTTCTTTCAGCGCGTCGATCACGCCGAGCCGCCGCAGCGTTCTGTGGAACCAGTTCAGGCTTTCCTGGTCCTCAAAATTCACGCTTTGGATCAGGCGGTCCATTCCGGGTCCGGAAACAATATAGATTCCTTTTTCTTCCGTAACCTCGAAGGCGTCCGGATCTTCCTTCTCTTCAGGAATCTCTTCCTCATGATAATGAAGAACCGGCGGCAGGGATTCAAGCTGCCGGGCGGTTTCATCCAGCAGTTCATCAAATCCCTGGTGGGTAGCCGCGCTGACTGCGAAAACCGGTACACCCATTCCTTCAGCCAGTACGCGGATTCGTTTCAGGTTTTCTTCCGCTCCGGGCAGGTCTGTCTTGTTGCACACAATAATCTGGGGTTTTTCGGAAAGATTGCCGTACCGGTCCAGTTCCGAGTTGATCTGATCGAGATCATCCACCGGATCACGTCCTTCGCTGCCGGAAACGTCCACAACGTGGAGAAGCAGCCGTGTTCTTTCCACATGCCGCAGGAAATCATGTCCCAGTCCGGCACCTTCCGCAGCGCCTTCAATCAGTCCGGGAATATCGGCAAGGACAATATCCTTTCCGAAACGGCGCACAATCCCCAGGTTCGGAGTCAGGGTTGTAAAGTGATAGTTGCCGACCTTGGGCCTGGCGCTGGTAACAACGCTCAGAATGGAGCTTTTTCCGACGTTCGGGTATCCGATCAGGCCAACGTCCGCAATGGTTTTCAGCTCCAGCCGAAGTGTACGTACCTCGGTCCTGACGCCCGGTTTGGCAAAATTGGGAGCCTGGCGGGTCGGCGTCGCGAAATGCTGGTTTCCCCATCCGCCTTTGCCGCCCTTGAGCAGGAGCCGTGTTTCACCGGGCTGGTCCATGTCCGCCATGACCCGGTCCGTCGCGTCGTCATAGATCACCGTGCCTACCGGCACTTTGATCAGCAGATCATCTCCGCGTTTTCCTGTACATCTGTTGGCCTTGCCGTCTTCACCGTTTTCAGCGGTATACTTGCTCTTAAACCGGAAATCCAGCAGCGTATGCATATTGACGTCGGCGTAGATCAGGATATCTCCGCCGCTGCCGCCGTCTCCACCGTCCGGCCCGCCGTTGATAACGAACTTTTCCCGGTGGAAGGAGGCAGATCCATTGCCGCCGTTTCCGGCTTTGGCTGTGATTTTTACGCGGTCAACAAAATTGCTCATGGCTTTCCTTTCTGTCAGGTCAGTTTCTCATGGAGTGTAAGGGGGCGGGAATTCTTCCTCCCCTTGCGATAAAGGCTTCATTGCCGAATTCATTAACCCGGATTACCGGTGCGTGTCCAAGCAGTCCGCCGAATTCCACCGTATCGCCGGCCTTTTTACCGACAGCCGGAATGACGCGGACCGCTGTTGTCTTATTGTTGATCATGCCGATAGCTGCTTCATCCGCAATGATACCGCTGATTGTTTCCGCGGAAGTGTCTCCGGGAATGGCGATCATATCAAGACCGACGGAGCAGACGCAGGTCATGGCTTCCAGTTTTTCGAGGGAAAGTGCGCCGGCAGAAACAGCTTCAATCATGCCGATATCTTCGCTGACGGGGATAAAGGCACCGCTCAGGCCGCCCACATGGTTGCTGGCCATGATGCCGCCCTTTTTCACTGCGTCATTCAGCAGCGCCAGTGCGGCCGTCGTACCGGGAGCTCCGGCATATTCAAGTCCCATCTCGGTCAGGATATGTGCTACGGAATCTCCGCGTGCCGGTGTGGGGGCAAGGCTCAGGTCCACAATGCCGAACGGGATATTCAGCCGCCTGCTGGCCTCCTTGGCCACTAGCTGTCCGACGCGGGTGATCTTGAAAGCGGTACGCTTAATAGTCTCAGCCACGACGTCAAAAGGCTCATTCCGTACGCTTTCCAGCGCGACTTTCACAACGCCGGGACCGGATACGCCGACGTTGATGGCACATTCAGGTTCACCTGTTCCGCAGAACGCGCCTGCCATGAACGGGTTGTCTTCCACGGCGTTGGCAAAGACGACCAGCTTGGCGCAGCCAAGTCCGTCTGAATCGGAGGTCAGTTCCGCAGTCTTCTTGATAATGGTTCCCATTTCACGGACAGCGTTCATATTGATGCCCGCCCGTGTGGAAGCGACGTTGACGCTGGAGCAGAGCAGATTGGTTTCGCTCAGTACTTCCGGAATGGAGGCCAGCACTCTTTCATCCGCAGCGGTGGCGCCTTTATGCATCAGGGCAGAATAGCCGCCAAGGAAATTGACGCCCACTTCGCTTGCCGCTTTATCAAGTGCCCTGGCGATTGGTCTCGGGTCTCCCTGGGCAATCATGCTGACGGGAGTTACGCTGATCCGCTTATTGACAATCGGAATTCCCAGTTCAGTCTCGATTTCCTGTCCGGTGTGCACCAGGTCCTTGGCCACCCGGCAGATTTTGTCATACACCCGGTCCGCGCATTTTTTCGGATCGGAATCAGAACAATCCAGGAGATTGATGCCCAGCGTAATCGTGCGGATATCAAAATTCTCCTCCTGGATCATGCGCATTGTCTGAAGAATCTCGCCTGTTTCTATCATGTTATATCAGGCCTCCTCAGATACGGTGCATGGCGTCGAATATGTCCATCCGCTGCATGTGGATGGTCATCTTCAGTTCGTCACGGACAGGCTGGAGTTCACGGTCGATTTCTTCAAAACGTAAATGAGCACCGTCCAGATCAACAACCATCATCATGGTAAAGTAACCGCCGAGAATGGTCTGGGTTATGTCGAGAATATTGATGTTCATCTCGCTGAGTTTGGTGGCAACGCGGGCGATAATACCAGTGGAATCAAGGCCTGTAACGGAAATCAGTGCTTTAGTCATGAAGAACTTTCGCCTCCGGAATAATTTATCACTACATTATATAAACCAGCCTGCGCGTTTGTCAATTTCACTTTTATTTCATTCACGGGTATGATATAATACGATGGTTTAATGTTTATTATGGAAGGAGTACCCATTTGGAAAACCTCGTGCTCGCGTCGCGGTCTCCGCGCCGCTGCGAATTACTGAACCGGATCGGTCTTTCGTTCGAAACTGACGCTCCTGACGTGGATGAAACCTGTCCCCTTCCCGCGGGTGAAGCTGTGAAAATTCTCTCCATCCGGAAGGCGAAGGCCGCGGCGGAATCACACCCCGGATCCTTCATTCTTGCCGCGGATACCCTTGTTTCTTTCCGGGAGGAAGCTCTGGGCAAGCCCGTGGATCCTCCGGACGCTGTCAGAATGCTCCGTATGCTTTCCGGGCGGACCCATCAGGTCTATACCGGTGTTACGGTGATTGCCCCGGACGGCCGTGTTTTTACCGATTCAGACCGGACTGACGTGACCTTTGCTTCCGTTGATGATACGGAAATTGCGGATTATGTCCGCTCCGGGGAACCGATGGACAAAGCCGGTGCCTATGCATTGCAGGGGCGTGCAGGCATGTGGGTTACCCATCTGGATGGTTCTGACACCTCCGTTATCGGACTTCCTCTTTATCTTGTCCGTTCTCTCCTGCTTCAGGCGGGATATCCGCTGCTCGCGGCGGACGGAACCCCATCACATTGATTGAAGGATGATTGATTATGCCTTTTCTGGCACCTGATATCGGTATCGATCTTGGCACGGAGAATATCAACGTCTATGTCCGCGGACGCGGCATAGTCATCTCTGAGCCTACCCTCGTTGTTCTGGACAGGGAAAACAAGCACACCGTGAAAGCAGTCGGCGACGAAGCCCGTTTTCTGTACGGCAGGTCGCCGGATCAGCTGATCGCAGTCCCGCCCATCCGGAACGGACAGGTTGCGGATTTTGATATTGCTGAACTGATGTTCCGCTATTTTATCCGCAAAGCCGTCGGCGTTTCCTATCTGGGAAAACCCAGGATTATTATTTCCATCCCCTGCGGTATGGATGATGTAAACCGCAAGGCCCTGATGGAAGCCATCCGCATGGCCGGAGCCAGGCGCGTTTTCCTCATTGAGAAACCCTTTGCTTCCGCCATCGGTACCGGCCTGCCTGTCTATGATCCGATCGGCAGCCTTGTGGTTGATATCGGCGCCGGTACGACTGACGTCGCGGTTATTTCCCTCGGCGGCCTGGTCGTTTCCCAGAGCATCCAGGTCGGCGGCAATAAGTTTAATGAAGCGATTACCGAGTATCTCCGCAAGGAGTGCAATATTCTCATCGGAAACCAGACCGCGGAAAACATCAAAAAAGATCTCGCGGCCGCCCTTCCCCTGGACGAACCGCGCACGATTCACGTCCGCGGTGTCAATCAGCTGAACACCTCTGCCGGTACGGTCCAGTTTACGTCCGAGCAGGCTTATGAAGCTGTGAAAAATCCCTGCAAAGCCATTGTTAAAGCCATTCGCTGGGTCCTGGAAAGAACGCCTCCCGAGCTGGCTGCTGATATTATGAAGGGCGGTATCCATTTAACCGGGGACGGTGCAAGACTTTTTGGTTTGGATCGTTTTATATCTGAGAGCCTCGGTATGCCTGTGCTGCTCGCGCGTGATCCGGGCGACTGCTGTATTCTCGGCATCGGTTACCTGACCGAAAACATCCAGCTGGTCACACCCCAGGATAAGCGCTCCAGGCCATCCATGAAATAATTCTGTTCTATTGTAAGGAGGTGAGCTCCGGCCTATGGCAGGCAGAAGACGTCTTGAACGTAAAACGGACGATCGTCGTCCTGTTGTTACAGATGATTTTATTTATGATGATCCCCGGCAGTCTTTTGCGGACAGTGAATCCGATCCGGTTTCTTCCGACACGCCGGAAGAAGCCGTCCGTAAGCTGAGAAAGCGGACTGCCCGGAATGATATGGAACCAGAGGATAAAGACTCCCGTTCCGGTTCCGATTCCGAAGAGGAAGCCGCGCCTGAACGCGGAACGGTATATTCCTCCGGCATAAAGCTGGATGAAAACCTGCAGCCCGTCTATGAATCCGGCAAGAAACCCCGCAAACCTCATCCGGTTCTTCGGGGCCTGGTTCTCGGTCTGGTCACCTTTTCCCTGCTTGTAGCTGTCGCCGCGTTTATTTTCCATCGTATCTATGAAAAAACGCCTTATCTGGATATCCCTGAAAACGCCATATCCGCTGTTGTTTCGCCTGTCCAGTCCTTTTTCTCTGGCCTGACCGAAACGGTTTTCGGCTATTTCAGGAGCATGAAGCTGCGGGCGAATATCGAAGAAGAATATAAAAAAGTTCTCGCGGAAAACGAGGAACTTGTCTATAAAGCCATGCAGGTGGACCAGTTAAAGCAGATGCTCAGCGAGTATGAGGATCTGACGGAAGAAGTGGCCGCAAACAGGGATATGATGCCGCTGGTCGCCCGTGTTACCGGCAAATCAGACTCCAATTACTTCTCCACCATGACCATCGACAAGGGATCGGATGACGGCGTGCAGGAATATATGGCTGTCACTTATCAGTATTCCATGATCGGTTATGTGGAAACTGTTGATAAAAACAAATCCACCGTTCGCACGATCATTGATTCCGACGCTCATGTGGCGGCGCTGATTGAGTCCACCCGTGACCAGGGCGTTGTCCGCGGCACACTCGGCATAACCGGCAAGCCGCAGTGTTGGATGAATTATCTGCCGGATGAAACGCTTCCCCGCCCCGGCGACCTGGTGGTTACCTCCGGTATCGGTATGCCCTTTCCCAAGGGAATCCCGATCGGAACCGTTGAAGAAAGTACCCGCGGCATGGATGCCAACAAACAGTATATCGTCCTGAATCCGTCTGCCGATTTCCAGCATCTGGAGCGCGTAATCGTACTTCTGTATCAGCCGAAGGCCGGGCAGGTTGAAGCTCGCGAAGAAAACAGACAAACGGATGTATATACGCCTATGGATACAGCCCGCCCTGTTCCGCCGATCCAGGAAATTGCTTCTGATTTCCTGTCTGACCGGAAAGACGATGAGGAGAATTATGATGAGGATGAGGAAAACGGTGAGGATTCCGAAAATCCTGCTGAAACCGTTGAACCTACGCCTGATCCGACAGAGACGCCTTCGCCCACGCCTGTCCCGACGCCTTCTCCCGATCCGACACCCTATGAAACGCCTCTTGAGTATAACGTGAAGAGCATCCGCGGAGAGCCGACGCCCTCTCCCACACCCACGTTTGCCCCCACGGCCACGCCTTATTTTACTCCCGATCCGGAAGATATGACGTTTGAGGAGGAATAAGGAATGCAGAAGGTATCCACCAGAAGATACCAGACCGGTTTTGTCCGCCGTTATGCTGCTTTTGCATTGATTACGGTCTTCGGTTATCTCTGTGAAGTCTGTATTATGCCCTATATCCGTCCCTTCGGCATCTCCCCGAACCTGCTTTTTGTTGTCATCGGGATTGTGACTGTCGCTTACGGTAAACTGAGGGCATTCTGGGTCGGCGTGATTTACGGCCTGCTGATGGAGATTATGCTGCCCTCCGTAACGTTTGTGAATCTGGCCATGTATCCTGTCTCTACCCTTTTCTGTTCCTTTGCTTTTGCGGATAAACCGCTGAAAACACTGGAATATGAACGGGCAACCAACAAAAAGAAAAAGGAAATGCCCGCCTGGCAGCGTACGGTTCTCTGCACCGCGCTGAACACCCTGGTTTATGAAGTGATCAATCTGACCTACATCTATATCGGCGGTAACGCGCTGACTTTTATGCATATCCTGAAAAGCGTCGGCAATGTGCTGCTGACTTCCCTGCTCTGCCTTATCCTGCTGGTACCTCTCCGCCGCCTGATCCTCGGCAAAAAATCCAGCACTCTCGTTCTGAAAAGCGCACCGGTCGTCTTCAGTAAAAACTGACCGGTAATCTAATTGTGAAAGGAGCGTAATGAATGGAAAAGAAAAAGAAAACTCCTGAATTCTGGCGTTATGCTGCTTTTCTGGTTGTTATTTTCGGTATTTTTACCTGGCTTGTTTCAGGTCTTGTAAGGCTTCAGCTGGATCAGACTGATGAACTGCTTGAAAAAGCCCAGGATACCAGGACAAAAACCATCGCCCTTCGCGGCAAACGCGGCAACATTACCACCTCTGATTCCGTGCTCATGGCTGCGGATGAGAACATATATAATGTGACCTTTCAGAAGGATGCTTCCGCCAATTCCAAGGCGCTGTACCAAAAATATACAGCCTCTATTCTCGAAACAATAAAAATAGTGGAGAAAAACGGCGGAACCATTGACGTTTCCTTTGTCATCCGGCGTAAGCCGGAACTGAAGGAAACCCCGGTAAAAGACGAGAATGGCGCTATTGTCAAAGACAAGGACGGGAATGTGGTCACAGAGATCATTGATCCCAATCCGGAAGTTCCTGTCGGAGAGTGGGAATTCCATTTTGGCAGCGGTGTCTCCGAGTCTGTCCTGGATACTCGTCAGCGCCAGTGGCGTTCCAATAACTACCTGACTAATAAAACCAAGTACGGCACACCGCAGCAGTGTATTGAAGCGCTGAAAAAGCGGTATCAGTTGGATGGCGATGTCAGGGAATTATATAATCTGGAAGAAGACATTTCCGAGGAAACCATGCTCAAGGTCATGGCCATATATTCGGAAATGCAGATGAATATCTTCAACTCCCAGCCCATTGTCATTGCCAAGGACGTTAAATACGAAACCGTTATTGAAATTGAAACCCGTGCCATGATGCTGCCGGGTATGAGTATTGAAATCGGTACCAAGCGTGTTTATCCCCGTCACACGCTGGCCTGCCAGATCATCGGTTATACCGGGGCTATTCCTTCCCGGGCCACCTGGCTGAACCTTCAGGCCAAAGGTTATTCCTATAACGATACCATCGGCCGTGACGGCATCGAATACTCCATGGAGGACTGGCTGACGCAGAATTCCTCTGTGCGCAAGGGCCAGCGCGTCGTGGAGCGGGACCAGATGTCCCGGATCGTCCGTGAATTTGAAGAGCTGAAAGTAGACCCCCAGGACGGCAACAACGTTAAGCTTACCCTCAATGCCGCCTATCAGGCTGAGGCTGAAAGATGTATCAGGAACAACGTCAATAAGGTCCGTGATCTTCAGGAAAAGAAGCTTGAAACCGAAAAATGGAAGGAAGATAACAAAAAAGATATCCATAAGCGGGACTGGAACAAGTATCCCCTGGCCTTGGCTGAACACGGCTGCCTCATCGTGCTGGATATGCAGTGCCGTGTCCTGGCCCTGGCCAATTATCCCACCTATGACCTGAATGCCCTGGTTGCCGGCGGTGATGAGGCCATGGAAATCCTGGGGGATGAACGAAACGTCCTCCTGAATTACGGGATCCATGCCCGCGGAACGCCCGGATCCATTTTCAAGATGGTGACAGCCATGGGCGCTCTGTCCGAAGGAAAATTGGCTGAAGATGAAATGATCACGGATGAAGGTTATTTCACCAAGTACAATAAGGACCTTTCCACCGCGCCGAAATGCTGGATCAGCAAAAACGCCCGGTGGCAGCATGCCAACCAGACGATTCAGGACGGACTGGAGCACTCCTGCAATTATTTCTTCTATGAATTATCTGACCGTATTGGTGAAGAACAGTTGTACCGTTACGCCAACCTGTTCGGCCTCACCAGCCGGACCGGCATCGACCTGCCCGGTGAAGTCCGCTCCGTCGTCGGAAGCCAGAGAACCCTTTATGACCCGGATCGTCCCGTCAATGAGGCAAACCAGGATACGTCCCTGCCCATCATCGTTTTCAACTCCATCAAGAAGCACCTGCGCAACTGCGGCGGTTTCCGGGATATCTATTATGATGATGAGCGTCTGTCAGTATGCGCGAAAAAGCTCATGGACATGGCTGTCAGGACCAATGAAAGCGACTGGCTGGACAGCATGCGTACCATCCTCATGGAAGAACTGAACATGAGCAAGGAAATGGTTTATCTTCAGTCCGTCATCGGTGATACCTACAATTACATGAACGACATCAAGTGGGGCGGCGGCCAGACCATCCTGACCGGTATCGGCCAGTCCGTTACCGTGCTTACCCCCATTGCCGTTGCCCGTTACGTGGCCACTGTAGCCAACGGCGGTAAACTGTACAACGTCTCCCTGATTGACAACATTACCTCCCCGGACGGTGAAATCCTGTCCCAGCGTGAACCTTCCCTGATCAATACCATTCCAAACGCGGACAAATATATGCACCTTATCCATGAAGGCATGCAGGGCGTTGCTGACGAATCCGGTACGGCAGGTAAATATTTCAGGAACTGGCCTTATCAGAAGCAGATTGCCGCGAAAACAGGAACCGCCCAGGTTACCTCCATCGACCTGGAGAACAACTCCTGGTTCGTGTGCTTCGTACCCTATGAAAATCCTGAAATAGCCATCGCCTGCTTTATCCCCAACGGTTATTCCGGTTCAGAATCCTGTCACGCCCCGAAAGAGTTTATCGAATGGTATATGAACCAGAAGGATCTGCGTGAAGTTGAAATCACACTGCCTTACGGCAATATGCTGTCGCCGTAACCGGTAAACGGAGGAAGATATGTCTCATTGTTATGCTGTTGCTTCCGGAAAAGGCGGCGTCGGCAAGTCTACCGTCACCGCAAACCTCGCTGCAGCCCTTGCCCATGCCGGAAACCGGGTTGTAATTGTGGACGCCGATATCGGCCTGCGCTCACAGGACGCGCTGCTCGGCATGGAAAACCGGATTGTTTATGATCTCATCGATCTGGCCAACGGGGACTGCAGTGCAGATCAGGCCGTCCTTGAAAGCGAAGCTGTTCCTTCCCTCTATCTTCTTCCGGCAGCGCAGTTTGCGCGTGCAAAAAACCTGGATCCTAAAAAACTCACAAAGATCATCAGTGCCCTTCGTTCAGCCTATGATTATGTGTTTATAGACTGTCCGGCCGGGATCGAACGCGGACTGCGCAATGTCCTCAATGCCGGCGTGGATGAAGTACTGCTCATTGTCACGCCGGATGATATTTCTGTCAGGAGCGGAGAAAGGGCTGTCCAGGTCATGGAAGCCAAAAAGCTCAGCAGGCCCTGCCTGATTGTCAACCGGCTGGATGCTGATCTGGTTCGTTCCCGTGAAATGATGTCTGCCCGTACGGTCGCTGAAGTAATGGATCTGTCCCTGCTTGGAGAGATTCCGGAAGATCCTGTGGTCAGCCGTGCGATGCTGCGTCATTCCCTTTTTATTGCTTACGACTGTGAAGCCCGGAATGCAATCCTTCGGATCGCATCCCGCCTTCGGGGCGGTGCTCCGTCTTTTCCCATGTACGGCTGCAAAAAACAATCTTTCCTGCAGCGTATTTTCTCCCGTTCTGTCAAGGAGGTGATTCCGCTTGACGATCACTGAAAACCGTCATGCCCGTGCACATGTGGACGGTGTTCTGATCGCGCTTGTTTTTGCCATGGCTCTTTTCGGAATCGTTGCTGTCTGTGTTGCTACCTATTCTCCCAATTCCGCTGAAGACGCATCGTTCCTGAATCATGTTATTGAGTCTTCCTACGCGATGAAGCAGTGCCTTTTCGTCCTGATGGCTCCCCTTGTCATCGGCGTAATTATGGCCTTCCCTTACGATATCCTCAGACGCCGTGCGGAATGGTTCTACTGGGCGGCTTTTATCCTGCTGTCTGTCACTACGATTTTTAACCGGGCCCAGGGCGTTAAAGCCTGGCTTGATACCTTGTGGGGCTACACCATTCAGCCTTCGGAATTCATGAAGCTGGCTATGATCCTGGTGCTTGCCAAAAACTTCTCCAGGCAGGACAGTCCCATGTCCGATTCCAAGTCCTTTATTCATATCTTCATGATCGTCATCATTCCCGGCGTTGTGATCCTGCTTCAGGGTGAAACAGGCTCCCTGCTCGTTATTATCTTCATGTTTGCCGTGATGATGTATTTCGCGAATGTTTCCCTGAAGACGCTTTCGATTCTCGCTGCCCTTGCCATCCTGGGGGTTCTGGCGATCTACGGATATATGACCCTTACCCATTCAACAGACTATCGTCTTGCCCGGATTGCCGGCTGGCTGAATCCTGAAGTGTATTCTTCTTCCGATGCTTACCAGCAAACCATGTCCAAAATGACCATCGGATCCGGCGGGCTGACAGGAAACGGCATGTTCGTTACCGGCGCCATTTCCCAGCTGAACTACGTGCCGGCGGACTGGACGGATTTCATTTATTCCACCATCGGTGAAACCTGGGGCTTTGTAGGCTGTGTGGCGGTTCTTGTCGGATATGTGCTGATCCTGCTCCGTATGCTTTACCTGGCCTGGTTTACCCGGGATAAATTCGGCCGGATGATCATTATCGGTGTTCTGGGCATGCTTCTTTTCCATGTGCTCGAAAATATTGCCATGACCCTGGGTCTCATGCCGATTACCGGTATTCCGCTGCCTTTCCTGTCCTATGGCGGATCCAATATGATGACAAATATGGGCGGTGTAGGCCTGGTGCTGAATGCGACCCGGAATCGTTCCCTGAACGTTTCTGTCAGCACTCCCCAGACATTCTATAATCCTTATCGTATCCACAAACGCTTTAAGACAAAATCCTACTGATGAAATTTCAGTCACAGACAGGAGGCGGTCACATGGCGGGCGATTTCAACGAGGAATATCTTGTTCAGGCCGGTTCATCCTACAGCCGGGTCATAAACGGAACCGTCCTGCCCTGGCTTGAGTCCAGGGGCAGTGTTTCTGTCGTTCCCGGCTTTGAAAACCGGCCCCTGTACTGCGTTTCTTACCAGGCGGAGCATCCTGTCGGCACGGTTTTCATTGTCCATGGTTTTACTGAAAACGCGCTGAAATATTCTGAATTGATCTTTTCCCTGCTGCATCAGGGCTTTTCTGTCGTGGCTTATGACCAGCGCGGTCATGGTCGTTCCTGGAGGGCGGACGGGATTCCGGATATTTCTGTAACCCATGTGGATCATTTTTCGGAATATGTGGAAGATCTGCAGATCATATATGATACATACAGGAAGAGTATGCCTTCTCCCTGTTTCCTGTTTGCGCATTCTATGGGCGGCGCCGTTGCGTCTCTCTTCCTGGAGCGTGGAAATCATGACGTCGCAGGCGCTGTTTTTTCATCTCCGATGATTGCGCCATATATCCGCTCCGTTCCTGTTCCGGTGGCTTCCGCGCTTTCCTCCATAGCTTCTTTTATGGGCCGCGGCAAACACTGTCCTTTCTTCATGAAACCTTATTCCGGGCCGGAGGACTTCAGCACTTCCTGCGCCACTGATCCGGACCGTTTCTCCTGGTATGATGATGTCAAAGCTGCCCGCACTGAATTCAGGAACAGCGTCCCGTCCTATCGCTGGTCCTATGAAGCCATTCATGTTACGGAACAGATCCTGGCTCCGGGGGCGCCTGAACGCATTGCCTGTCCGGTCATCCTTTTCTCTGCGGAAACAGACTTCAGCGTGGAGCGTGAACCTCAGCAGGCCTTTATCGGCAGGGTCAGAAACGGACAGTTTGTATCTGTTCCAGGCTCCCGCCATGAAATCTACCGTTCTGTCAATGACGTCCTGTTCCCCTGGTGGAATCAGGTTATCACATTCCTGAAGGCAAACTGTCATCACTCTTAAATATCGGAGGGTAAGTGCCATGAACCGACGGAAATCTGTTTTCCCTGTTCTCTTTGTACTCGTCATGCTTTTGTGTGTCCTGTTTATTGCCTGGTATCTTCCCACCGTCAGCAGCATGCGTTTCAGACTGCAGGACGCGAATGTCAGCCTGGAAACAAGCCAGGGACGTGAACGAAAACAGCAGCATGAGTATGATGAGACTGTGGAAGCCCTGGCAGCTGCACAGGAGGAACTGTCCCGCGTCCAGCCCCTGGCAGACCAGGCAGCTGAAGAAAAAAAGGCGCTGAAGGAAGAACGCAAGCAGCTCCGCCAGGAGAAAAAGGAACTGGAGGAAAAACTCGGTTCAGGATCGGAGGGTCAGGAACAATGAATAAGCAGCTGAAAATCATCCTGAGTATAGCGCTGATCATGTCCGTTATGCTGATGGTGGTCTGCGGGCTCAATCTTTTCAGCCTTCGGTCTCAGCTGAAGGATGTTGAACTCCGTCTTGAGGAAAGCCGGAATACCTGGGAAGCCATCGACGCTGATAAACGGGCGCTTCAGGACGACCTGAAACTCGTCAACAATAACCTGAAGGAGGCCAGCCAGTCTCTTTCAGAATGGGCCGAACAGTCCGTTTCCATGCAGCAGGAAGTTGAAGAGCTTCGTACTCAGGTTGAATCCCTGAAGAACGGCGCAAAGTAATTCCTTTTCCCGTTCATCTCTCTCTTTTATCAGGCTTTTTTCGCAGGCAGATGATCAAAAAACTATTGACATCGCCTGATACGCGTGATATAGTAATCGACGTTGTCGGAACAAACGGGACGGCAATGTGGATTATCTGGGTGTGGCGCAGTTTGGTAGCGTGCTTGAATGGGGTTCAAGAGGCCGGAGGTTCGAATCCTCTCACCCAGACTTTTACTTCCTGATGAAAATCAGGAAGTTTTTTTATACCTTTATGTCCGTACGGTACCTTCCCTGTTTCTCGCTTGTCATGTCCCTGTGAATGATGTAAAATATCTGTGTTTTTATATTCAGGAAAGGAAGCATCAGAAAATGACGAAACTCGAAGCATCCCTCCTTGATATTCTTAAGGAAGACTGCCGTATTCCCCTTGAAAAGATGGCCATTATGACCGGAGCCTCCCTGGAAGAGGTTGCATCTGCAATAGAAGATCTCGAAAACCGGAAGATTATTCTTCGTTACAGCCCCATGATCAACTGGGACCGTACTGATCGTGAACGTGTGGAAGCTATGATCGAAGTGCGTGTCACGCCCCAGCGAGACATGGGTTTTGACGCGATCGCCCGCCGGATTTATCGCTTTGATGAGGTCAAAAGCGTGTACCTGATGTCCGGTTCCTACGATCTTCTCGTTCTTGTGGAAGCCCGTACACTGAAGGAGCTGGCGGCCTTTGTCGCTTCCAAGCTTTCCCCGCTTGAAACGGTCACCGGCACGGCGACCAGCTTTGTGCTGAAAAGATATAAAGAAGAAGGCGTCGTTTTCGAAACCGATGATGCCGATCACAGGCTGGTGATCTCACCGTGAACTACGACCAGTATCTGAACAGCAGGATTGCTGCTGTACCGCCCAGCGGTATCCGGCGTTTTTTTGATCTCGCCGCTTCCCGGAAGGATGCCATCTCCCTGGGTGTCGGTGAACCCGATTTTAAAACCCCGTATCTGTTCCGTGACGCTGCGATCAACTCCCTGCTTGACGGTGAAACCCAGTACACCGGGAACCGCGGCCTGATTGAGCTTCGCAATGAAATTTCCCTTTATCTGTCCGGCAGGTACAATATTTCCTATCATCCTGAAACTGAAATACTGGTCACCATCGGTGCTTCTGAAGCAATCGATGTGGCTTTGCGCGCCCTGATTACAGAAGGAGACGAAGTCCTGGTTCCCGATCCCAGCTATGTTTCCTATGCGCCCGGCGTTATTTTTGCCGGCGGCGTTCCCGTTCCGGTTGAAACCCGTCAGGAAGATGATTTCCGTCTGAAGGCTGAAGCGCTGGAGAAAAAAATCACCCCAAAGTCCAAGCTGCTGATCCTGCCTTATCCAAACAACCCGACCGGCGCCATCATGGAAAAGGAAGACCTGGAAGCTGTTGCCCGGGTTATCCGTGATCATGATCTGCTGGTCATTTCGGATGAAATCTATTCTGAGCTTGTTTACGACGGGCATACCCATACTGCCTTCGCTTCTGTGCCGGGCATGATGGAGCGGACGATTACAATCAACGGCTTCAGCAAATCCTTTGCCATGACGGGATGGCGGGTCGGCTATGCCTGCGGTCCGGAAGAGATCATCACGGTCATGAACAAGATTCATCAGTATGCCATCATGTGCGCGCCACGTCAGGGCCAGGTGGCTGCCACCGCCGCTCTCCGGATCGGCCGGGAAAACAATTATGAGTCCGTAACTGCCATGAGGGAAAGCTATGACCGCCGCCGCAGGCTGATGGTCACTGCTTTCAGGGAAATGGGGCTGGAATGCTTTGAGCCTTACGGTGCTTTCTATGTCTTCCCCTCTATCCAGCGCACCGGCCTGACCAGTGAGGAATTCTGTTCCGAGCTTCTGAAGGAAAAGAACGTCGCCGCTGTTCCCGGCAACGCTTTCGGTATTTCCGGAGAAGGCCATATTCGCTGCTGTTACGCGACAGCCGTTGATAAGATCAACGTTGCCCTGGAGCGGATTGCGGATTTTGTCGCTTCCCGTTCCTGAATAACCTGGAGGATTATCAAATGTTCAGAAAAATAGCCGCGCTGTTTCTGTCCGTATTGCTGCTTCTGCCTGCCTGTGTCCGGGCTGAGGATGAACTGGATATTGAAGAAGTCATCGATCTTACCGAGGAGGAAAGCTCCACCTATCAGCTGGACAGCAACGGCAATACGATTATCACCGTTACCTGCACCGGGGATTTTACCATCGGCGGGGATAATTATCACAAAAAGGGCAAAAAGTTTTATTCCGAACTGGAGAAAAACGATAACAATATCAACTTCACCATGGCCAATGTCCGGGATATCTTTAAAAACGATACCATGACCCTGGTCAATTTTGAGGGTACCTTTACTGAAACGAAATACGTACCGGATAACAAAAAGGGAAACAGTTTCCTGTTCAACATTGCCCCTTCCTATGTGAATGTGCTGACAGATAATTCCGTTGAGGCGGTCAGCCTGGAAAACAACCATGTCATGGATCATGGCCAGGAAGGATACGAGGACACCAAGGATACACTCCGGAACGCCGGAGTTGTATACTCTAATTCAGAAGAAATCGGTGTCTTCTATGTCAACGGTATCCAGATCGCAATGCTGAGCTACCTTTGCATAGATCGTTACGATAAACCACAGGCTGGCGGATATGACAATCTGTATGACAAGGTGGCTGCAGACATAAAGTCAACCAAGGAAAAGTATCCCATCGTGATCGTATCGTTCCACTGGGGCCGTGAAAAGGACTACAGTCCCACCCAGAACCAGATCAAAATGGGCCGGCTTGCCGTAGACAGCGGCGCTGATCTCGTCATCGGCCATCATTCCCACCGCATCAATCCCATTGAGCTGTATAACGGCGTATATATCTGTTATTCCCTGGGCAATTTCTGTTTCTCCGGCAACGACAAGCCGGATGATATGAACTCTTATATTTTCCAGACCCGCTTCCTTGTGGATAAGAACACCCAGGAAGCCTCCAACCTCGGCTTCCGGATCATTCCGATCCGTATTACGTCCATTAAGGACCGGAACAACTACACGCCCACACCGATTACCGATGATATGAAGAAGGAAGGAATCATCAATACCCTGAAGGATAACGGCAGGAAATACCTGGATTATGCTGTTTCCGACTATCCTCTCGACTGGAAGGATTGAGTGGCTTCTATGCATGTTTCTGTTCTTCTGGATGCCTGTCAGAAAGCCTGTATTGATTTCTTTACCGGCGTGCCGGATTCACTCCTGAAAGCACTTTGCAATGAGCTTTATGCCCGTTACGGCACAGACAGTGACAGTCATGTTGTCGCCCATAATGAGGGCGGAGCAATTGCTTTATGCGCCGGGCATTACCTGGCTTCCGGCCGTCCCGGTCTCTGTTATATGCAGAACAGCGGACTCGGCAATGCGGTTAATCCCCTGGCCTCCCTGATGGATCCTGAGGTTTATGCCCTTCCCTGCCTGCTGGTTGTGGGCTGGCGGGGGGAACCTGGTGTCAAGGATGAACCGCAGCATAAAAAGCAGGGCGTTGTGACCCTGGAACAACTGGACATCCTGGGCATTCCTTACAGGATTCTTTCTACCGATACTTCAGATGAAGCTTTCCTTTGCGGTTTCAATGAACTCCTTGCAGAGATGAGCCGCGGAAAAACCGCCGCCATTGTGGTCAGGAAAGGGGCGCTACAGTCCGACTGCAAACCGGAATACGGCAATCAATACCGGATGTCGCGGGAAACGGCAGCCGGAATCATTCTTTCTGCTTCCGGTCCTGATGACGTGTTTGTGTCCACAACGGGCAAACTTTCCCGTGAAATCTTTGAACTGCGTGAATCAAGGGGAGAAGATCATTCCCGTGATTTCCTGACCGTCGGTTCCATGGGGCATGCCGCGATGATTGCCTTGCGGATTGCTGTGGAAAAACCGGGGAGAAAAGTCTGGTGCCTGGATGGCGACGGTGCCAGCCTCATGCACCTGGGTGCCCTCCCGGTCATCGGAAAACGCCTTCCGTCCAATCTGGTTCACGTTATTATCAATAACGGCGCCCACGAGACCGTGGGAGGCATGCCTGTCTGCGGCAGCAGCATGAATATTCCTGCGCTGGCGTCGGCGGCCGGTTATCCATCAGTTTTTTCTGCGGATTCAGAAGAGGCCCTGCAGTCCATTCTGAAAGAGTCTCTACCCGGTGCGGCCGGACCTGTCCTCATTGAAGTCAGGTGTGCCTGCGGCTCTCGTTCGGATCTGGGACGTCCCACGACGACGCCTGTGGAGAACCGGGATGCTTTCATGAGCTTTCTGCAGAAATAGTCCAAAATATTACAAAAAATTCACAAATTTGACTACAACATGTAGTGGAAACTTATTGACCTGAATCATATATTTAGATATTATAAAGTATAAAGTGATGATTCAGGAGGTGTATGCGGAATGATTGCCGGTTACGGCAGCAAACCTGTCTTTCAGTACAAATTCCGTCCCCTCCTGCAGGATCAGCGCGCCATGGACGGCGGTTTCTGCGTCATCCTTTATGAAAACCGTATTCTCTCCTTCAGCACCTACCGGGTGGACGGTTCTTTTATTGATGAGCTGTGTTTTTCCCTCCCGGTTCGTGTGATCCAGTGCTTTTACGGTCTTCTCCGCAATGCCGGCAGCTGGCTTGGTGATACCCCCTGTGATCTCCGGGGCGCCAGTATTACCCCTTACGCTTCTTCCTTCGCCTTTGACGGCTATGATCCGATCCGCGTCTGGGGCATCAATGACCTGCTGTGTCAGCCCGCCGGTTCCCAGGCCGGTTTCTTCGCCCGTCATCTCTATGTGCTCTTTGAGGATGTGGCCAACCTGCTCGCGGAAAACGGGATCCGTATGACCCTCGACGGTTTTACCTGGGATACGGAAAAGATCCATCCTTTCCGTAAAGGACAGCTCTATTCTTCCGGAAGACAAGGCGTAATCTGATATTCCACGCGTACCGGATGGTACGCTTTTTTATTTTGATTGAAGGGAAGCAACATTATGACACTGATGGAAAAGTATGAATCCTGGATGAACTGTTCCGCGATGACGGAAGAGCTGCTGTCTGAGCTCAGGTCCATGGATCAGGATCAGATCAATGACAGTTTTTACAGGGATCTTGCCTTTGGCACCGGCGGCCTGCGGGGCGTGCTTGGCGCGGGTACAAACCGGATGAATCTCTTTACGGTCATGAAGGCCACACGCGGCCTTGCCCGTTACCTGCTGGATACCTTCAGCAATCCTTCCTGTGCTGTCAGCTGCGACAGCCGGATCCATTCCCGTGATTTTGCGGAGCTGACAGCCGCTGTTCTTGCCGAATGCGGCGTCAAAGTCTGGCTCTATCCCCGGCTTCAGCCAACGCCTATGCTCAGCTTTGCGGTACGCCATCTCTCCGCGTCCGCCGGCGTAATGGTCACTGCCTCTCATAATCCTGCCAAATTCAACGGATATAAGGTTTACGGAGCCGACGGCTGCCAGATTACGCTGGAGGCCGCTGATCTGATCCAGAAGAAGATCAGTGAACAGCCCGATCTTTCTGACAGCCTTCCCTCCTTTGAGAAGCATCTGGCAGCAGGTACAATCCGGTATATTAACGATGAGACCATAGAAGCCTATTATCAGGCTGTTCTCAGCCTGCGGGCCCGTCCGGCCTCCGAACATCTTCACGTGGTTTATTCACCCCTTAACGGCGCCGGAAATGTGCCTGTACGTGAAATATTGAAGCGTCTCGGCAATATCCGTGTCGATATCGTAACCGAGCAGGAACTGCCTGACGGACACTTCCCCACCTGCCCTTATCCGAATCCGGAAATCCGTGAGGCGATGAACCTCGCCATTCAGAAGACCGTTGAAACCGGGGCGGATCTGTGCTTCGCCACAGATCCGGACTGTGACCGTATGGGCGCAGGCGTCCGCGTTGGCAATGATGTCAGGCTGATCAGCGGCAATGATATGGGGATTCTCATGCTGGATTATCTCTGCCGCAACCGTCTTCCCGTTCAGGGCAGCCTTCCCCCTGTTGTGGTCAAAACCATTGTCACCACGGAAATGGCCCGTGCCCTGTGTGATAAATACGGCCTGGAACTGCGGAATGTGCTGACCGGTTTCAAATATATTGGCGAACAGATCGGCCTGCTGGAAGCGGAGGGCCAGGCGGATCGCTTCCTCTTCGGATTTGAGGAAAGCTACGGCTATCTTTCCGGTACGGATGTCCGGGACAAGGATGCCGTTAACGCGGTCCTGCTTCTCTGCGATATGGCCGCCGGGCTCAAGGAGCAGGGACTTACGCTCCTGGATCGTCTGCAAGAGCTGCGCGCGGAATTCGGCCTCTATGTCCAGCGCCTGCTGACCTATGAATATGAAGGCGAAAACGGCTCCAGGAAGATGAACAGCATCATGTCCGCGCTTCGTGCGCCCCTTTCGCACTTTTCAGATGTCCGTCTGAACAGCTGTACACGGATTGATTATCTGAATGATGACACAGGTCTTCCGAAGAGCGATGTCCTCTCCTTCGCGCTTTCGTCTGATGAACAGTTTATTGTCCGTCCCTCCGGTACGGAACCCAAGCTCAAGGCATACCTTTTTACAAGGGCAGCCTCTGAAGCGGAAGCGGAAGCAAACCTGGACCGCCTCCAGGAGCTTGTGGACGGTCTGTGTAAATAAAGTATAAAAAGAAAGGACTGCCTGATGGCAGTCCTTTTTGTTTCTGATGAATCAGAACCGGTTCTGACGCTGTGCTTCGAAGCAGTCACGGCAGTACACGGGACGATCTCCGCGGGGCTGGAAGGGAACCTGGGTTTCGCAGCCGCAGCCGTCGCAGATCACGGTGAACATCTGCCGGGGAGCACCGCCATTGCCGTTCTGGGCCCGACGGGCAGCGCGGCAGGCAGGGCAGCGGGTGGGCTCATTCTGGAAGCCCTTCTGGGCAAAGAATTCCTGCTCACTGGCAGAGAAAACGAATTCGTTGCCGCAGTCACGACAGGTCAGAGTCTTGTCTTCGTACATGGATCATATCCTCCTAAAAATGTTGTTTACCCGCGCCATTGGTGAAGATTCGTGCCCCGTTCCAGACAATGGTTATGAGTAACAACCATAGAGGAAATGAACCGCGTAGTTACTACCAGGGGTTGGGTTTACTGTCAGAGTATATCATGACGCTTTTATTTTGTACAGAGTTTTTTTATATAAATGCAAACGTTAACATGTATACATTTCAAAACATCGGGGGAAAATGAAAATACCGGAGTACAACTCCGGTATTCTGTGAGGTGCCATCCGGATTCGAACCGGAGAATAAAGGTTTTGCAGACCTTCGCCTTACCGCTTGGCTATGGCACCATAAAAATGGAGCGGTAGACGGGACTCGGACCCGCGACATCCACCTTGGCAAGGTGGCACTCTACCAACTGAGCTACTACCGCATAAAATGTGCCTTGGGGCGGAATCGAACCACCGACACTGTGATTTTCAGTCACATGCTCTACCGACTGAGCTACCAAGGCAAATATGGCGACCCGGAAGGGGCTCGAACCCTCGACCTCCAGCGTGACAGGCTGGCGCTCTAACCAACTGAGCTACCGGGCCATATGTTTGGTGGGAACAACAGGGCTCGAACCTGTGACCCTTTGCTTGTAAGGCAAATGCTCTCCCAGCTGAGCTATGCTCCCGTTGCCTTTGACTCTTGCGTTCCTGACCCGGTTTCCGCAAGCGGCTTTTGTATATTATCTTATTCAAATATGTTTGTCAAGCTCTTTTTTTCTGCTTTTGCTTACTAATTTTATTTATGCTTTTGTCATACTTATGAAATGGAATACCACAAGATCTTGTGGTATATTATGTCCGGTGGGTCTTTAAGACGGTACGGGATACCGACAAGATACGGCCGCATATAGTCAGTAAGGATCGTAGCTTGCCAGTTTTCATGCCGGCAGGCTTTTTCTTTACAAGACCCTCCGAAAAATAATAAGGAGGTCTCCCCTATGAATCTGGTCTACAAGGTCAATGACAAACCCAAGTTCGGTCAGCTGATCGTCTTCGCGCTCCAGCAGCTGCTTGCGATCCTGGCTGCGACCATCGCCGTCCCCAGCATTGTTGGCAACGGCATGAGCCAGAGCGCCGCCCTTTTCGGCGCCGGCGTCGGTACGATTGTCTACCTGCTCTTCACCAAGTTCAAGAGCCCTGTGTTCCTTGGTTCCAGTTTTGCATTCCTCGGTTCCATGTTTGCCGCTTTCGGCGGCGCTGCCTCCACCGCGGTTGGCTATGCCGGCCTGGTGATCGGTGCCGTTTTCGCCGGTCTGGTTTATGTGATCATCGCCATCATCGTCAAGTATGCCGGTGTTGCCTGGGTCCGTAAGCTCATGCCCGCTGTCGTTATCGGCCCTACCGTTGCCATCATCGGATTGTCCCTGGCCGGCAACGCCATCGGCGATGCCCTGAAGGGTGCTGTGCTGGATAACGGCACTTATATCATGAATACCCAGGGCTGGGTCAGCCTGATCTGCGCCCTTGTCACCCTGCTGACGGTTGTCTTCTGCTCCGTCAAGGGAAAGAAAATGATGAAGCTGATTCCCTTCATTATCGGTATTGTTGCCGGCTACATTGTTGCCCTCATCTTCACCCTGATCGGCAACGCTTCCGGCAATGACGCACTGAAAGTGCTCGATTTCACCGCTTTCAGCTCCATGAAATGGGTTCCTGAATTCACCTTCATCAAGGCCTTCGAAGGTTTCCAGACCATCACGGCCAAGTATATCCTCTCCATCGCGGTTGCCTATGTTCCCGTAGCCTTCGTGGTTTTCGCCGAGCATATTGCAGACCATAAGAACCTGTCCACCATCATCGATCAGGATCTGCTCGAGGAGCCCGGCCTCCATCGCACCCTGCTGGGCGACGGTATCGGCTCCATGGCCGGTGCCTTCTTCGGCGGCTGCCCCAACACCACTTACGGTGAGTCCGTCGGCTGCGTGGCCATCACCGGCAATGCTTCCGTCATCACGATCCTGTGCACCGCGATCATTGCCATCGCTGCCAGCTTCTTTGCTCCCTTCGTAACCTTCCTGAGCACGATTCCCAGCTGCGTCATGGGCGGCGTCTGCATCACCCTGTACGGCTTCATCGCTGTTTCCGGTCTGAAGATGCTCCAGCCTGTTGACCTGAACGACAACCGCAACCTGTTCACCGCTTCCGTGATCCTGATTGCCGGTATCGGCGGCATGACGCTGAAGATCGGTTCTGTCACGATTACCGAAATCGCCTGCGCTCTGATCCTCGGTATCATCGTGAACCTGCTTTTCAACCGCCCCGCGAAAAACGATCAGTAATTCGTTAAATACGTTGAAAGGTTCGGCGGGGTACTGAACTGTACCCCGCCCTTTTAAACTTTATGGAACTGAAATCTGAAATCATGGATGAAGCTGCTGTGCTTCGAAGCATGAAGCGCATCACCCACGAAATTATTGAAAAAAACAACGGCACAGCCGATATTATCCTGCTGGGGATTCATCGCAGGGGGATGCCGCTTGCCGCCATCCTGCGGGATAATATCCGCAGCTTTGAGGGGACGGATGTTCCCCTGGGCAGCATCGATATTTCACTCTACCGGGACGACTTGACCGAAGTCAGTGATCTTCCCGAAACCGGCGCCACTTCCATTCCCTGCGATATCAACGGCAAAAAGGTTATTCTCGTGGATGACGTGATCTATACGGGACGTACGGTGCGTGCGGCGATTGAAGCCGTCTTCCATTACGGCCGTCCGGATTCCATCCAGCTGGCGGTGCTCATAGACCGCGGCCATCGGGAACTGCCGATCCGTCCTGATTATGTGGGTAAAAATATCCCCACCAGTCACAGTGAAGTTGTATCAGTTATGGTGAATGAATTTGACGGAAAAACCGGCGTTGCCTTGTACCAGTTATAATGTCATGACGCCGGATTTGTTGAAAAAGTTCACTTTTTTCCGCTTTGGCAGTTTACAAATCGTTCTATTTTTGTTATTATATACGTCGTTCGTGTATGAACCGTCTGCTCAGACTATCGAGTCTCCAACGATACTCCGGGTTCACGGCAATTGGCGGACATGAAATACCGGCCCGTCCGGTCATTAAAGGAGGAATTTTCCCATGAACAAATCCGAGATTATTGCCGCTTATGCACAGCATGAAGGCGACACCGGCTCCCCCGAAGTTCAGATCGCTCTCCTCACAGAGAGAATCAATCACCTGAACGAGCACCTGAAGAGCAACAAGAACGACCATCATTCCAATCGTGGTCTGCTGCTGATGGTTGGCCGCCGCCGCAACATGCTCGAGTACCTCAAGAAAACGGATATTGAGCGCTACCGTTCCCTGATTTCCAAGCTGAACCTGCGTAAATAATAACCGTTTCCCGGTACCAAGTCGCTTTTTAAAGCCGCCGGAAGATAAACTCTCCGGCGGCTTTAAAAGATATCCCGGAACGCGGAGTTTCGTATGTTATCCCTTGAAAATCCCCGGTATAAATCCCGGCGGGGTTTTCATATGATAGCATACGGCGCTCCGGAGACAATTTTTTAGAAGGAGTGAAACGTATGGAATCCAAAAAGTACACAATGGATTTTGCCGGCCGTCCCCTGACGCTGGAGTTCGGCAGGTACTGTGAGCAGGCCAACGGTTCTGTCTGGGTCCACCTGGGCGATACCGTCGTTATGGTCAATGCCACCATGGCTCCCGCTCCCCGCGAAGGCGTGGATTTCTTCCCTCTCGCAGTTGATGTGGAAGAGAAGCAGTATTCCGTTGGCAAAATCCCCGGCGGTTTCATCAAGCGTGAAGGCCGTCCCTCTGAAAAGGCTACCCTGACCTGCCGCCTGATCGACCGTCCTCTCCGCCCCCTGTTCGAAAAGGGAATGCGGAACGATGTCCAGGTTGTTGTCACCATCCTCAGCGTGGAACAGGATGTTCCTCCGGAAATCCCGGCCATGATCGGTTCTTCCGTTGCCCTGGCTGTCAGCGATATTCCGTGGAACGGACCGACCGGCGCTGTGCTGGTGGGCCGTGTCAACGGTCAGTTTGTCATCTGCCCCGATGAAGCCCAGCGTGCTGAAAGCGATCTGAGCCTCTATGTGGCCGGTACGGAAGAGGCCATCATGATGGTTGAAGCCGGTGCCAAGGAACTGTCCGAAGAAACCATGCTCGACGCCATCCTCTTTGGTCACGAAGAGATCAAAAAGCTGGTTGCCTTCCAGAAGCAGATCGTTGCCGAAATCGGCAAGGAAAAGCAGGTTGTGCCGCTGATCACCACCGGTGATGACATCAAGGCCGCTGTTCGTGAATTTGCCTATGACAAGTGCGTCTGGACCTTCGATACTTTCGATCGTTCTGAACGCCAGCAGCGTGAAGCGCAGACCAAGCAGGAGACCCTGGCTGCCCTGGCTGAAAAGTTCGAAGGCCGCGAAAGCGAAATTGAGGATGCGCTGTACTACCTCAATAAAGAAGTCATGCGCGCGAAGATCCTGAATGAGGGTATTCGTCCTGACGGCCGCAAGGTTACCGAAATCCGCCCCATCTGGTGCGATGTCGGCGTCCTTCCGCGGACCCACGGCAGCGCTATCTTCACCCGCGGCCAGACCCAGGCCCTGACTGTGACCACCCTGGGCACTGTCAGCGAAGGTCAGACCCTGGACGGCCTGAGCAGTGAAGATTTCAAGCGCTACATCCATCACTACAATATGCCGCCGTATGCCACCGGTGAAGCCGGCCGTCTGAAGAGCCCCGGCCGCCGCGAAATCGGTCACGGCGCTCTGGCTGAACGGGCCCTGCTGCCCGTCATCCCCTCTGAGGAAGAATTCCCCTACGCCCTGCGTCTGGTCAGTGAAATCCTGTCCTCCAACGGTTCTTCTTCCATGGCTTCCGTCTGCGGCTCCACACTGAGCCTGATGGACGCCGGCGTTCCGATTCATGCCCCCGTTGCCGGTGTGGCCATGGGTCTGATCACCGATAAGGAAAGCGGCAAGCTGGCTGTCCTGACTGACATCCAGGGCCTGGAAGACTTCCTTGGCGACATGGACTTCAAAGTTGCCGGTTCCATGAATGGTATCACTGCCCTGCAGATGGACATCAAGATTGCGGGTATCAACCGTGCCATCCTGCAGCAGGCGCTGCGTCAGGCACTGGAAGGCCGCCTGCATATCCTGAAGATCATGCTGGATACCCTCGGACAGCCCAGGGCTGAACTGAGCCCCTACGCTCCGAAGATTATCCGCTTCACCATCAATCCCGAGAAGATCCGCGAAGTCATCGGACCCGGCGGAAAGATGATCAACAAGATCATTGCTGAAACCGGTGTGAAGATTGATATCGAGGATGACGGCAGCGTCTTTATCTCCACGCCTGATCAGCAGGCTGCCGATAAGGCTCGCCACATCATCGAGGGCATTGCCAAGGATATCGAAGTCGGCGATGTGTATACCGGAAAGGTTGTCCGCATCATGAACTTCGGTGCCTTTGTGGAACTGGCTCCCGGCAAGGACGGTATGATCCACATTTCCAAGCTGGACAACAAGCGGGTTGAAAAGGTGGAAGATGTTGTCAATATCGGTGACGAGCTGGAAGTCAAGGTCAACGAGATTGACGCCCAGGGCCGGATTAATCTGATCAGGAACGACATTGAATATGCTTCCGGAACGGATTTCTCCCGTCATGATGGAAACCGTCGTCCTCCCCGCCGCAACAGCAACCACGACTGATAGAACGCTGCCTCCGGAACAGCCTGCTGTATCTCCGGAGGCACGCTTTTTTCCAAGAAGTATGAACGAACGAATTGTCTGCCTGGATATCGGTGACGTCCGGATCGGTGTGGCTGTTTCAGATCCCACCGGAACCATCGCCTCTCCCGTGGAGGTGATCCAGCGGGTTGGCTGGGGGCCGGATACGCGCCGGATTGTTTCCATTTGTGAACGCTATGAGACCAACCGTATTCTTTCCGGCCTGCCGCTGAATATGGACGGTTCCGAGGGCTTTCAGGCGCAGAAGGTCCGCCAGTTCTGCGATCAGCTGGTCAAAGCAGGTCTGCAGGTTGTTTTCCAGGATGAACGCTTGTCCACGGTCTCTGCGGAGGATGCGCTGATTGAGGGCGGAGTTTCCCGCGCCGGGCGGAAGCAGAAGGTGGATATGATTGCCGCTTCGGTAATACTCCGGCAGTGGCTGGAAGAAAATAAAAACAAGGAGGGTTAATATCATGAGCGATGAAATCAAAAACAATGAGGATTCCTTTGAACAGGATGATGTGAACGCCCTGACCGAAGGCGATATCATCGAAATGATCGGTGATGACGGTGAAACCGTATCCTTCATTTTCGTTGATGCGCTGGAATACGAGGGAGATGTTTATCTCGCCCTGGCTGAGCCGGAAGAGGATGACGCTGTTTTCTTCCTGAAGATTGAACAGGATGAAGAAGGCAACGATGTTTACAACGCTCCCGATGAAGAGCTGGAAGACATCCTTTTCAAACGCTTTACCGAAATGCGCGGAAGCGAGGAATAATTCCGGTTTCCGGATTCAAAAAGGCTGAAACACTGAACGGTTTCAGCCTTTTTCATTGTTTATCTTCAGGTCTTCTTTCCTTCGTCCGAATTTACGGCTGTTCTTTTCCTCATACATCCGCCTGTCAGCCATCGTCATATACTGGTCAAGGGTATCCTCTTTCCCCGGAATTTCCGCGTAAATACCGAAACTGGCGCTGATATCACAAATCCAGGGATCCCTTGCATTCAGGTCGCTGATCGCTTCCCTGGCGCAGTCCTTGAGTTTCTCCGCCTCTTCCGTACTGTCGAGGATGCCGTAGGCCAGGAATTCATCTCCGCTGATATGAACGGGAACAAAGGAGAATTCTCCCAGGCTTTCCATTGCCTTTCCCATCCTGCAGATGGCGATGTCGCCGGACTGATGGCCGAATTCATCGTTGATATGCTTCATATGGTTCATATCAGCGCTGAGAATGGCAAACACCTTGTTATCTTTTCTGGCTTTTTCCATCACCGCCGGGGCTTTTTCCAGGAATCCCCTCCGGTTCAGCAATCCGGTCATGATATCCCTGATAGCCATCTGCTCTATAGTGCTCGTGTATCTTTTGATATTGGTCTGGAGGTAGAGGCTCATCAGGGCCCCGTTCAGGAGCATCAGGAAGGGATACAGGGCCGCTCCGCTGGTCAGGCTGCCCGGATTCAGCCCCACGTACCCGAAACTTCTGTTCCGGTAATACAGCGGGCAGAAGATCAGGCACAGCGTTGTTTTCCTTTCCTCATCAAATGCCGGAACCAGGTTATGGATGGAATAAAGGACCGGCTGATAGGTTTTCCCGTCCGTCATGCCGTATAACAGCAGCATTTCGTCCGGATAGGATCTGTTTCCTGTCTCTTCCCTGTCCGTTTCCCTGCAGACCGACGGATCGACGCAAAGGAAAAAGTCGCGGATATCCCAGTACCGTATGAATTCCTGGATTCTGTGATGAGCCTCCTGTTCGTCACCGACCCCGGCCATGCTTCCCGCGTACATACTGATGCAGGTAAGGGTTGTTTCCATGTTCCATTTTTCCGTTCCCAGGTTTCGCAGCATTTCATTCAGGTGCTCCTGGTTCTTCAGGCATCCGCAGCTGTCTCCGTATACCGGGATGGTATTCATATGGATCACTTTTTCCGCCGGTTTTGCTCCGTCAATCCATTTATTCAGGATTTCAATGGCTTTCTGAGCCGTCCTGTCAATCGGCCTGCGGATCGTTGTCACACCCCGCATCACCGCCTCCCGGGAGGCGTCAAATCCGGTGACAGCCACATCCCTGGGTACGCGGATTCCGTGTTCGCTCAGGTATTCTATCACGCCCAGGGCCATATCGTCATTGCCGCACAGAATAGCGTCCGGCAGTGCTTCATGCATGGCGAGCATCTTCTCTGCCGCCTGCCTCCCGCCCGTACGCGTCCATTGTCCGTCAAAAAGAAGTTTTTCGTCCAGTTCAATGCCGTAACGGCGCATCATGTTCCTGCAGGCATCCAGCCGTTCCATGGCAACTTCTGAATGCATCGGACCGCAGACATACATGATGCGTTTTGCGCCATGACGGCTGATCATATGTTCTGTCAGCTCTTCCACGCTGTTTTTATCGTTGAACTGGATGGTCACCGCGTTTTCCTGGATAACGTCTATGGAAATATGCGGCTTTCCTTTCAGGGGCGTAATAACTTCAAATATTTTCCGGAGCGTGGCTTCGCTTCCCATGGTAGCAGGCATGGAGATAATCCCGTCAAATGTCTCCAGGTCCGGCAGGTCATAGATCATGCTTTCTTCAGTCTCACTGGTGGACAGCGAAACATCCATATATCCCATACTGTTGAATATGCAGATATCAATCCCGTATCCGGCGCTGGCTTCAGCCAGGCCGGATGCGAAATGCTGCTGGTATTCTCGCTCAATACTGGCCATCAGTACGGCAATTCTCTTGCGGCGCATGATCGTCTTTTCCTCCCGGGGAGAATGATTGGACGGGATCAATGTTCGGGTGTTTTCTGTTTCACATTCTATCATGTGAAATGTTCGGAAACAAGTAAAATATGTCTGTACCTGCAGTAAAAAAGGACTGATTCTCTCAGTCCTTTTTTATTATTCAAGTCAGTTGTTGAGGATCCTTTTCAGGAAGTCCTTCGTCTTTGGACTCTCGGGATTGGAGAAGATCTTTTCAGGGTCCCCTTCTTCCTCGATCACGCCGTCAGCCATATAAACCACATGGCTGCTGACGTCCCGGGCAAAAGACATCTCATGGGTCACAACCAGCATGGTCATGTTATCCTTCGTTGCCAGGGATTTCATGACGTCCAGCACCTCTCCCACCATTTCAGGGTCCAGTGCGGAGGTAGGTTCGTCAAAAAGCAGGATCTCCGGTTCCATGGCCAGGGCACGGGCAATTGCCACGCGCTGTTTCTGTCCGCCGGAAATCTGGTCCGGCCTGGCATTGATGTATGGCGCCATCCCTACTTTGTTCAGATAATACAGGGCCCGTTTCCGAGCTTCATCATGTCCGGTCTTCAGCACCTTCTGCTGGCCGATCATGCAGTTTGCCAGAACGGTCAGGTTGTTGAACAGGTTAAAGCTCTGGAATACCATACCGACCTTGGCCCGGTATGCGGAGGAATTGACGCCGCGTCCTGTGATATCCTTCCCGTGAAACAGGATTTCACCGGTAGTCAGTGTTTCCAGCAGGTTGATGCATCGCAGCAGCGTTGATTTTCCGCTTCCGCTGGCGCCGATGATGGTGGTCACGTCCCCCTTATCCACCGTAAAGTCAATATCCTTCAGCACGGCGTGCGTTCCGAAGGCTTTGGAGAGGTGGCGGATTTCAAGAATGTGTTCGCTCATTGTCCCTCTCCTTTCACTCTTTGTCGGTATCGCCGAAGGGCGATGCTTCCTGGTGGTCCGGATAGTTGTATGTTCCGGCTGTCATGACAAGCTGGTCTGTGGTCACCAGTTCATAATTGGATTTCCCGGCCAGTTTCTTTTCCAGCTTCCGCAGCAGGAAGGAAGCCAGCAGCGTCATGCACAGGTATCCGCCCATCTCGATAAAAGCGGAAGGAAAATACTTGAATACGGCGCCGGCCACCATCTTATGCGCGGCAAAGAAATCGGAGAACCCGATGATGAACATCACAGACGTATCCTTGACGTTGATGATGTAGTTGTTGCCGATCTGGGGCATGATATTCCGCAGCGTCTGGGGCAGGATGATATAGAGCATCGTCTGCCAGTGGTTCATGCCGATGGCTTTTGCGCCTTCAAACTGACCGGGATCGATACTCATGATTCCGCCGCGTACGGACTCTGCCATGTACGCGCCTGTGTTGATCGATACAACAAGGATACTGACCGTCCATATGCTGGAGAAATTGACATTAAAGAAATACGGAAGACCGTAGAAGATAAAGACGGCCTGCAGGATCATGGGCGTACCGCGGAAAAGCTCTACGTAGGCGCGGATGATAATGCGGACAATACGAAGCAGGACCCGCTTGATCACCGGGTCTTTCTTTCCGCAGGGAATCGTCTGCAGGATACCGCACAGGAATCCGATCACACATCCGATCAGCGTTGCCGTAACGGCAAGGATCAGGGTATTGCCTATCCCCTGCAGGTATGTCGTACCGTATTTGGCCCATAATCCGCTGATATCAGACAGGAGCTTGCCAAACATAAATTATTTTCTTCCTTATCCTGTTTGTCTCTTATTCTTCATCGCCCAGGGGCTGGATCTTGATCGCTTCAGCCATCAATGCGTTGAAATCATCCGCGGTTTTGCCTTCCAGTACGCTGTTGATTTTGTCAACCAGCGCGGTATTGCCTTTTTTGACGGATACGCCGATGTTGATTTCTTCATCGGATACTTCAAAGTCGTCTCCGCTGCCGGCAAAGTCAAGCAGCACCAGTTCCGGATAGGCAATCAGGGCAGCCTGGGCTGTGGGCATATCGGTGCAGACAAAGTCCACCATGCCGGAAGCAACCGCCATAAGCATTGCCGGAGCGGATTCAGCCGCCATCTGGATTTTGGCTTCGGGAATCTGGGGCAGGCATACGTCGTACCAGATGGTTCCGGTCTGGCTGGTGCAGGTACCGCCCTTCAGTTCGGAAATGCCCTTCGCGCCTGCGAAAGCGCTGTCATTCCTGGTCAGGCATACGATGGTGGCATACAGATAGGGTCCGGCAAAATCGACGGCTTCCATACGCTCACTGGTCATGCTCTGGCCTGCGATAACCGCGTCGCATACGCCGGACTGCACGGCGGGTACCAGGGAATCCCAGTCCAGCTGTTTGATTTCAAGATCCCAGCCGTTTGCTTCACAGATGGCTTTGGCAGTCATCACGTCATAGCCGTTGGCGTACAGTGTGGAACCCGCGATCGGCACAGCGCCGTTGGAATCATCCGGCTGGGCCCAGTTGTAGGGAGCATAGGCGCATTCCATGGCCACGGTCAGCACGCCGTCTTCCAGGCCTTCGATGGTGCCTTCAGCAAAGGAAACAGAAACAAATACCATCGTCAGAATTGTGAGAACCAAAAGAAACCTTTTCATCAGGAACCCCTCCATTGTCTGTTCTCATTCAGTTGTCTTTTCCATTCATGAAAAAAGATAACTTTATAGACAGATTTTATCTGGAATCACTGTCCGTTACAAGTTTTTTTTTCGTGTATATGAAAAGAGCCGCCCTCAGGCGGCTTTGGATGCGTTTTTGCGTTTCCGGGCTTCCCTGCGCAGGATAATCTTCTCCAGGATAATGGTGAATACGCCCACGATCAGGTACAGGTAGAAAGTGAAGAACCTCCAGATCAACAGGGCGAGACCGATAGTACCGTCCTTGAAGATATCCCTGAAATAGAGCAGGAATCCGCCTTCCTGTGCGCCGCTGGCGCCGGGAAGGGGCGTATAGCTGGCGCTGACAAACAGCAGGCTGCTGATGGTCAGGATCTGGTACCAGGGCGTTCCGGTAAGGCCGAAAGCATAATAGACGAATACGGTTGTGCCGAACAGCGCCAGCAGCCCCATGGTGGAACAGGCAAACTGCAGCAGAATCTGCCCGGGAGAATGCATCAGGTCAAGCAGCGCGGTATGGTAGGTATCCAGCACCTCTGTCACCTTGGAGATCGCCGCTTCCTTATTGCGGACTATATGCATCTTATCCAGCCTGTTGATCAGCATCTCCGCAAACTTCTGGACCCAGTTCCGCTTGAACGCGGCCAGCAGAACCAGCGGAACCGCGGCAAAATTGATCAGCCAGCCGATCCGTACAATCCAGATGGCGCCGGCCAGCTGCTGATGGACAAAATCGTGATTCAGGATATAAAGCACCAGTGCGATCAGGGACGTCATCGTCTGGTTGGTAATAAACCGGATGGTTACTGCCATGGTACCGTATCCGACCGGGATCCCGGCCTTGCGCATGGAATTGACCTGCATGGGCTGTCCGCCGGCGGAGCTGGGCGTAATATTGCAGTAATAAAATCCGATCAGCGCCACATTTACAGCACGTCCGATACTGAATTTGAATCCCTGTCCCCTGAGATAGAACCAGTAATTGAGGCCGTCGCAGACCGTATAGATCAGCCAGCAGCCCAAAATGCAGGCCAGCCAGGTCAGGTTCATCTGTCTGATCGCGTCAAAAGCGTTCGACAGGTCTTCATTGCTGAACGCAATAAAAAAGACAACTGTGATGGAAAGCGCAATGAACAGAAAACTCAGGAGTTTCTTGAGTCCGGAACTCATGTGCCTCTCCTTTCACAGTAAAATTCCATAATGGTTAACTAATTTATTTTACCTTATTCTTTCAAGTCTGTCCAGCTGCCGGTCTGTAAAACCGGAAACTGTGGAAATCAAATGCGCTTCCGGGCAGGAAAACAAAGGAGACTGTACAGGCTCCTTCCGGCACCCGGACGGAGAAGCATTGTTTTGTTCCGCCTTTCCCGCTGAAGCCTGCCGCCGTATCGTATTCTTTTCCTTCTTTATTCACAATCCGGATGCTGATCGTGTTGAGATCCAGCGGCGTCTCCCCTTCGATCTCCAGTGTCACGTCTTTTTCTCCGCCGAAATCCATATCGTTCCAGGCCAGTGTGACGTTGTTTCCGATATGGGTCACGGTGTTTCCGGTTTGTTCGAAACTGTCGCCGTAAAGCTGATCCGCGCTTCCCGCCGGATGGCGGATATAGGCGTTCATCTGTTTTTCAAAGACAAATCCCTTCATGTGGACCTTGTCCTTCATCCTGAATTTCAGTGTCTGAAGTCCGGTCAGTCTTTCCGGAAGCTTCCATGTTTCCGGCTGGTAAACATTCCAGATGCTTTTCTTTTCATAATGAAGCACGGCTGTCAGGTGTTCTGTGCCGTTTGTCCCGCAGGTCCACAGTTCCATATCATAGGGATCATCGTTCAGCGCGAAAATGTCCGCTGTGACTGTATCAGATCCTGTCTTACCGAAGTCAACGCGGCTGAATCCGATCATGCTTTCCCCGTACCGGTCAAAAGCTATCCCCTTTTCATTTCCCGTACCGATATTTCCTTTGTGAAGGTCGTACAGTCCGGCGGAAACATAGGAGAAAGGATCCAGGGCGGGATTACCGGTACCTTCCGCAATGAATTCCATCTGGCTGATGAATTCACATCCGCCGTCCTGACTTCCGCACAGTCCCCGCAGGTAATATTGCCCGTCCCCTTCTGCGCGTACAGTTATCCTGTGATTTTTCCCGGTGATTTTTACATAAGGGGATGCAATTCCCGCCGCGTTGGTCACTTCCCAGGTAACGGGCATGTCGCCTGCATCCGCAGGCAGGATGCGGTATTCAAAGGAACATTCAGGATTCTGCTCTGTCAGCCTGGTACTGCCGATGGCCCGGATTTCCAGCCTGCGTGCCGGAACACTGCCTGTGAGAGGCTTTTCAGCAGCTTTTTGAATGCATGAAATGCCTTTTTTCATTTCTGCTTTCTCCACAGGTATTGTCATCTCTGCACAGATTCCATTGCTGCTCCGGATGCATACAGATACGTCTTCATGTTTTCCGTTTGATCGGATGATCAGCAGCAGCTTTCCGGAGAACAACCTCCTGCAGTCGCATTGATAGCTGTCCGGATCGGTGGAATCTCCGTTGTCTGTACCGATCAGCTGTCCCCCGCCGCTGACTGCGATTTTGATCCTGTCCTGTGCGTTTCTGACTGGATTTCCTTCCTTGTCTTCCGCGCTCACCGTCACAAAGGCCAGGTCCCACCCGTCATTTTTCAGTTTTTCTTCTTCACGGGTCAGGGAAAACTGAGCTGTTTCTCCCGGTGTCCTGATGCTTTCTTCACAGAGTATTTGCCCCTGTTCATCATATCCTCTGGCAGTCAGCGTACCCGGGCGGAACGGCAGCTGCCAGACCGGCAGGCACTTTCCCATGCTGCTGTAATCCGGTTTCTGCTTTCCGCAGGATTTTCCGTTCAGGAAAAGTTCTGTTTCATAGCAGTTTGTCATTACCGGAATATCAATCAACTGTCCGGGATTCCAGTCCCAGTTCACGCCGATATGGATCATTTTTTCCGGATTCCAGAAGCTTTTGAAAAGATAATAGGAATCCTTGGGAAAACAGGCTGTGTCCGCCTGGCCGAAATAGCAGGACCGTGTATGGTACGGCGTAGGTTCGCCGATATAGTCGATGCCGCTCCAGATGAACTGTCCCAGGCTGAAGGAGTGATGCAGGTCTTCTGTAATAAGCCGCTTCAGGCTGTCCGCGCCCCAGCTGGTATTGCTGTTTCCCAGGGCGGAACACTGCTGATCCGCGTCGCTCATGATGCTCTGGCTCATCGGAAAATGATAGATTCCCCTGCTGGACAGGATGCTGCCGGTTTCGCTTCCGCAGATAATCCATTTCGGGTGGGCAGCATGATGCGCTTCATATAACTTTTCCCCGTAGTTGTATCCAACGATATCCACTCTTTCAGCGCAGCGCTGTCCGCCTTCCCATTGCATATAATTGCAGCCGAAGGTAACATAGGCGTGTTTTTCCGGATCATGCTTCCGTACTTCATCTGCCAGAAGCTGTGTAACGGCTGTTCCTCGCTCATCCGCGTGCATATCATAAATTTCGTTGCCGATGGACCACATGATTACGCAGGCATGGCACCGGTCCCTGCGGATCCAGCTGGCAACGTCCTTCTGATACCATTCGGGGAAAAACCGTGCATAGTCATATGTTGTTTTCGGCCTTTCCCACATATCAAAGGCTTCGTCAACCACCAGCATTCCCATCTCATCGCACAGATCCAGCCATTTTTCCGCAGGGGGATTATGACTCGTCCGGACAGCGTTCACGCCCATGTCCTTCATGAGTTTCAACTGCCTGCGGGCCGCTTTTTCATGAAAAGCTGCG
This sequence comes from Clostridiales bacterium FE2011, assembly GCA_017569305.1. NCBI lineage: Bacteria > Bacillati > Bacillota > Clostridia > Eubacteriales > Clostridiales bacterium FE2011. The sequence continues at coordinate 3,469,604 of CP069418.1, read as the reverse complement.
CCCAGCGCACCAAGGTCATGATGCAGGCACACGCCTTTCAGCCTGGTTTTCCTGCCGTTCAGGAAGAGTCCCTGATCCGGATCAGCGAAAACAGACCTTAGTCCGATCTTTTTGACTTCGGTCTGTTTTCCGTATTTGATGGTCAGTGTATAAAGATAGGGATCCTCCGGAGACCAGGGTCTGCCTTCTTTGATGGGAATCAAAGCCCGGATGAATCCTTCTGCCGACGTACCGGCTGTTCTGCCGACGGATTCACCTCTCATATCCTGCAAGACGCATTCAAAAGATTGTGGTTCTCCTGCGGTTTCCGCTTTGATTTGCACGCTCCATCCCAGTTCTTCTGTATAGTTTTCCTTAACAGAAATCCCATCGGGAATCAGATGGTTTTCAGGCAGGGTTACCAGGTATACGTCCCGGTATATGCCGCTTCCTGAATACCACCGGCTGTTGGGACTTTGATGCCGGATATGGACCGTCACTACGTTTTTGCCGCTCTTCAGTTTCCTGCCCAGCGGCACGTCAAACGCTGTATATCCGTAGGGATGGCTGCAGAGGATTTCTCCGTTCAGCAGCACGTCGCAATCCATATATACGCCGTCAAACCGGAGCATTACCACCGGTTCATGATCTTCAGGAAGTTCAATCGTCCGCCTGTACCAGGCGTCTGCCGTTTCGTACAAATCTTTCTCTTCCCGGATCAGCCAGTCGTGCGGCAGATCCACAGGCATAAAAGTTGCTGTCTCCGCGTCTTTCAGCGTGGATCCTGCGGAAAGCTTGGCAAAGGACCATTGATCGTTGATCAGCGTACGCATTATAACTCCCTGCTGTCTTTATTCGGTTTTCAGGCTTCTGTTCATCAGTTCCTTTACCACGTCTGAAGGCCTGGCGTTTTCGTTCACAATCAGTCTGACAGCGTTGATCAGCGGCATATCCATGCCGTATTTTTCGCACAGGGTCACCGCGGCCGGCAGGGCGTTCATTCCCTCCACCACCATGCCGATTTCCCGTACTGCTTCTTCCACGGATTTGCCCTGGCCGATCAGGTATCCGGCCCGGTTGTTCCTGGAATGCTGGCTGGTTGCTGTTACAATCAGGTCGCCGATGCCTGCAAGGCCGAAGAAGGTCTTTTCACGGCATCCCATAGCCAGGCCCAGGCGGCGGATTTCCTCCATGCCCCGGGTGATCATGGCGGCGCAGGTGTTGTCTCCGTATCCGAGTCCCCTGGCAATACCGACAGCCAGTGCCTCAACGTTTTTCAGTGCGCCGCAGATCTGCACCCCTTTTTCGTCCGGATTGATATAGGGTCTGATACAGGTTCCGTCAAATAGCTGCTGCACTCCCGCGGCGCAGTCCATGTCCTCGCAGGCACATACAATCAGGGTGGGCAGATCCTTGGCCACTTCTTCCGCGTGTGTCGGTCCGCTTAAAGCAACTGCCTGGTTCTTTTTCCCTGCCTTTTCCAGTTCATCCCGCAGTACTTCTGTCAGCGTCATCAGCGTATCTTTTTCAATACCCTTTGCCGCGCTGATCAGCACCGTTTTTTCCTCAATATAAGGGGCAAAATCACGAATTGTTTCCCGGGTATATACGGAAGGAACCACCATCAGGAGATAATCTGCCCCGGCTGCGGCTTCTCCGATATCAGAGGTGAAAACAATTTCTTCCGGTATTATGACTCCCGGAAGGTTCGGATGTTTTCTTTCTGTGGAAAGCTTGTCGGTTTCTTCCTGAAAGCGGCTCCAGATACGGATTTCATATCCTTTTTGTGAAAGTGCTCTTCCAAGCGCGGCACCCCAGGTACCTGCTCCGGCTACAGTTATAATCATCCTGTTCTGCCCTCTTATTACTGCTTATTCCTGTTCTGATCTGTATTCAAGGTGAAGTTCGTTGGTTGAGGTATAATTTCCCTGGATATTCAGCTGGTATTTCAGGTGGATGTTTCCTTCGGAGCTGCCGAACCGGCAGGCGGCTTCCTTGGTGAACACAGCCATATCCATTTCGCCGTAGGGCGTATGGTATACGCCTTCAAAACGCTGTCCTTTGGCAAATACCATCGTATTGGAAAAATCCCCTTTCCGCTCCATGGTAATCCGGCCGTTCTTCAGCGTAAGGGAAATATCGGATTTCAGGATGGCGCCCGTTTCTTCATCCTGCTGCGTTTCTTCATACTGCAGCAGGGCTTCCTCCGGATTGGTATAGTTCAGTTTGCCCACAGTCATAAACTGAATGGGATAATCCGGCATATGATCATACCTGGCTATTGTCAGCAGATTGATAAATACAGGTTTACGGCTGTCCACCTTGTCACAGCTCCTTTCTGGTGATACAGTAAGTGTACATCCTAAACCTTCGGTTTGCAAGTCAGGAGAAGGCGCCGGATGTCTGTGTATATGTATTGGTATTTGATAATAGAATGGATGAATTGTATTTGTTCCGGAGGGGCTTATGATCCTGAAAGCCTATGCCAAAATCAACTGGTCGCTGGATATTACGGGTCAGCGTGAAGACGGATATCATATAATGGATATGCTGATGCAGCCCGTTTCCCTGGCGGATGAAATTTCCCTGTCTCCAGCCGCGTCTCTTTCGATCACAACCGGCGGCTGGCCCCGTTCCCGCGCGGATGAAAGCAATCTGGCCTATCGTGCTGCCCTCGCGCTGAAAAATGAAACCGGATATCCCCGGGGCGCCCGGATCCATGTGGATAAACGGATCCCGATCGGTGCCGGTATGGGCGGCGGCAGTTCGGATGCAGCCGCTGTGCTGACCGGTCTCAATCGTCTCTGGAACACTGGCCTCTCCGGCACGGATCTGGAACGGATCGGACTTACCATTGGCGCGGATGTTCCTTTCATGATCCGCGGCGGCCTTACCCGCACCCGCGGCATCGGCGAGGATATGGAAGATCATGATTGCTGTTACAGCTACTGGCTGATTGTCATCCAGCCCTGTCCCGGGCTCAGTACCGCTCAGGTATTCAGCCTCTGGCACGAATCTGCCCCTGCTGATCGTCCTGATACGGACAAGGCGCTGCAGGCGCTGGAAACTGGCGATCTGAATCTCCTTTGTTCTTCTATCGGCAATGTGCTTCAGCCTGTATCGGAAAAGCTTCGTCCCGAGATTGGAGAAGCCTGCAACGTGCTGATCTCAGAAGGTGCTCAGGCAGCCCGGATGACCGGCAGCGGAAGCGCCGTTTTCGGAGTGTTCCGTTCTCCCGCTGTCGCGGAGAAAGCATATAAGCGGATTGCCGCACGCTATAAAACTGTTTTTCTCTGTCATACCCAGCATGACAGCGTACGGATTATGGAGGAGTAGGATTTATTCATGAAGAAAACACTTGGCTGTATTCGCAAGGCGGATCATGATTTTAATCTTATTGAATCCGGTGATCGTGTGGCTGTCGGTATTTCCGGCGGAAAGGATTCCCTCCTGCTTCTGCATGCACTCAGCCTCTACCGTCAGTTCTCCCACAAGGATTTTTCGCTTTATGCCATTACCGTTACCCTGGGGCTGGAACCTTTCGACCTTTCCCGAATCCGTGCCCTTTGTGATCAGCTTGGCATTGAATATATTGTGCAGGAAACTGAAATAGGCAAAATCATTTTTGATTATCGGCAGGAAAAGAATCCCTGTGCGCTCTGCGCCAAAATGCGCCGCGCGGTCCTTGCCAACACCTGTGTGGAATACAATATCAATAAGCTTGCCCTGGGACATCATCGGGAGGACGCCATTGAAACCCTGCTCATGTCTCTTTTTAATGAAGGGCGGTTTAAAACCTTCCACCCGAAAACCCGTATGAGCAGGACCGGCATCACCGTGATCCGTCCCCTGATTTACCTGCCTGAGAGCCATGTAAAACATATGGCAAAAGTGCTGGACCTGCCTGTCGTCAAATCTCCCTGTCCGGCAGACGGCAATACAGACCGGCAGAAAATGAAGGATCTTATGCGGGAACTCCGCAAGGTATTTCCTGACGCGAACGAGCGATTCCTCCATGCCCTCCAGCAGGATCATTATGATCTCTGGCAGAAGGATGATTCCTCTTCCGGCAACGGATGATTTCTAAGCATATTTTAATCGTTTTTTCTTTCATTTATAAAATTGGTGTGATATAATTCTTCTGATATTTAGGCAAGGAGTTATGAACGTGAGCAAGAAGAACCCCAACAGCAATAAAAAGTCCGGCGGAGCCGGTTTTATTATAACTCTGCTTATTCTTTCCTCCCTCAGCGGCTTTTCCTTCGGTGGAATTATTGCCGGTGTGCTTCTGGGGCTTGGTATTGGCAAAATCACCAGTATCATGGGAAGCGGCCTGGATACCACCACCCATAACCGTCGTGACCGGGAGCGCCAGGCCCGTGAAGAGGCCGCCGCCCGCCAGCAGGCTGAAATCCGCAGCCGTCAGCTCGCCGCCGAAGCCGAGGAGAAGAAAAAGGCAGACGCGAACCGTATTCCCCTTACCGGCGACAAAATCGCTGACGCGGTGATTACCACCGGCCAGGATATGCTGAATACAATTAAAAAAGAAAACGCTGCCATTCCCGATCAGGAACTGACCGAGCAGATGAATAACCTTTACGTCAAGTGTGAGCAGATTTTCAGAACCGTATCCGAAACGCCCTCCAAAGCGCCCCAGGTCCGGAAGTTTATGAATTACTACCTGCCCACCACCCTGAAAATGCTGGCCAATTACCGTACCATGCAGCAGCGCGGCGTTTCCTACGGTGAAATGAAAGAAGCCCGTGAGACCACCGTTCACGGCATGAACCTGATCCTTACCGCCTGCCAGAAGCAGATTGACAACCTCCATCGGGAGAACATGCTTGATATTTCCACCGATATTGAGGTACTCGAGCAGATGCTCAAGCGGGACGGCTTCATGGAAAACGAAATCGTTGAATCTGCCCGTACCGCCGCCGAAGCGCAGATGCGTTATTCATCCGCTCCCGTGATGAATTTCCCTTCCGCTTCCGATGATCATGAGATCCCGTCCGGTATTCAGGCCGGTATTCAGCAGGAATAATCCTTTACCTTCACTGACACATTAAGGAGGAACGTAAAAATGTCTGAAACCAATCCTATGCCTCAGCTTTCCCTGGCTCCTTCTGCTCCCGAACCCGAACTGGCCGGAGCCCCTGTTGAAAGCATTCAGCAGACCGCTGCTCCCGCGGTGGAAGAACAGGCTCCCGGCCTTGATGAAAGCCAGCTGACTGAAGCTGAAAAGAAAGCCATCGAAGATTTCATCAGCAAAGTCGATGTGACCAATCCGGATCACGTCCTGCTCTTTGGTGCGGATGCCCAGAAGCGCATCGCAGATTTCTCCCAGACCGCCCTGGACGCCGTCAAAACCCAGGATACCGGCGCCGTCGGCAATATGCTGGTCAATCTTGTGGCAGAGCTGAAAGGCTTCAAAAAGGATACGGAAGAGCCCAAGGGCCTTTCCCGTCTCTTCAGCAAGGCGGAGGACAAGATCGTCCGCATGCAGGCCCGCTACAACAAAGTCTCAGTCAACGTTGAGAACATTGCCTCTTCCCTGGAAGGTTATCAGGCTCAGCTGCTCAAGGACGTTGCCATGTTTGACCGTCTCTATGACCAGAACAGCGATTATTTCCATCAGCTGACCCTTTATATCATTGCCGGTGACAAGAAGCTCCGCCAGATCCGGGAAACCGAACTGAAAGAGCTGATGGACAAGGCTGCCGCCAGCGGCGATGCCATGGACGCCCAGAAGGCCAATGACCTGGCTGCCCAGTGCGACCGTTTCGAAAAGAAACTTTATGACCTGAAGCTGACCCGTCAGGTTGCCATCCAGATGGCGCCCCAGATCCGCCTGCTTCAGAATAACGACAGCCTCCTGGTTGAAAAGATTCAGTCCACCCTCTCCAACACCCTTCCCCTGTGGAAGAGCCAGATGGTGCTTGCCCTCGGTATGCATCATTCCCAGGAGGCCCTGAAAGCCCAGACCGCCGTTACGGATATGACCAATGAACTGCTCAAGCAGAACGCCCAGGCGCTGAAGATCGGCACCATCCAGACCGCAAAGGAAGCTGAGCGCGGCATCATAGACATTGAGACGCTGATCCAGACCAATCAGGATCTTATTGACACCATCAACGATGTGATGGATATTCAGGCCCAGGGTCACGCCAAGCGCATTGAAGCGGAGAAGACCCTCTACTCCATGGAAGCTGAACTCAAGAAAAAGCTTCTCTCCACCAGGATCTGATATTTCTTCCCCAACGGCACGGCATGTGATTGCATGGCCGTGCCTGTTTTAAATCCAGGAAAGGAAAACGAATCGAATGCGTCTGATCGGAATCACCGGAAGTATAGCCTGCGGAAAATCCACTGTCAGCCGTGAATTGTTCCGCCGGGGCTATCCTGTTATCGACGGGGATGTTCTCGCCCGTGAGCTTACAGGTGCCGGTGGTGCTGCCATGGCCGAAATCGGTTCTGTTTTCGGGGATCAGTATATTGCTCCCGACGGTTCCCTGAACCGTCGTTTGATGGGGCAGCTCGTCTTTTCTGATCCCACTGCCAGGGCCCGGCTGGATCAGCTGATGGCTCCGTATCTTCAGAACCTGACCATGGAAAGGATCAGTCAGGCCCGCGCTTCCGGTGCAAGCCTTTGTTTCCTGGATATGCCCCTTCTTTTTGAAAAGGGATATGACCGGTACTGCGACGCCGTCTGGTGTGTCTGGCTTCCGGAAGAGACGCAGCTGGAACGGCTCATTGCCCGTGACAGATTTACCCGCGAGGAAGCCCTCAGCCGGATGCGCGCTGTCATGTCATCCGATCAGAAGGCGGATCTTTCCTCCGTTGTGATTGATAATTCCGGTTCGGTCGAAAATACACTCAGGCAGGTAAATGAACAGCTCCAGGTAGAGCAGCGTCGTTCCGAATCCGCTGCCAGGCGCAGGCGGCAGCCGGAATCCTCTCCATCACTCCCGCAGCAGCAGCGGTATAGAGAAGCACCCTCCCTGCCTCCGGATATGGACATGATCGAACGTCCGGAATCCTCACGCAGGAAGCCGTCTGACCGGAAGGCCGAATGGCCCATGCCCCGCTGGACCAAAATTGCGCTGATCTGCGCTCTGTTTGTTCTTCTTTCCGCTTTCACTGCCCAGATGCTGATGGGCGGATATCTTTCCGGTCGTCAGAAAAAACATGAGTCGGAACAGCAAGCAATTGATGATAATTATCCGTTATATTATACGGAGGCAATCCGGAAAAACGCTGCCGAGTTTCATCTCGCCCCGGCGCTGGTTGCTGCTGTCATCCGGAACGAGAGTTCTTTCCGGCCCACAGTTGAATCCTCAGTCGGAGCCCGCGGCCTCATGCAGCTCATGCCGGATACGGCTGAATGGATCGCCCATAAGCTGAAAGTGGATAATTACTCTTTTGAAATGATGAAAGAACCGGAGTACAATATCCGCTTTGGCTGCTGGTACCTGAGTTACCTCAGCAGCCTCTTCAACAGTGACCCCTGGTGCGTTGTCTGTGCTTATCACGCGGGCCAGGGAGAGGTTTCCTCCTGGCTGTCCAATCCGCTTTACAGCAATGACCGGAAGACGCTGATCCGGAGCAACCTGCCGGAGGGTCCTACAAAACAGTATGCAGGGAGAGTAACAAGAGATTATGGAATTTATCAGGCGAAATACTTTGATCAGGGTGCTTCTGTCAGTCCTTCTGCTGATAACGCTGCTGCCGATTAATCCCGTATCGGCTGATGGTATCGAGAAGCATTTTTCGATCGGTATCCAGAGCACCAAAACCCTTGCCATCCGTCCCTTTGAAGCTGTGGAACGGGATATGCTTTCTGTTTACAATGCCGTCTATGAGAGTCTGATTCTCATTGATGATGTCTATATGCCCCAGGGCTCCCTGGCTGAAAGCTGGGAGGAAAGCAACAACGGCAAAACCTGGACCTTCACCCTTCGGGATGATATCCGTTTTTCCGACGGCACACCCATCACCGCATACGACGTGGTTGCTTCCGCCCAGTATATCCTGGATAAGGCCAATGATGAAAACATTGCGGATCATGGTTTTTACTACAACCTTGCCTATTTTGTGAAATCCATTTCCGCCAAGGACGATAAAATCGTGATCGTCAAGACTAAGCGGCCCTATTTCGGCATTCTTTATGAGATGACTTTTCCCGTCGTTCCCGCGGCCCAGGTTGCTTATGATGCTCCTATCGGCAGCGGTCCCTATGTGATCACCAGTTTTAATCCAGGCGTCAGCCTCATGCTGGAAACGAACAAGAACTGGTGGAAGGCGAAGGAACCCTGGGTGGAGCAGATCATTTTTTCCTTTACCGATACGCCGCGTTCTGTGATCGAAAACTATGAATACAGCCGTACACAGGCGGTTTTCACCCGGTCCATCGCCAGCACGCAGTATAAAACGACCATGCATTCTGTCACCATGAGTTACAGGACCAATCAGCTGGACGTTCTGTTTATGAACAATACCGTATCCGAGCTGACTCCTGAGGTGCGCAAAGCCATCCGGTATGTGGTGGACAAGCAGAAAATCATCGATAACATCTATTCTGGCTTGGCAAAATCCACCAATTTCCCCTTTTATCCCGGCACCTGGATGTACAATGAAAACCTTGATCCCACTTTCTCTTTGAATCTGGATGAAGCCAGGAGGCTCCTTGCTGCGGCCGGCTGGGAGGATTCTGATGAAAACGGAATCCTGGACCGCACGGATGCCGAAGGAAAGGTGACCAACCTGCATCTCCGTTTTTATGTCTATGAAGAGCCGGATAACGACGTGCGGGTGGAAGCCGCCAACATGATTGCGGATATGCTGGCCCAGGTGGGAATCAGCACCAAGGTGGAAGCCATGACCCTGGCCAACGCGAAAGAGAAGCTGAAGGCCGGTTCCTTTGACCTGGTGCTTGGCTCCTTTGCCATGGATGTCTGTCCGGATCCCGGTTTCATCCTGATGCGTGGTAACGCCGGCAATTACTGCCGTTATAAGAGCAGCCGGATGACGGAGCTTTGCGAACAGCTCCGGAAAGAATATTCCTACCAGGGATTCCGCCAACGGCTGATGGAAATCCAGTCCCTCTTTGCGGAAGACTGTCCCTTTATCTGCATGTATTACAGAATGGGCAATGTTCTCTCCCGCGCCATGTACACATCCTGCCGCGATGTCCGGGAATATGAACTCCTGCGCGGCATCGAAAGCTACGAACCCAAGGACAATTGATAAAGGAGTATTTATGGATTACGCTGAGCTGATTGTGCATACGACTACTGCCGGTTCTGATGCTGTTTCCGACGTCCTGATGGAAGCCGGAGCCTCCGGTACCATGATTGAGGACAAGGCGGATATTCCGGATCCCTCCAAACCTCATGGCGTATGGGAAATCATCGATCCGAAACTGCTGGACAGCATGCCGGAGGATGTGCTGGTTCATGCCTGGTTTGAGGAGAATCCTTCCCTTCCGTCCCTGATTGAAAACATCACCGGACGCCTGTCCACGCTGCATGATACGGTGTCTGACGCCGGTTCCCTGCGCGTTGAAACCCGGTCTGTCAATGATAAATCCTGGGCAGACGTATGGAAGAAATACTTCAAACCCTTCTATGCCGGCCGGCACCTGGTCGTAAAGCCCACCTGGGAACCCTTTGATCCGAAGCCTGATGACAAGGTCATTGAGATCGATCCAGGCATGGCTTTCGGCAGCGGCACCCACGAAACCACCGGCATGTGCCTTTCCATTCTTGAGGAGAATATCCATGGCGGCGAGGAAATCATAGATGTGGGTACCGGCAGCGGTATCCTGGCCATCGGTGCGGCCCTGCTTGGCGCCGGTCATGTACTGGCGGTCGATATCGATCCGGATGCTGTCAAAGTTGCCGCTGAAAATGTGGTAAATAATCACGTCAATGAGATCGTCACAGTCCAGCAGGGCAACCTGCTGGAGAAAGTGGACGCTGTCTGCGATATCTGTGTGGCCAATATTATCTCCGATGTCATTATCTCCTTCGCCGCGCCGCTCATGAGCCACATCCGTCCCGGCGGTCTGTTCATCTGCAGCGGTATTGTTTCGATGCGCGGGGATGAAGTAGCGCAAGCGCTCCTGGATGCCGGCTATGAAATCCTGCAGAAATATACCCGCGGTGAATGGACTGCTTTCCTGAGCAGGAGGAATGCCTGATGCACAGGTTCTATGCCGATCCGGAAAACTGCATGGATAATGTCGTTTCCCTGCCGGAAGAGGATGCCCGTCATGCCTGTACGGTTCTTCGCATGAAGTCCGGGCAGCAGGCGGAAATCATTATGAACGGCAGCCGCTGGTGTGCGGAAATGGTCTCCGTTTCACCGAAGAATGTACGCCTGAAGCTGCTCTCCGCGCTTCCCTCCACGGAACCATCTCTTTCTGTCACGCTCTACCAGGGATTGCCCAAATCCGATAAAATGGATCTGATCATGCAGAAAGCAGTGGAGCTTGGCGTCTCCCGCATCGTCCCGGTACTGATGGATCGCTGTGTTTCCAGGCCGGATCCCAAGGATTCTGCCCGTAAGCTGGAACGCTGGAGGAAAATTGTCCGTGAAGCCGGAAAGCAAAGCGGGCGCTGCCTCATTCCCGAGGTTTCGGATATTCTCACCCTGAAACAGGTATTGATTGATCCTGCCCGTCCGGAGATCAACATTGTTCCCTGGGAAAATGCGGAGGGTAACGGCCCGCTTTCTTTCAGTAAATCTCATCCTGCCCTGTCTTCCGTTGGAATTATGATCGGCCCGGAAGGCGGAATCGATGCGGAAGAAATTGAGCTGCTTCAGGCTTCCGGATTTATCCCTGTGACCCTCGGAAAGCGGATTCTTCGTACGGAAACTGCCGGACTGGCCGCTGTATCTGCCATCATGTGTTTATACGGAGAAATGGAATAATCATGAAAACCATCGCTTCCCATACCCTTGGCTGTAAAGTCAATCAGTATGATACCCAGGCCATGCTGGAACTCTTCCAGGCGGATGGCTATGAGATTGTTCCCATGGATCAGCCTGCGGATGTCTACCTTGTCAATACCTGCACCGTTACCGGAACCGGAGACAAGAAATCCCTGCAGCTGATCCGTAAAATCCGCAGGGAGCAGCCTTCCGCCGGCCTGATTGTCTGCGGATGCATGGCGCAGCAGCGTGGAGAGGACCTGTTGTCCCTTGGTGCGGATCTTGTCATCGGCACACAGCGCCGGGGCGATGTGGTCAGTCTGTATCATGAATCCCGGCGGACCGGCCATCCCATCTGCGCCGTCGAACCCCTGCAGTCCGGCCAGCCCTTTGAGTGCCTGTCCATAACCACCCAGAACGAGCATACCCGCGCCGTCCTGAAAATACAGGAAGGCTGCGGAAACCGCTGCTCCTATTGTATTATTCCTGCTGTCCGCGGTCCGATTCGCTCCAGGCCGCTGGAAGATATTCGTGCTGAAGTTGCCCGCCTGTCCGCGGCCGGCTTCCGCGAGATCGTACTGACCGGAATCCATCTCTGTTCCTACGGAAAAGATATGGATCCTTCCCTTTCCCTGCTGGATGCCATTGAAGCAGTTCAGCAGACAGAAGGAATCCAGCGGATCAGGCTTGGTTCCCTGGAACCTACTGTCGCCACCCCTGAATTTGCTTCCAGGCTGCGTCAGGCGGATAAAATCTGTCCTCAGTTCCATCTGGCGCTTCAGTCCGGCAGCGATACGGTTCTGGCCAGGATGCGGCGCCGCTACAATACCGCCCAGTATCTGCGAGGCGTTGAAAACCTGCGGCGTGAATTTCCGCATGCCGCCTTTACAACAGATATCCTGACCGGTTTTCCGGGAGAAACGGAATCCGAGTTTGAAGAAACAAAGGATATGATCAGGAAAGTCGGATTTGCCCGTATTCATGTCTTTCCTTATTCTCCCCGTCCGCAGACGCCTGCTGCGGAGCTTCCCGGTCAGCTTACTTCTGCTGAAAAGGATCGCCGTGCCCGTGAACTGATCGCCCTAGGACGTCAGGTAGCCCGGGAGTATCTCCGCACCTGGACCGGCCTGGAAACCGATCTTGTTCCGGAGGAAATGGTGAACGGCTGCTGGGAGGGATATACGCCCGAGTATATCAGGGTTCGCCTGGATCAGGAAGATGTCTGTCAGTCCGGTGTGCCTGTCCGGATTCGTCTCCTCGGTGAAAATGCCGGCGGCATGCTGGGAAAACTGATAGGATAAATTGATTCTGAAAGAAAAGGATGATGATCAAAGATGGAAAACTGTCTCTTCTGCAAAATTATGAATGGTGAGATCCCTTCTCAGAAAGTGTATGAAAACGAATTTGTCTATGCTTTCCGGGATATCAATCCTCAGGCCCCCGTCCATGTGCTGGTCATCCCGAAAAAGCATATCGCTTCCCTGGATGAGGCGGATGCGGCTTCCGACCGGGAGCTGGCCGAATGTCTCCGCGCCATCCGTGTGATTGCCGCCCGGGAGAATCTGACCGGCGGCTATCGCGTTGTTTCCAACTGCGGCCCCGATGCCTGCCAGTCTGTGCATCACCTTCATTTCCATATTCTCGGCGGTCGTCAGATGGAAGACAAAATGGCCTGACAAAACGTTTTCCGGAAAAAAAGTTGACTACACCGGGTAATGGCTGTATAATAAAACACGGTTTTCGGTTTGTATGATCCGCAGGCCATTGTATTGAGCGAGGGGAGGGATAACAGTGTCCGAGGTTCGTATCCGCGAAAATGAGTCCCTGGAAAGTGCGCTCAAACGGTTTAAGCGGCAGTGCGCCCGCAGCGGCGTTCTCCAGGAAGTGCGTAAGCGCGAGCATTACGAAAAGCCCAGCGTTAAGCGCAAGAAAAAGGCTGAAGCCGCCCGTAAGCGCAAGTGGTGATTTTGGCAAAACGCCCTTCCTTCACAGGAAGGGCTTTTTTTCCGCCATTTTTAATTCTTAAGTTTTCAGTTATTGAGCAGTTGTCCAAATCTCTGATTTGGGCGAAGATACGATGACCGCCAGTGGCGGAAATTTCATCGGATCTGAGGTCAATCGAAAGGGAGTAAGCTCCACTGTGTGGAGTTACGACCATTAAGATTGCGGAATACAACTGCCATGCTACAGCCGTCCATTTCTGCGAGTCTATGACGATGCAGAAATGGAATACGGCGATCGCAAAGTTTTTAATAAAAACAGTTTCCTTAGGAAACTGTTTTATTCATTTCCGTAAGGAAATGTCCCTCTATGCCTTGTCACGCAAGACCTTTTCTGATATACTGATGACAGTATCTGAAGAAAAGAGGATGTAATTGGTCTATTCGTTTGAGCTGATCAAACATGCAAATATACGCTATCGTGACAGTCTTGTTGTGTTATCCCGTTGTGAACTTTTTGCCATGCTTTTCCGCCTGGGGATCTCCGCCGAGATCAGGGAGGAGTCCATGGGCGGCTCACGTTTTCTGACAATTGAGTGCCGTGAACTGAGTGAATCAGAAATTGCTTTTCTTTCCGGTCACAGTTCCTTTGTCTTCATGGCAGAAAAAACAAACGGGTTACTTCGTCCCCTTCCCGTTCCGGAATCCGGGTATCTGCCGGAGGATCTTCCCGAGGTACTCAAGTATAAAGGGAAGACCAGTGCCTCCTTTACCCGCATGATGATCAATACGGCGGCTTCGCTTTCCGCCTTCCGGCACAGTGAAACACCCCTCACCTTCTTTGATCCTGTCTGCGGAAAAGGTACAGGATGCTTCTGCGCCGCTGAGGCCGGGATGAACGCTGTTGGCCTGGACCTGGATAAAAAAGATATCCTCGAGGCGTCTGATTATTTCTCACGTTATCTCAAGCTTCATAAGCTTAAACATGAGCAGCATGACCGGTCTGAAACGGCGCCCCGTCATTCCCTGCCCCTTACTGAGTTTATCTATGCCGACACGAAGGAGCACTTCCGTTCCGGAGACACCCGTTTCCTCCGTTTTGCATGCGGGGATACCAAGGAATCGCCTATTCTTTTCCGGAAAGGAAAAGCCCATATCATCGCCGCCGATCTTCCTTACGGCGTGCAGCACGCTCCCCATGCCGGAAGCCGTCCCGATTCCCTGCAGCATTTCCTTTCCCGGGTGCTTCCCGTATGGAAAAGCGTCCTTGCTCCCGGCGGTGTCATCGCCCTGAGCTTCAATACCTTAACCCTTCCTTCAGCGGATGTCAGGGAAGCGCTTACCCGCGCCGGGTTTAAACTTCCCGTTAATGATATTTTTTCAGGCCTGAAGCATGATGTTGAGCAGGCCGTTGTACGTGATCTGATCTTTTCTTTCAATTCAGAGGAGGAATCTGTTATATGACTCTCAGCGAACTCAATGGGATGACAGTCCTGCAGCTTCGGAAACTGGCTCGTGAAAATTCTGTCGTGCTCGGTGCCGGCATCGATAAGGCAGGCATTATTGAAAAACTGCTGCCCGTCCTTTCAGACGAATCGGAACAGGCCCCTGCGCAGCCGGCCGAAGCGTCCGCTCCTGTCGAAGCCGAACCGAAATACCAGGCCGCCTGGCACAATACAGACACGCCTCGCTATAACGCGCGCCCTGCCTATCAGGCCCCCGGTTCCGCTGCCCGCCCCGCATGGCAGAGCACCTCTCCTTCCGGACAGCACCTTCCCCATGATCAGCAGCATGTACAGCCTATGCGTCCCGGCAGCTTCACTCCCCGCTTCGGGCCCGCTGCGTCTGTTCAGCCTGCGGCGCCTGCGTCCCAGCCTGCTGAACCGGCTGAGCAGCCCCATCCTCCCGTCGTGTCCCCGCTTCCGGAAAAGCGAATCAGCATCGGATCTGAAACAGGCTTCGGACCCCGTTCCTTTGGCCCCAATGCTGTGCCTCATACCCCTGCCCGCACGTCTGAACCTTTTATGCCTCCTTTCCAGGCGCAGGATACCGGTATTCAGGCCCCTTCGCTGGAGGAGCTGCTCGCGTCCGGAGATTATGAAGAAGGCGGCGGCATCCTGGAACTGCATCCCGACGGATACGGCTTCCTGCGCAATACCACTTTCCAGCCCTCCACCAAGGATATCTATGTGTCCATGGCTCAGATCCGCCGTTTCGGTCTCCGTACCGGCGATATGATCAAAGGTAAAATCAGGCCCCAGCGTGAAGGTGATAAGTACGCCGCCCTGCTTTATATATCCAGCGTCAATGACGTTCCTGAAGAAGAAGCCTTCAATCGTCCTGCCTTTGACGAACTGACCCCTGTCTATCCAAGCCGCCGGATTTCCCTGGAGTGTAAAGACGGCAAGTCTTTCCCGGATATGCGGCTGATTGACCTGATTGCCCCCCTCGGTTTTGGCCAGAGGGGTCTGATGCTTTGCCCGCCCCAGACCGGCAAAGCTGAAATCATGCAGCATTTTGCGAAGGTAGTCTGCGAGAATTATCCGGATGTCCAGGTGCTCATGCTTCTGATTGACGTCACTCCGGAAGACGCCACCATGGTACGTGAAACCGTACCCTGTACCGTGCTTGCCTCCACCTTTGACCAGACGCCTGAAGCCCATCTTCGTCTCTCTGAAATCGTCCTGGAACGCGCCATGCGTCTTGTGGAGCAGAAAAAGGACGTTGTTCTGATCGTGGACAGCCTCACCCGCCTGGCAAAGATTTACACCACTGCCGCGGCCCAGCAGGGACGCAGCCTCCCCGGCATGGTGAATCCCTCCAGCCTTTTCCGTGCCAAGCGTCTTTTCGGCGCAGCCCGTTCCTGCAAGGAAGGCGGCAGCCTGACCGTGCTTGCAGCCATGGATATTTCCACCGGCTCCAAGGTGGATGATTCTGTGGTGGAAGAATTCAAAGGCACCGCCAATATGGAGCTGACCCTGGACCAGAGTGTGGCAAGGGCCGGTGTGACCCCCTCCCTGAACCTGCAGCAAAGCTTAACCAAGAACGCTGATATCCTGCTGGACAATAAACAGAAGGAAGGCCTCTCCCTGATCAGGACGCTGCTTGGCAGCACCTCTTCCGCTGTGGCCATTCCCCAGCTGGAATCCATGATGGATAAAACCGATACCAATGAAGCGCTCCTGCTGAAGATGAAAGACTGGTTTGCCCTGATGAACCGCTGACCGGAGGTGTCCTATGGACTCTGTATATGTTGTCGGCCATAAAAACCCGGATACGGATTCCATCGTATCCGCCATGGCTTACGCCGCGCTTCAGAACGCCCTCGGAGGAGAGCAGTATATTCCTGCCCGCTGCGGCCACCTGAATACGGAAACCTCCTTTCTTCTCGAAAGATTCGGCTTCCAGCCGCCCATTTACCTGCGCACGGTTCGTACGCAGGTCGCCGATATTGATTATGACACCCCGCCCATGGTTGGTGCGGGGGTTCCTGTTTCTCATGCCTGGAAAGTGCTGCACAAGGAAGATAACAGTGTTTCCGCCCTTCCCATCATTGAGGAGGACGGGCGTCTCTTCGGCCTGATCACCGCGGGCGGCATGGCGGAAAACGATATGGATTCCGTCAACAATCCTTTTGTTTCTTCCATACCTGTGTTCAATCTCCTCAGTGCTTTGGAAGGCCATATCATCAACGCTGCGGAAGATACCTTTGATGAGATTTCCGGAGAGGTGATCGTAGCCCTGCCCGGTTTTTCTTCCCGCATCGGACCCGGATCCGTTGTCCTCTGCGGTGACCAGAAGGATATGGCGGATCTTGCCATTGAGAAAAAAGCTTCCTGCCTTATTTTCTGCGGCACGTCCCTGGGAGAGCAGTATCGCGGCTTGTCCTCTTCCACCTGTCTGATTGTCTGTCCCTTTGATGCTTACCGGGCTTCCCGGCTCATATTCCAGGCCATTCCGGTGGGCCGGATTGCCTGCTCCACCAATCTCCATTTCTTCCACCTGAATGATTACCTGGATGACGTCCGCGAGATTGTCATTCAGAGCCGTTTCCGTACTTATCCGGTCCTGGATGATGAGGACAAGGTCATTGGTACCCTGTCCCGCTATCATTTGATCAGGCCCCGCCGGAAAAAGATTGTCCTCGTGGACCATAATGAAGTCAGCCAGGCTGTATCCGGCCTGGATCAGGCGGAAATCGTCGGCATCATCGATCACCACCGGCTGGCGGATGTGCAGACCGGCAATCCTGTCTTTATGCGGAATGAGCCCGTAGGTTCCACAACCTCCATCATCGCGACCATGTACCAGGAGCATGGGCTCATGCCATCGCAGAAGATGGCGGGGCTGATGGCTTCCGCTATTATTTCGGACACCGTTATGTTCAAGAGTCCTACCTGTACGCCCCATGACAAAGTCCTCGCGGAGCGTCTGGCCCGTCATGCGGGCATTGACTGCGAGGAGCTTGGCAAGGCGATGTTCTCCCGTGGTGTATCACCTGATATGCCGGCGGAGGAGCTTGTCCGTTACGATATGAAGGATTTCCATCTGGGCGTGCACTCTCTGACCATTTCCCAGATTACGACTGTAGAGTCGGATCCTTTCCTTGCGAAGACAGAGGATTTTGTTCGTTCGCTGGAAAAGATCCGTAAGGATAAACAGTATGATCTGTCTCTTCTGATGATTACCAACGTCCTGAAGGAAGGTACGGAGCTTCTTTACGCCGGAGACGCGGAGGTGATCCGAAGTGCCTTCTCCGTGGATGACCTGAAGGGAAATCATGTTTTCCTCCCGCAGGTTCTTTCCAGGAAGAAACAGATTGTTCCGGCCCTGTCTCAGCTGTGGGGATAAAAATGAGCATAAGAAAGAAGGAGGTCATTCGACCTCCTTCTTATTATTTGTTCAATATGCTTCCAGGTCTGTGACGTCAATCACCGCGCCGGTATTGTAATCCAGTTTGACGGTCTTCCCGCTCTCATAGTTCACCTGGATGTCATAGGGATTCAGCAGGATCTCATAGGGACCGTAGATGTCCGGATCTTCGATTTCAGACTGCCACAGCACATATCCGTCGCAGTTGACTGCGATAGGTGCCGGACCGTCAGTCCCTGCAATATACATGTTTCCCGAATCCGTATCCACTGTATGAATCGCTGCGTCTCCGAAGGAGCATACGTTTTCCATCAGTGTCCACATCTCAATGCCGTCCATCAGGTCCAGCATAATCAGCCCATATTGTGCGTCATAGACGTAAACCTGCGGCTCGTCTTCCGTTCCGCCCATAAAAGCGCGGAGATTCCGGAACTGGCCGGTCTGTTTTACACCTTCAGTATAGCCCCAGATCGGCTGGTCATCGATAAAGCATCCGACCCTGAGGTATTCCCAGCTGTCTTTGCCTTCGGGCATAACCTCGTAGGCCGCCAGTACGGCAACATTGAATTCTTTCCAGTCCAGGGCGATGGATCCGTTGCCGATGATTTCCTCACGGCTCATGATGCTGTTGAAAGCCTTCGTTTCAGCGGGCTCAGCTTCAGGAGCCGGTTTGAGGTATTGCTTCAGGATATAACCTTCCATCCCGTCATATTCACAGCGGATGAACAGCTTTGCCTGTTTTTTGTAATTGCTCGGAGCATATTTTGCCACGTTGTTGTTGCAGTACAGCACAATGGAATCAAGCGGTACTTTGGCAAGTACGGTGGCTGTCTTGTACGGAGCTTCCCGCAGGGAAACATAGTCCTTGCACTTCACAACGCGCATGGCGCCCAGATAATACTTGTCCTTTACCACTGTTTTCCGCTCGGCTGTACCTGTACAGCAGCATAAACAAAGGATCAGGAATAGCAGAATGAAGGAAAGGGATTTCTTCATTGCTGTTCCTCCTTATAATCATAAATTTATTGAACAAAAGCTTTTTTGAATCCTCCGGATGCCCTGCGGATCCTGATTATAATCGGACAAAGTTATCGATAAATCGCTATTGCTTTACCCGGATATATATAGGATTTGCCGGCTGTACAGGGGGATATGGAATAATTACTGTATTATTTTACTCCTAATCCCCTCAATCCACAAGCAAGAACATGAAAAATACTGTATATCCCTTATGTTATGGGTATAATAATATCCAGTATACAGTATGCGGCCGTCAGATTGTCGCAGGAAAGTGGTGTTGTTATGAATACGGAACTGGTTGTCTTCATTGTCTATCTCTGCTTCATGCTCGGGATCGGCGTCTACTTCTTCGTGAAGGGCCGTGGCAGCGGTGAAAAGGAATACTTCCTTGGCGGCCGTAAAATGGGTCCCTGGGTTTCCGCTCTTTCCGCCGGTGCCTCCGATATGAGCGCCTGGGTGCTGATGGGTCTTCCCGCCTCCATTTATGCCGCCGGTATCGGCAAGGCCTGGATCGCGATCGGCCTGGCCATCGGTTATGCACTCAGCTGGATTTTCCAGGCTCCCCGTCTCCGTCGTTTTTCCATCGCGGCAAATGACTCCATCACTCTTCCCCAGTACCTGACCAACCGGTTCAAATCCTCCAGCAAGATTCTGCAGATCCTCTGTGCCGTGATCTTCCTGATTGCCTATACCATCTATGCCGCTTCCAGCGTCAAGGCCTGCGGCACCCTGTTCAACACCGTCATCGGTATTGATGCCACACTGGCCATGTATATCGCCGCAGCGATCATCATCGGCTACACCTTCATGGGCGGTTTCAGCGCTGTCTGCTGGACAGACTTCTTCCAGGGTCTGCTGATGCTCGGCGCCCTGCTGATTGCACCCATCTTTGCACTGGGTCTTATCAGCGGCGGCCAGGGCCAGATGACCATGGAAAGCCTGAGCGCTGCCAATCCTGATTACTGGAACCTCTTCCCTGACTGGAAGACCATTGCTTCCGGCCTCGGCTGGGGTCTCGGATACTTCGGTATGCCCCATATCATCATTCGCTTCATGTCTGTCCGCAGCGACAAGGACCTGCGCAAGAGCGCGAAGATCGGTATCTCCTGGAATGTGCTGATCATCATCTTCTCTGTGGCTGCCGGCTGCATCGGTCATCTGTTCCTGGGAGAAGTCGGAGATTCCTCCACCGTGTTCATCCAGATGGTACGCTCTATTTTCCCCGCGATTATTTCCGGCATCCTGCTCTCCGCAATCCTGGCCGCTTCCATGTCCACCGCGGATTCCCAGCTGCTGTGCGCCTCTTCCGCCTTTGCGTCTGACGTGTACAAGCCCGTTATCCGTAAGAACAAGACCTCCGATAAGGAAATGTTCTGGGCCGGCCGGATCGTCGTGCTGATCATCGCGGTTGTTGCGGTTATCATCGCCTCTGATCCCGGAAGCAAGAGCATCATGGATCTGGTGGAGAATGCCTGGGGTATCTTCGGCGCTGCCTTCGGCCCGGCCATCCTGCTGAGTCTCTTCTGGAAGCGCTTCACCTTTAAGGGCGCTGTTGCCGGTATCGCCGCCGGCGCTGTTGTGGACATTACCTGGCTCGTGATCAACACCCGCCTGTCCGCCGCCACTGCCGGATACAACGGCATCTTTACCCTCTATGAAATCATCCCCGGCTTCATCGTCGGTTTCATCGTCGCGGTGGTTGTCGCCCTGCTCGATAAGGAACCCAAAAAGGAAGTCCTCGATCTCTATGATTATGCGACCTCCGATGCCATCGAGTAAAACATCTGGTTTTATACAGTACCGGTCCGGCAGTCATGCCGGACCGGTTTTTTGTCTGGAGACAAAGGAAAAGAGCACGCTGTTTCAGCGTGCTCCCAGGAAACTCATTCAATATTGAAGCGCTTCTTGAAGCGGTCAACACGTCCGCCCGTGTCTACCAGCTTCTGCTTGCCGGTGTAGAAAGGATGGCACTTGGAACAAATATCCACCTTCATCTCTTTCTTGGTAGATCCGGTTTCAAAAGTTTCACCGCATACGCAGCGAACCACGCACTTACCATACTGGGGATGAATATTTTCCTTCATTGCTGTTTCACCTCTTTCGCGTATGCAATGGCGGTTAAACCGCAAAAAGTATATTAACATAATCGTGTTTCGTTTGCAAGCTTTTTTTGTGAGATTATGCTATAATTCCTCTGTCTTTTACAGGAGGTGATATGTGAATGGCTTTCAGACTTCCCTCTTTTTCTCCGGAGGAAAAAGCCGTATATTCCATGATCTCCGTTAATGACGGCCTGTTGGCCAGGGAAATTGCTTCCGGCCTTTCCATGGAGCGGAAGCAGGTCAATCACCTCCTCTTTTCTTCTCCCCTCATGCATGAGCTCTGTTTCCAGGATGCTTCCTTTCGCTGGCATGCCCTGATCCGCCAGGCTCCGGTTCATGAAGGATTATATGAATTTTCCGGCTGGTATGGCACAGTCAGGGAATTCCTTGATACGCCTGAGGATGAATGGCTTGCCTCCCTGCAGGAAGGCTGTGTGAGAATCGGCCGCAATCTCAATGATCAGCGTGGGTTGATTCATTCCTTCCTGGACTGCCGCAGCGTCATGCATTCCCTTTTTCATGACTTGTCAGGCATGATGGATTCCTCTTACCTGGACTGGGAAATTGTCTTTGAACTGCGGCTGAATCGTGCGCGCATGATCCGTATCTATGCGGATGTGCTTGTGATTACTCCCGGTTATGTATTCAGCCTGGAATTCAAAATGAAGAATAAACCTGATCCGGATGAAGTCCTCCAGGCCGCGAAATACATCCCGTACCTGGAGCTGATTTTCGGCCCTTCCTATGAGGCTGTTCCCGCGCTGGTGCTGACATCAGCCTCCGATCTCTTTGAGTTCGAACCCATCGGAAACACGGACATGGTGCTTCCTGCCGCGTCAGGCGATATGCTCTTTAATGTCTTCAATGAGTATATGGGTTTTCTTTCCTGAAGACGGGATGTCGCCGATGTGAAAATTGCGTGAAGCAAAGGAAATAAAAGGCTTTGCGTCGAACACATACAACGTTGATTTTTTATGAAAGGACTCTTGTTTCTTACTATGAATACAGAACAGGAAAAGAAATTCGATGTTGGCGGACAGGCTGTTATGGAAGGCGTGATGATGCGTTCTCCTACGGCCACTGCCGTGACTGTCCGCCGTCCTGACGGCTCTATGGTTACCAAGCTGACGCCTTTCGTTCCGCTGAAGGATAAGCATCCCTGGATGGGCAAACCCTTCATCCGCGGCATCATTAATATGGGTACCATGCTTTATTACGGTATGAACACCCTGGAAGACTCCACCAAAATGCTCGGTATGCTGGATGAGGAGCCTACAAAGTTCGAAAAGTGGCTCGCCCGTAAGCTTGGCAAGGGCGTCGACAAAATCGTCATGGCCTTTGCCATCATTCTGGCAGTCATTCTTTCCATCGCTCTCTTCATTGCTCTGCCTGCCGGTGTGGAAAGCCTGCTCCGCAGTACCGGAATGCCTACCGTCGGCTACACGCTCATCGGCGGCTTCGTTAAAATTCTCATCCTGATCGGCTATATGATCTTCTGCAGCTTTGTGCCGGAAGTCAGGAGAACCTTCCAGTATCACGGAGCGGAACATAAGTCCGTCCACTGCCATGAATCCGGTCTTTCCCTGACACCTGCGAATGCGCAGACCTTTTCCCGTCTACATCCCCGCTGCGGTACCGCATTCCTGCTGATCGTCTTTGCCATCAGCATCCTGCTTTTCCTGGTGCTGAATGTGCTTGTCCCTATCAGTAATTTCTTTATTCGTTTCCTCTTCCACCTGGCCATGCTTCCCATTGTTGCCGGAGTCAGCTATGAGGTCCTGATGGGCCTTGCCCATTCAAGCAGCAAAGCCGCATGTATCCTGCGGTGGCCCGGCCTGCAGATGCAGCGTCTCACCACCCGTGAGCCGGATGAGTCCATGCTGGAATGCGCCATTGTTTCCGTAAACGTCGTCCTGAACGGCTTCCCGGAACATGTTAAGAAAACGCCTGAAGGCTGGGGGATCTTTTCCAGTTATCTCGAATCTGAACCCGGATACATCCCGCCCGAACCTGAAGAAAGCGAGCCTGAGAACGAAACCGAAACATCCGATGATGCCGAGGTGTAATGTATGACGTGCCGAGATTTGATCCGCCGCACAGCAGAGCAGTTCAGCGCAGCTGGTGTGCCCGACCCGGTGAATGACGCCGCTTTGCTGCTCTCTCACCTTACGGGTTTTTCACCGCTTTCCCTGCGCCTGGATGAAGATACTGTCCTCGATTACAGGGTATCTGAAGCCTATCAGCTTCTGGTTGAGCAGCGAATCTCCCGGATTCCCCTTCAGTATATTCTTGGGGAAGCGCCTTTTTACGGCCGTCTTTTCCGCGTGGATTCCCGAGTGTTGATTCCCCGTCCGGAAACTGAACTGCTGTGTGACTGGGCGCTGGAAATTCTCCGGGATCATCCGCTTTCCCGTGTCCTGGATCTGTGCTGCGGCAGCGGATGTATCGGCATTACCCTTAAGGCTGAAAAACCGGATGCTTTTGTCACCTGCTCGGATCTTTCCCCGGAAGCCCTTGCTCTTGCCGCTGAGAATGCTGAACAGCTCGGTGTGGACGTGGCATTCTGCCGGAATGATCTTCTGGATGGCTTTTCCGCTTCCGGTTTTGACCTGATTATCAGCAATCCGCCCTATATTCCTTCTGAAGTCTGCAATACCCTGCAGGAAGAAGTCCTTCAGGAGCCTCGTCTGGCACTGGACGGCGGTCCGGACGGTCTTTCGGTATACCGCAGGATCATTCCGGACGCATACAGGTCCCTGGTATCCGGCGGAGCCCTGATGATGGAACTCGGTGAAGGCGAAGATGCTGAAGTCGAAAAACTGCTTCTTGATCATTCTTTTGTCTCTGTGGAAATCCGGGAGGATCTGTCCGGAATCCGCAGGATGATTCTTGCAAGAAAACCCTGACGGAGGATTCATGTTTACGAAACTGGAGAGCCTTTCAGACCGCTATCGTGAGCTGTCCGAAGCGATTGCCCAGCCGGAAGTCATACAGGATTTCCCGCGCTATCAGGCCTGTCTGAAGGAACGCTCTTCCCTGGAACCCGTTGTGGACAAATACGAAGCTTTCCGTCGTGTGGAACAGCAGATTCAGGACAACCGGGAACTTCTTTCCGATCCGCTTTTTGTTTCTGAGGCGGAAAAGGAGCTCGCTGACCTGGATATGCAGCGTGAAAAACTTATTGCTGATCTCAAGCTTCTGCTTGTTCCTCCGGATCCTTTGGATGACCGGAATGTGATCATGGAAATACGTGCCGGCGTAGGTGGAGAAGAAGCCGCCCTTTTTGCCGGCGACCTGATGCGGATGTATCTGCGTTATGCCGACCGGAACCAGCTGCAGGCTTCTCTGCTTTCTGTCAGCGATACGGATCTGGGCGGTGTCAATGAAGCCTTGCTGATGTTTTCCGGTCCGGAAGCCTTCGGCCGCCTGAAATTCGAAAGCGGTGTACACTGTGTCAAACGCGTTCCTGTCACTGAAAGCAGCGGCAGGATTCATACTTCCACTGTTACGGTTGCCGTTTTCCCGGAAGCACAGGAAGTGGAGTTAACCCTCGATCCCGCGGATCTTCGGATTGACGTCTTCCATGCTTCCGGCCACGGCGGACAGGGAGTCAATACCACCGACAGTGCCGTCCGTATGACGCACCTGCCAACCGGTCTGGTTGTCACCTGCCAGGATGAACGCAGCCAGCTGGAAAACAAAGCCAAAGCGCTTCGTGTACTCCGTTCTCGCCTGTATGACAGGCTTAAAGAGGAACAGGCTGCGGCTCATGCGGAAGACCGCAGGAACCAGATCGGATGGGGTGAACGCAGTGACCGTATCCGCACTTACTACTTTAATCATGATTATGTTGTCGACCACCGCCTGAATCTGACGGTTAACCGTACGGCCAATGTCATGAACGGCGATCTGGCACCTTTTATTGATGCGCTTCGCCTGGCGGAAAAAACAGAAAAAATGAATCTCCTGAACCGGAAGTGATTGCTTTGAAAACAGATCTCCTTTTACCGTCAGCGGAAACTTATGCCCTGGCGTCTGAAATCCTGAAAAACGGCGGACTGGTAGCCTTCCCGACCGAAACAGTTTACGGCCTGGGCGCCAACGCCCTGGACAGTGACGCGGTTCTCTCCGTTTTTGCTGCCAAGGGCC
This sequence comes from Clostridiales bacterium FE2011, assembly GCA_017569305.1. Classification (NCBI taxonomy): domain Bacteria; kingdom Bacillati; phylum Bacillota; class Clostridia; order Eubacteriales; species Clostridiales bacterium FE2011. Next base: position 3,444,607 of record CP069418.1, on the reverse strand, counting down.
GTCCTGCGGACAATCCCCTCATTGTCCATATTCATGATCAGGCACAGCTGGAACCGCTCTGCGATCTTCCGGACGGTGCTCAGCTGCTGATGGATCAATTCTGGCCCGGCCCGCTGACCATCCTTTGCCCGAAAAAGCCCGCCATTCCGGATACTGTCACGGCTGGTCTTCCAACGGTTGCGGTTCGTATGCCCTCCCATCCGGTTGCCCGTGCGCTTCTCCAGGCCTGCAACCTTCCTGTTGCCGCCCCTTCAGCCAACAGTTCCGGACGTCCCAGTCCCACAACAGCCGCCCATGTCATGGAGGATATGAACACAAAGATCCCCCTGATCATTGACGGTGGTATGTGTGATGTCGGCGTGGAATCCACCGTGCTGGATCTTTGCCATGGCGAGCCTGTGGTTCTTCGTCCCGGCGGAATTACGCCCGGCATGATCAGCAGTGTTCTTGGCTGCGAGGTACAGGTGGCAGGAAGTGTCCTGCGTCCCCTGCGGGAAAATGAAACAGCCCTGTCTCCGGGAATGCGTTATAAGCATTATGCACCCCATGCTGTTGTTACGCTTGTGGAGGGGCCGGAGGAACGTGTCGTTCCCCTGCTCCGCAGGCTTTATGCGCAGCAGGAGGCGGAAGGGGTAAAATCCTGCGTTTTGTGTTTCTCAGAGCATGTGAAGGATCTGGAAGGCTGTCATCCCCATGATATCGGTTCTTCCTCGGATCCTTCTGAGATTGCCCACAGGCTCTTTGATATCCTGCGTAAACTGGATGAAGAAAATATGGAAGCCGTATTCAGTGAGGTTATTCCTCCCGAAGGCGTTGGCCTGGCGGTGATGAACCGCCTCGGCCGTGCGGCCGCTTTCCGGACCATTCAGGCATAAAGAAACGAGGTTCCTGTTTCAGGAACCTCGTTTTTCTGTGCGTTTGTCAGATGCCCAGCAGTTCGCTGAATGCCTTCAGCGCTCCGTCTGTCTCATGGGCGAGAACGCGCTTGGCCAGGATCTTGCCCAGCTGTACGCCTTCCTGATCAAAGCTGTTCAGGTTCCACAGGAAGCCCTGGAACATGACCTTGTTTTCAAAGTGGGACAGCAGTGCACCCAGTGCTTCAGGGGTCAGCTGCTTACCGATGATAATGCTGGAAGGCCGGTTGCCGGCAAAATGCTTGTTGCGGTTTTCATCCTGTTTGCCGCAGGCAAAGGCCATAATCTGTGCGGCAACGTTGGCGCTCAGCTTCTGCTGGCTGGTGCTGCCCTGGATGGTAACGTCCATGCCGGCCTGGTTTTCATTGAAACCGATAAACTGCAGCGGAATAATATCCGTTCCCTGGTGCAGCAGCTGATAGAAGGAGTGCTGTCCGTTTGTGCCGGGTTCGCCGAAGATGATGGGCCCGGTGGGATAATCCACTGCTTCTCCCCTTCTGTTCACGCTCTTGCCGTTGGATTCCATATCCATCTGCTGCAGGTGTGCCGGGAAGCGGCTCAGTGCCTGGGAATAAGGCAGCACGGCTGTAGCCGGATATCCGAGCACGTTCCGCTCGTAAACGCCGATCAGCGCGTCCAGCATCGCGGCGTTGGTCATCGGATCTTTGCCGGCGGCCAGCTTGTCTTCTTCAGCAGCGCCCTGCAGGAAACGGTCAAATACTTCCGGTCCGAAGGCCAGGGAAAGCACCGCTCCGCCCACGGAAGAAGTGGAGGAGAAACGTCCGCCGATAAAGTCATCCATGAAGAAGGCGTCCAGGTAATCGCTGTTGCCCGCCAGCGGAGAAGTCTCGCTCGTTACGGCAATCATATGCTTTGAAGCGTCCAGTCCGGCGTTTTTCAGTGCTTCCTTCACAAAGGATTCGTTGGTCAGGGTTTCCAGCGTTGTACCGGATTTGGAAACCAGGATAAAGATCGTCCTGGAAGGATCGATTGTGCCCAGTACGCCTGCGGCGTCGTCCGGATCCACATTGCTGATGAACTTCGCTTCCATTTTGAAGCAGCCGTTCTTCTTGGCCCAGTTTTCCAGGGCCAGGTACATTGCGCGGGGGCCGAGGTCGCTGCCGCCGATACCGATCTGCACCACGGTGGTAAAGGCTTCGCCCTTTTCGTTCACAATCTCGCCGTCATGGACCTTTTTGGCAAAAGCGGCAATTTTGCGCTGCTGTTCCGTATAGAAAGCGCGCTTGTCTGTACCGTCGGCATTCACTGCGCCGCCCAGCTGGCCGCGGGTCAGGTGATGAAGCACCAGGCGCTTTTCTCCGGTGTTGATGACAGCGCCGTTATACAGCTCCTCAAACTTGGAAGCCAGCTGCGCTTCTTCCGCCAGTGCGCACAAATCCTTCAGGATAGCGTCGTCCACCTGCTTTGCCGCATAGTAATAGGTCATGCCGGCTGCCATTGGGGCATTATACTTCTTGACTCTTGCTGTTCCTTCTTCACCGGCCATGGCGCGGGTAAGGTCTACCCTTCCGTTCTGGCCCAGGTGCTGATAGGATGTCAGTTCATTCAGATTCTTCCACTGATTCATTCCGGAACCTCCGTAACAATTTGTATTGCATGCATATTATAACTTTCAAGGCGGATGCTTTCAAGCTTTCGCCATCAAAAAATCCCCGTACCATCCGGTACAGGGATTTTGTAAAGCAGTCGTATAATCAGCGCTTGCTGAACTGCGGAGCACGACGGGCTGCCTTCAGACCGTACTTCTTGCGCTCCTTCATACGAGGATCGCGGGTCAGCAGGCCGGCCTTCTTCAGGGCACCGCGCAGTTCCGGATCAGCCTTGCAAAGGGCACGGCTGATACCGTGACGGATTGCACCGGCCTGACCGGTCAGACCGCCGCCGTTGACGTTCACCAGCACATCGAAGCTGCCGGTGTTTGTCAGGGTCAGGGGCTGACGAACAGTCATCTTCAGGGTTTCCAGACCGAAATACTGATCAATATCACGCTTGTTGATCGTGATCTTTCCATCGCCGGCAACCAGACGGACGCGGGCAACGGCTTTCTTACGGCGACCAACCGCATTGAATTCTACCTTAGCCATTCTCTTTTACTCCTTTCCGCGTCACTTCAGATCCAGCACTTCAGGCTTCTGAGCAGCCTGCTCATGCTCGGCTCCGGCATAAACCTTAAGCTTCCGGGCCATCTGGCGTCCCAGGGGTCCCTTGGGCAGCATGCCCACGACAGCGCGGCGAACGGCAAACTCGGGCTTTTCGGCCATCAGCTTGCGATACTTGGTCTCTTTCAGACCGCCGGCATAACCGCTGTGATGATAGTAGATCTTCTGATCCAGCTTCTTGCCGGTCAGGATAGCCTTGGAAGCGTTGATGATGATAACATAATCACCGGTATCCATATTGGGGGTATAAATCGGCTTGTTCTTGCCGCGAAGGATGTTGGCAACCTGGCTGGCCAGCCGGCCCAGAACCATCCCGTCCGCGTCGACAACGTACCATTTGCGGTCGATGTCAGCAGCCTTAGGAATAAATGTCTTCAAAGTACTTCCTCCTTGGGTTGATGGTTGAAGTGTTTCCTCACATGATGGTCGCATGTTCGGATTGAGTCAATGGCTACCGGGGCTAGCGGAGCTATTGATTGCCAAACGCTATTTTACGTCAAACAGCAAATGAAGTCAAGCATTTTCTTTGCCTGACTTCATTTATTTTCGGGGTTTTCAGGGATATTGTCAGATCCGGATGCCGGACTCCCTCATTTTCTGCTCCAGTTCATCCGCTTCCCCGTGGAAAACGATCCCTTTCCAGCCGCATGCAATGGCTGCGGCCACGTTGGCTGAAGAGTCGTCCGTAAACAGGCATTCTTCCGGCTTCAGAGAAAACTTTTCTGTGAAAAGCCTGTATATTTCCGGATTGGGCTTGACCGTTTTCACATCCCAGGAGATCATTTTCCCGTCAAAATATCCGCTCACCGGATACTTCGGCCAGTATTCATGCTGTGCGGAACTCGCGTTGCTCAGGAGGTAGATCCGGTATCCGGCCTCTTTCAGTCGTTTGATAAGGTCTTCCATACCGGGAATCATATCCCTCGGATAGGACCAGTTATAAAGAAGGTTCCTTACTTTTCCCCTCAGCCTCTCTGGAAATCTGGGAAGGATCAGCGGTTCAGCGGTTTCTTCCGTCAGCGTTCCCGCGTCCATCTGCGCCCATTCCACAGAGAGGAAAAGTTCATTCATAACAATTTTTCTGTCTTCAGGATCCAGGATGCCTTCCCTGTCTATAAAACTTTTCGGGTCAAACTGGATCACTACGTTTCCCATGTCAAAAACGATATTACGGATCATGCTGCAGTTTCTTGTTCCTCTTTCGGCATTCCTTCTGCTGCCGCGTGTGCGATGCCGAGCTTTCCTTTTATTTTCTCTATGCGCTTCCTGCGCTTTTCCCGGATGGCAAGGCGTTCGCCCAGGTCCCGTGCCCCGACGCCGTACACCAGGTATAGGATCAGACCGGAAATAATCATGATGAATACGGTGGATGCGCACCGCCGTCCGGACGCGTTCATGTTGACGTTGTTCCTGCCTTCATCCTCACACATGCTCTGGATGACCATGGCGTAGGTCGTACCTTCTGCTTTCTTGAAGGTTGCTCCCATGTCATATTCGGAGAACAGTGCGTTAAAATTCAACGCGAATACAGCCAGGACGCTTGGCAGCACAATCGGCAGCTTAACCCTCAGGAATGTGACCACCTGGCTTGCGCCCAGGTTCCTGGCTGCGTCCTCCAGTTCGTCGTCTATCGCGTAGAAAGCCGCCTTGATCATTCTCACGGCAAATGGCAGCTTAACCACCATATAGGCCAGAACAATCAGGATCCTGACATTCTCTTTCATATACAGGTTCTGGCCGAACACATAGAACACGTTTCCGTTGAAAAAAGTCCGGAAGGAGTAGCAGATCAGGATAGTCGGAAGGAGCCACGGGAAAAGCAGGCAGGCCTCAACCAGCTTGCCCCGTTTTTTCTTCTTATGCTTGAAGATATAGTTTACAGCAATCACAACGATGACGCAGGCCAGTGCCGCCGCGATGGCGGACATGATGAAGCTCAGCCGGATACCGCCCAGGGTCTTTTCGTTGCCGAACACGCCGGAAATGGCGCCTTTGCTCACCATTTCCTTTCCTTTCCAGTTCTGGTAAATGTAATCCTGGTTGCCGAAGTAGTTGGACAAAGTCCAGGAGGAAGCGTCCAGCACCTTGTTTCGGACGTTGCCCCAGTTCTGGAAGGAGAATACGATGATCATGACCACAGGGGTCATGTAGATCACAAACAGGACATAGGCATAGATATGCGCCAGAATGTTAGCTACAGGATTCTGGATTTTCTGCTTCACAAGCTTGGCCTTGGTTTTGCTGACGGAAAGGTAGTGACCTTTGCTTTCATAATGATTCAGGGTCAGCAGCAGCGTAATCGTGCACATTGCCAGAATCACGGACAGGAGAGCCGCCCGTGCCTGTGGGAAGGATTCATCCGCCGCCGATGATCCGGCAAGCCGGACAATTTCCGGGTTGATGGAGTTGTATCCCAGCAGCGTAGGCGCTGACATGGCGCACAGGCCGGTGATGAACGTCATAACCGTCAGGGAAAACAGCGTAGGCAGCAGCGTGGGCATAACCACTTTCAGCAATACCTTGAAAGGCTTTGCGCCCAGATTTCGTGCGGCTTCCACGGTGTTGTAGTCAATTCCCCGTATGGCATTACGCAGGAACAGCGCATGGTTGGAGGTACAGGCAAACGTCATAGTAAACAGTACCGCGTTGAAACCTGTAAACCATTGCTTGTTCATCCCCGGGAAAAAGTCTGCAAGCCACTTGGTCATCAGTCCGTTCGGATCATACAGGAACTGATAACCGGTAACCAGCGCGACGCCTGAATAAATCAGGGTCGTCATATAGCCGAGACGCAGGATTTTCGCGCCTTTGATATCAAAATATTCAGTCAGCAGCACAATGGAGATGCCGACCACGTTGACCGTCACAACCAGGCACATGGCCAGCCGGATGGAATTCCACAGGAACAGCGGCATGTTCCCCGCGAAGAAGAACCGGATAACGGCAAACGGATCCGGATTGCCTGCCGCGTCTGTCTCCCTGAATACTGATGTCAGGGTATTGAAGCATGGAATAACCATGAAGCCGAGGAAGAGATAGACGAACAGGACGCCGCCGAAGATGCCCCATAGCTTTCCCAGGCCGTATTTTTGCTTTCCGGCAATGGAAGCCTGCATGATCTCACCTCCCTCAATAACTCATGATATCCTTCGGATCGATCCGCAGGATCACGTGATCGCCGGGTTCATAGATGTTGATACCGTCGTTCTTTTCCACAACCTTCAGGGTCTGTCCGGCGGTCTGTATTGTATATTTGATAAACAGTCCGTAGTATTCCTGGCTTTCAATCACACCTTTAACGGAAACAGCCTGTCCGTCTGTGGCTGGCTCGTCACCGCTGTCGGCCCTGACGCCGATCCTTTCAAGACGGATATAATGCACCTTGTCCTGCGGCAGGTTCATGAGGGAAGTGATTTCAGCCTGAAGCTTGTTGATATCGCCGATAAAGTTGGCCACAAACTCAGTGGCGGAATGATTATAGACTTCATTGGGCGTGCCAATCTGCTCAATGTATCCCTTGTTGAATACGGCAATCCGGTCAGACAGCGTCAGTGCCTCTTCCTGGTCGTGTGTGACGTAGATTGTTGTGATGCCGAATTCGCGCTGCATTTTCTTCAGCTCGTTCCTAAGGTTTACCCGCAGTTTTGCGTCCAGGTTGGACAGCGGTTCATCCATGCAGATGATAGCCGGTTCCGTCACCAGTGCACGGGCAATGGCGACGCGCTGCTGCTGTCCGCCGGAAAGCTGTGAAACAGCTTTGGCCAGCTGTTCATCGGTCAGGTCAACTTTCCGGGCAATATCCTTTACCTTCTGCTCGATCTCATCTTTCTTCATTTTCTTGATCTTCAGGCCGAAGGCTATATTATCCCGTACTGTCATGGTCGGAAACAGCGCGTAGGACTGAAACACGATCCCGATATTTCTTTTTTCAATAGGCACGTGGGTGATATCCCTGCCCTGCATGGAAACTGTCCCTTCAACCGGCTCAATAAACCCGGTGATGGTACGCAGGGTTGTGGTTTTGCCGCATCCGGACGGTCCGAGGAATGTAAAGAACTCCCCTTCCTTTACGTCCACATTGATGTGGTGCAGCGCTTCAAAGTCGCCGAACCGCACGACGATATTTTTCAGATCGATCATTTCGTTTCAGTCCTTCTTTCTCCGTTTTATGGAAAAGGGGCTGCCGACACGCGGCAGCCCCGGATATCAGGGCATGTCAGGTTATTCCTGCTTCTGGGTCAGGGTAGCCCAGTCCAGGTTGTCCCAGTCGGGTTCTGCCGGGGCATTGGCGTTGTCGGCCCAATAGAATCCCAGGTTGGTCATAATGTTGGTCCATTCGGAGGAATGGGCTCCGACGTACTCGGCGTAGGTCATTTCAGTGCCGGGAACGGTGGTAAGGGAGCAGTTCTTGATCGCGTAGATCGGGGGAACCTCGTCATACAGCGCGTCAACAGCTTCCGCATTGCAGGGATAGGAATCGAACGCGTCGGACCAGGCGATCTGGGTTTCGGCGGAACCGAACCACTCAGCAAACGCTTTCACAGTCTCGGTCTCTGCTTCACTGCGGCCTTCACGGTCCAGTACGCCGATGTATTCAGCAATATAGTAGGTGCCGTCGGCGATGTCCACCAGGCCCCAGTTCTCGCCAACCGGTACGCCTTTCAGCGGATGCTCGTAAGCAGGGTTTTCGGAAGTGGCGGTGATTTCGCCATACAGGGAGGAGGAGTAGAAGGTGGAAACCTGCACGTCGCCGCGGATCAGGGGCTCCAGGCCGTACTTGTCGCCGGTGTTCTGGCCGTTCGCGCAGTATGCCCACAGCCGTTTCCAGCCGTCGATGGAGATGCCGCCGGCTGGAGATTCGGGATCAGTAAAGGAGTACAGCATGGCGTTGTTGATGTTCATGTTCGTCGTGCCGCCAACCTTACCCTGACGGTACCAGGTGTATCCGCAGTCCACCAGGTCTGCCCAGTGATCAAACTTCAGGGCTTCGCCGTTGGTGCCGAATTCATCGTTCCGGTACAGCATCAGGATGTTTTGGATCACCAGGCCGTAGGCCTTGCCGTCGAATTTGTATTCGCCGACTTTATCAGCCCAGGTGGGAGCCCAGTCCATCACCTTCAGGTTTTCATACTGGCCGTTGACCAGCTGGGACCAGCGGACTTCGTTCAGGCCGAAGATCAGGTCGCCGTCTTTATTTTCATTGGCAGCCTGTACCGCAGCGGTATCGCCGGAAATAACGGAGTTGTCGTCGATGGAGATGGTAAAGCCGGCTTCCTTTGCCTTTTCAATCAGCCAGGTTGTCCGCTCAGTGGAATTGGAGTTGCTGTAGATACGGATGGTGTATCCGTCGTCAGCCTGTGCAAAGCTGAGCAGGGAGAACGTCATCACAGCAACTAAAAGAACAGCAAACAGTTTTTTCATGGGTGCCTCCTGTTGTATTCACCTGTCGGTGTTTTTTGTTGGGTGTATTATACCGCATTTCGGTATCGTTTTCAATGGATTTGTTCAAAAATTGTTTTTTTCATCCCGTTATGGCAGGTAGTGAAGGCCTCTGAGGCCTTTGGGATAATGGTTTTTGATCATGCCGCCGCTGCCCTTTCCCCATCCGGCGGAAAGGCCGTTATACCGCATCAGCGTCCAGCCTTCCAGGCTGCTTTCAATGGTTTCCCCCGCCAGGAATTTCACTGCTTCATCAGGCGTCATATCACAGGTTTGCATATCCGGCGTACGGAAGCACAGCGCCGCGGCGTGATCCGGAAATGCGTTTTTACCCCGGACTTCGCCCAGGTGCAGGCCGATTCGCAGCGTACGGATCCCCTTCAGGTCCGGAAGCTCCGGAATGGAGACCAGGGTATTTCCGAACAGGTGTGTTGCCTTCGGTAGTTCCGGGAAAGTTCCGGCAAATACGGTGCTGTCGTTTTTTGAGGGAGTTGGCAGGGATCTGTCTTCCGGCAGAATCGCTTCTCCTTCACCCGCTTTCCGGAAAAGCGCGGCAAACTGTCCCTCGCCCTTCAGCCGGTGCGGATAGCATGTGAACATACCTTCCGGTGCGTCAATGCCCGGCAGTGAGAATGCTTCCATCCGGAATTCCGGAAACTGTGCCGTGAACCACCGGGCATTCTCTTCATTTTCCCTGGGATTATAGGTACATGTGGAATAAACAAGTCTTCCTCCCGGCCTGACAAGCCGGGCTGCGGCACTCAGGATTTCCCGCTGCCGTTCAGCGCATCCTTCCGCTTTGTCCTGCGTCCACTCGTTTCTGGTTTCCGGATCCCGCCGGAACATCCCTTCCCCGGAACAGGGAGCGTCCACCATCACCGCGTCAAATCCTTCCGGCCACTGCTTCGCCAGCTGTTCCGGCTTTGCGCAGGTAACAATGGTATTGGGCAGTCCCATTCTTTCAATATTGCTGCTCAGGATGGCAGCCCGCTTCGGCACAGGTTCATTGCATACCAGCAGCCCTTCCCCCTGCATTCCGCAGCCGATCTGGGTGGATTTCCCGCCTGGCGCGGCGCACAGGTCCAGGATTTTTTCGCCCGGCCGGGCGTCCAGCACAGCCGCCGGCAGCATGGCTCCCGGTTCCTGGATATAATATGCGCCGGTTTCGTGCAGGATCATGGATCCTGCGGCGGAATCCGGGGCAAGGTAATATCCGTCTTTTGCCCATGGCACACGGCCGCCCTCGGTCAGTGCTTTTGCAGCCTCTGTCACTTTCAGGGGATTCATCCGGATTCCCCTGACCGGGGGTTCTTCCAGCGCATGCAAAAATGCGGTCAGCTCATCACCGAGCTGCTGCCGCATTCTGCTGATAAAGTCTTCAGGAAGCTTTATATTCATATTTGTTCCATCCATTCGGGAGCCATATAGCGTTTCACGGCCAGCGTCGGCGTTGTCAGCCGGCACCGGTCGAGTACGTCCTGCTTTCCGGCTGTGATAACTTGCCGGATGCCCATCCTTTCGGCGCATTCCAGCACCGTTTTCTCCCCGGCTTCAATCATGTCCGGTTTTGTCTGATCCGCCAGGTTGGTATTGTTGATCAGCGCGTCAATTCTCAGCCGTCCCCGGTTTGAGATCCGCTGCGCCAGGTCAATGATATCGTCCGCGTCTTTTGTCAGCGGCCTCATGCAGTTGATCACAAACAGCATCGCTGTCTGTTCCCTTCTTGCAATAAAGGAGGGATAAAACCGCCCCAGCGCCGCTGCACCGGTGTCGTCTCCGCCCACGTCAAAAATCACTTTGTCTGAAGGAACTTCAAATACGCTCTGGATTTCTGCCGGCAGGGCCGGAATGTCCACAGTGGTCATGGCAAATGTCGGCATCAGCATGCGTACGCCGGCCTTTTCCATTTCTTCCGCTTTTTCACCGCTTCGGAAATAAGGATTCACGATATCCAGGTCAACCAGCGTCGTCCGGCATTCCCGGGAAAAATGCATGGCCAGGTTCAGGGCCAGCTCCGTCTTTCCGCTGCCGTAATTTCCGGTCAGTACCAGGTATTGTTTACCTGTGAGGATTTCATTCATTCCTTTTCTTCCTCGCTTTTCTTCCATCCTCTCGGATAAACCGGTTCGTGATAGGCCTTCTGGCTGTTGATCACGTTTTGCGGGGCTTCAAACGGATGCAGCTCTTCTTCCGGATCGGAGAACAGCTCGCTGACGTTGATTCTCCTGCGGCGGCGGTAAAGCACAGGCTGCTCTTTTTCCGCTTCCTGTTTTCCAGCCGGAGCGGTTTCGGTTCTCAGTTCAGCCGCAGGTGCGGGTACAGGCTGCTGCGGCCTTCTGTAAGGGCTGTCGGCGGGCACATGATATCCGGCCGGCGTAACCGTAACCGGCACGGATTCACGCGGTGCCGTGTATACTTTTTCTTCTTTGGGTGCCTCGGGTTCCCAGCGTGAGAAATCCGTCGGTTTATAAGTCTCTTCAGGTTCCGGTTCAACGGTTTTCTGCATGATTTGTATGCTTTCAGCCTGCTCCGTAACCGCCGGCACCCTGCGCCGGACCGGTCTTTCATTCATCAGGGGACGCCTTTCAGGGATCGGTTCCTCTTCCTCCTCTTTTTTATGGAAAAAGAAGCTTTTCCATACCTTGTAAGGTTTCCACCTGACAATATAGACGCCCAGGTCGGATACCAGTCCGATGATGCAGAGGACTGCGGCAATGGGAATCCAGTATTTGCCGATCCACGTCAAAAGGGAGCCGCCTTTTTCACTCGTAAAAGCCGACCACACAGCAGATATGATTCCCTGCAGCCATCCAAGCATGACCCGGAACAGTGTATTTGCAAAACTGCCCATTCAATATGCTCCTTATGGCTCTTCCGTTTCAGCGATTTCTACTGTAACTGTGATTGTATCATTTGAAATGATAGAATTTTCAGAGGGTTTGAGTACTTTCAGGGGGAAGCTCTTCGTTGCCTTCAGGCCGTTGACGTTAATCCCTGTATCTTCCACCAGGATGCTGTCAACCGTGTCCAGCACCTCGCTGCTGTCTGCCACAGAAATGGATTCAGGGCTGTAGGTGACTTTGGTAATCTCATACCCCTTGGCCACTTTTCCTGTCAGGTTGGCGCAGTCTTCTGTCGTAAATGTTTTCTTGGCCAGCACGTTATAGGAGACCATTAACGTATCAATCGGTATGTTGGCGCTTGTAATGCTCAGGTTGGATGTATCAAGGATTTCCTGGTCTTTGTTATAGAATTCAAACGAAACCGGTACGCTTTTCCCGGAACCTGAAGACCATTCAACATCGTCGTTTGTCACCAGGGCTTTGGCCTTGAAAATGGCATTTAATATACTCTCGGGACCACTGACGATAACGTATTGGGGATCACATTCGCCGGGTATGTAAACCCATCCTTCCGGCTCTTCGTCGATATACTCAGCCTGGACTGCAATTCTCCTTGTAATTAATTTCTCTACGTTAACCACAACACTGCTGGGCATAAGGCTGTTATTGTTTACGCCGCCGTACAGATTTGTCTTGTTGCTCTGCAGTTTAAGTTCCTGTTCACCGGTTTTATTGATCCTGGACAGGTCGATCCGGATATTGTAAAAGGAAGCGTCAGCGTTTTCATACTGTTTCTGGGGCACAGCCGCCACAAAGTCAGCATAGATGTTGTCCAGGTCGGAGGTAACGATAAACCCGTTGCCTTTCATGGCTTCCTGTCCGGTAACGGAAACTTTGACTTCCTGGAAGGCCTTGTCCCGTGTGATGCTTTCATCCTGGGAAATCAGTCCCGCCCACAGGAACAGGGAGATCACAATCGCGATAAGCTTCAGCCATCCGTTATGGAGAAACAGATGCCTCAATCCCCTGCCGATCAGGGCCAGCGTTTTTTTGAAATCTCTTTTGTTTGTTCTTTCGCTCATGGTCATCCCTCCGTATGCCTTCTGAATATTCCCCGGAGGAAGGAGAAAACACTGGATTCCCTGGAACTGTAGAAGCCGTGCAGGAAGGATCTCATGGCGTCAATGGAATAAGGCCGCTGGAGGGTTCCGTCCATAGCAAGGCTGATAATACCGGTTTGTTCAGATACAACAATGACCGCCGCGTCCGTGTTTTCACTGATGCCGACAGCGGCGCGGTGGCGGGTGCCGAGTCCGCGGATCACACCGCTGGCTTCCGCCAGCGGCAGGATGCATGCTGCAGCCATGATCCGGTCTTCCCGGATCACAACGGCGCCGTCATGCAGGGGCGTGTTCGGTTCAAATATGTTTTCAAGCAGCGGGGCGGAAATCTCAGCGTTCAGCGTCGTACCGGTTTCAATAACATCCTGGAGTCCTGTTTTCCGTTCAAAAACAATCAGCGCGCCGACCCTGCGACGGCTCAGGTCGACAACTGTCTGGATAATCTCATCGATGATGATTTCTGTGTCTTCATCTTCATTGCGATGGTTGCCTTTGGTAATCAGGCGGCTTCGTCCCATGCGTTCCAGGGCTTTGCGCAGTTCCGGCTGGAACAGGATCACCAGCACCAGTGCGCCGTTCTGCAGCACAGCCAGCAGCAGCCAGTTCAGGCTGGTCAGGCCCAGGATATTGCTCAGGATAACAATCACAAACAGCAGGAAAAGGCCTTTCAGCAGGGCGCTTCCCCTTGTGTGCCGGGTCAGCAGCAGCAGTTCGTAAATAATCACTGCCACAATCAGGATATCGATGATATCAATGACGCCGAGACGATGGGTCAGGCTCCACCCCATGCTCCGGATTGTCGTCCAGATATCGCCCATCATCTCACCTCCATACAGATCATCTTTATCTGATTTATTATACACGACATTCCGGTGATTGAAAAGGGAAACAGACCGGGATAATGCTTTCTTTCAGAAAAAAAGCTGCCCGCAGGCAGCTTTTTCAAAGATTGTTTGTTATCTGGATCCCTTGTCATAGGGAATGCCTTCCGCCTTGGGTGCGTGGGATGCCTTGGAAGTAAAGGCCAGCACGATCAGGCAGACGATATAGGGCATCATATTGTACACGTTGCCCGGAAGGTTCAGGGAAAGCAGGAACGGGAATCCGGTATAGGTGTTGGACAGCGCGCGGAATAAACCGAAGAGCAGGGCCGCCACCGCGATGCGGGAAGGTTTCCACTGGCCGAAAATCATAACCGCCAGTGCCAGGAAGCCGAAGCCCGCCACACCGTTTTCAAACTTCCACAGGGATACGCCGGCCAGGATGTAGCACAGGCCGCCCAGTCCTCCCAGCAGGCCGGAAATCAGCACGCCGCTCCAGCGCATTTTGTACACGTTGATACCCACGGAATCCGCTGCCTGCGGATGTTCGCCGCAGGCCATCAGGCGCAGGCCGAACCGGTTCTTATATAGCAGGAAATACACAGCAGCAACCGCGATAACGGCCACAATCATAAACCAGTTGAATTCAAATCCGTTGATGTTCACGATGAACATCTTCCGTGCAGCCACATATTCAATTTCAGAGGAGTGGTTGTCAGGATTCGCTGCGGTGTTCATGGCCTTCACAAGCACCGTGGCCGCGGCAGTCGCCAGCAGGTTCATTGCCGTGCCGACCAGCGTCTGGTCCGCTTTGAAATGAATCGCCGCAACGCCCAGCAGGCACGAATACAACATGCCCGCAAGTCCTGCCGCAATCATGGCAGCAAGTACCATTACCACGGCAGAGGTGGTCCCCAGCGTCCGCATTACAAGCGCGCCGCCCAGGGCGCCCACGACCATGATGCCTTCCAGGCCCAGGTTAATGATTCCGGAGTGCTCGGATATACATCCGCCAAGGGCAACCAGCATAAGAACGGAAGCGAAGATTAATGTATATTGAATCAGAAGCAGCATTATTGTTTCGCTCCTTTCTTATCTTCCCTGCGGGTAATCACGCGGTTCATCGTCAGTTTGATAAACAGCACGAAGCCGCACAGGTAAATGATCACCGAAGAAATCACGTCAGAAATCTGGGAGGAATAGAAGTTGGTGTTCACATACTGGCCGCCGTCTGTAATATGCTGGATAAAGAAGGAGGAGAATACTGCGCCGATGGGATGAAGTCCTCCCAGGAAGGCAGCCGCGATTCCGTTGAAGCCCATGGCCGGAACGGAAGACTGCGTGCATTCCCAGCGCATGTATCCGGTCTGGTACAGCAGTGATGCGCCGAGGCCAGCCAGTGCGCCGGAAATCATCAGCGTCAGGATGATGTTCCGGTTCTGCGCCATGCCGGCGTACTTGGCCGCGTTCTTGTTGTTTCCGGTTGCTTTCAGTTCATAGCCGAACCTGGTTTTGCTCAGGATCACCCACACAAGAATGGCCGCAACAATCGCCACCGGAACAGCCAGGGTAACATTGGTGTTCCCGTTGAACAGCTTGTCCAGTCCCAGGGTCGGCAGCATGGAGGCCGGATTTTCCTTGTTCAGGTACAGCGTATATGGACTGGCTGTCTCTTTCACGTTGGACAGGATCGTATTGGCTGTATAGAGGGAAATCCAGTTCAGCATGATACCGGAGATAACCTCATTCACATTGCAGTATGCCTTCAGGATGCCGGTAATCGCTCCCAGCAGGGAGGCGGCAATCATAGCCAGCAGCATGCAGGGCAGCCATCCCCAGTGCCATGCCAGCGCGGCGTACAGGCTGGCGCAGGCGCCTGCCACATACTGTCCCGCGGTGCCGATATTGAACAGGCCTACTTTATAGGCAAACAGAATGCTCAGGGAGCACATGATCAGGGGCATGGTCTTGGCCAGCGTATTGCCGAACTGTTTCAGCTGGCTTTGCGGCCGGCTCCAGGTGAAGAAGTTCTTGATGATATTCAGGATGGATTCGCTTGCGCCCTGCGGGTTGATAAACAGCAGCACGATATAGCCGATCAGCAGACCTGCCAGGATACAGAGGATGGAGGCTGCGAAAGTCTGTACGGCCTGGTTTTTCAAAACTTTTCTCATGCCTTTTTCACCTCGTCTCTCTTTGCGCCTGCCATATACAGTCCCAGCTCTTCCTGCGTCGTCTTCTTCGGATCGAGTTCGCCCACGATCTCGCCTTCATACATGACCAGGATCCGGTCCGGAACGTCCATCACTTCGTCCAGCTCCAGGGAGATCAGCAGCACTGCCTTTCCCGCGTCCCGCTGGGCGACCAGCTGCTTATGGATGTATTCAATGGCGCCCACGTCCAGTCCGCGTGTGGGCTGTACCGCAACCAGCATTTCAGGCTGCTTGTCAATTTCCCGGGCGATTATGGCTTTCTGCTGGTTGCCGCCGGACATGGAGCGCGCCGGTGTTACCGAGCCCTGTCCGGAGCGGACGTCATACTGCTCAATCAGTTTGTCTGAGTATTCACGGATATTCTTCCTTCTCAGGAAGCCGATCCGGTCTGTAAACCTGGATTCAAAATAGGTCTGGAGGATCATGTTGTATTCCAGCGAATAATCCAGCACCAGTCCGTGCTTGTGCCGGTCTTCGGGAATATGGCTCATGCCGGCCACGGATCTTTTCCGGATGGAGGCGTGGGTAATGTCCTTGCCGTCCATCATGATCTTCCCGCCCACCAGGGGCTCCAGGCCGGTCAGTCCGTAAACCAGTTCGGTCTGTCCGTTGCCGTCGATACCTGCGATACAGACGATTTCCCCGCGGCGGACCTGGAAGGATACGTCCTTCACGGCATTGTTGTTATGTACTTTGGAAGCGACGGTCATATGCTGCACGTCCAGCACAACGTCTCCCGGATGGGCCGGCTGCTTATCCACATGGAAGTTGACGTTTCGTCCCACCATCATGGCGGAAAGCTCTTCCATTGTGGTGTTCTTTGTTTCCACCGTTCCGATATATTTACCCTTGCGCAGCACGGTGCAGCGGTCTGCAACCGCCATGATTTCAGCCAGCTTGTGGCTGATGAACAGGATGGACTTCCCTTCTGCCGCCAGGTTGCGCATAATCTGCATCAGTTCTTCAATTTCCTGGGGCGTCAGCACGGCGGTGGGTTCGTCAAAAATCAGGATTTCATTATCCCGGTACAGCATCTTCAGGATTTCGGTTCTCTGCTGCATGCCGACTGTGATATCCGATATCACCGCGTCCGGATCGACCTGCAGGCCGTACTTCTCGGACAGGGCAAGGATCTTTTTCCTTGCTTCGGCCTTCTTCAGGATGCCGGCTTTCCCTACGGGTTCATCGCCCAGGATGATATTGTCAAGCACGGTAAAGCATTCCACAAGTTTGAAGTGCTGGTGCACCATACCGATTCCCAGCGCGTTGGCGTCGTTGGGATCGTTGATCTGGACTTCTTTACCGTCCTTTTTGATCGTTCCCTCTTCCGCCTGGTAAAGGCCGAACAGGACGCTCATCAGGGTTGATTTTCCTGCGCCGTTTTCACCCAGCAGTGCGTGGATTTCTCCGTGTTTCAGCTGCAGAGTGATATCGTCGTTTGCGATAATGCCGGGAAAGCGCTTGGTAATATGAAGCATCTCAATGGCATACTCAGACTGCCGTTCCTTGTTCAAAGTACGTCCCTCCAATTTGTAAATTGTTCATGGCGAACAAGGGCTTCTTCGCCTTTCTGACACAAGCCCCTGTTCGATATTGCGGAACAGGGGCTTATGTCAAAAACCGGGGATGCGGCGCATCCCCGGCAATCATGAACTGATTACTTGATGTTGCCCAGGTATTCAACTTTGATCGTGGTGGTGGGTTCGGCTTCGATGGAGTTGGACACGGTGATCTCTCCGGCGTTCATCTTCGCGACCAGGGCGGCGTAGTCTTCAGCAGTGAAGCCATCCGCAAACTGGGTGGAAGGAGCGATCTGCACGAAGTTATCTTCGGGAGTGTCGGAAACCAGGCCCAGGTTCTCGATCTTGCCGCCGGCGAATTCGCCGTTCAGGATGGAAGCCAGCTCGGTGTAAACGGTGGCAGCCAGGCCCTTCATGGCGGAAGTCACGGTGATGCCGTCGCCGTACATGCTGTCGATGGTGCCCTTCTGGTCAACGTCAACGCCGATGACCTTGCCGCCAACCTTCTGGGCAGCTTCACCGGCAGAGGTGAAGATACCGCCGCCGCAGGCGAACACGATTTCAGTGCCGTTGGCATACCAGGTATCCATGTAAGCGGTGATGTCGGCGTCGCCATAGAACTGGTTGCCATACACATACTTGATTTCAACGTCTTCAGCGCCCAGTTCAACAGCAGCGGCGTCAGCGCCCTGCACGAAACCGTAGCCGTAACGGACAACAGCGGGAACCGCCATGCCGCCCAGGAAGCCCAGCTTCTTGTAGCCCAGCTTCACAGCAGCGTAACCGGCCATGTAGCCGCACAGCTCTTCCTGGTACACAGCGCAGTACAGGTTGGCAGGAACGTCAGCGGCCAGATCGCCGATGTCGCCTTCACCAACGTCCAGGGCGATAAAGGTGATGTCGCTGTATTCGGGAGCCACTTTCTGGATGGCGGGTCCGAAAGCGTAACCGGGCATCACGATCACGGTGAAGCCGTCGTCGATCGCCTTCTCAATGGAGGAGATACGGTCTTCATCGGAGTCGGAAGCGGGCTTGTAATACTGGAAGTCGAGGCCGGCAGTTTCGCAGAACTGCTTGCAGGCTTCATAGGTGGTCTGGTTGAAGGACTGGTCGGTAATGTCACCGTAGTCGGTAATCATGGCGACACGCATGCTGCTTTCGCTTTCAGCGGAAGCAAAGGACACCATGCTCATCATCATTACTGCGGCAAGCAGCAGAGCAAAAAGCTTTTTCATAGGAAAATTACCCCTTTCTGATTGTCGGCATATGCCGTTCATTTGTACCAATTATAACAAAAACCGGTACACTTGGAAAGAGTGTACCGGTAATTTTGTTTTCATTTTGTTTTCGTAAAAACTGTGAAAAGGTTTTGTAATATGTCACAGGATCCCGCCGTAAGGATACAGGTCGGTCATTGTAGCCGGTGTATAGCCGTCGTAGATGAACTGCTTCATCATGTATCCGTAGTTGCCGTCAATCAGCACGAAGCACCAGTCCACGCCCCGGGTAATGATCGTCAGCGGAGTGCCGGGCTTATAGGAGCGGATGATCGTGCTCTGTGTGGACGGAGCGGACCGCAGGTTCACGTTCCTGCCGTTCGCGCTCACCACATACGCTCCTGTATAGGAAGGCACGGGAGTCACGTTCTGGCTTTCCGTCAGGAATTCGGTCATCATATAGCCGTACCGGTTGCCCACGCGGATATAGCTCCAGGTACTGCCCTTGGTAATCATGGTCGCCTGGGTACCCACGCTGTAGAATCCGATACTGGTATAGGACTTGGACGGACCGGACCGCAGGTTCACGCCGTTGCCGTTCCGGCTGGTCACGTAAACCGTGTACTCACTTCCGGAGGGTACGGGATTGACCGGAACCGGGGTGATGGCAGGGGTGACGGCTGTGCCGGTCAGGAACTGGGTCATCATATAGCCGGTCAGCGTGCCCACCTGGATTCTGCACCAGTTGTTGCCGGGGGAAATAATGGTGCACTTGGTGCCGGGTACATAGGAAGCGATCACGGAATATCCCTTTCCGGGGCCGCTTCTCATCCGGACGTTCAGTCCGTTTGCGCTGGTCACGTATGCAGTGGAATCAATAAAGGTTCCGGTTGCGGGGCTGCTGGTGCCGCCAACCTGGAGGTAATCTCCGAGCATATATCCGCTCAGTCCGTCCGGTGCGGTAACCGCGTACCAGGATCCGACCTGTCCGGTAATGGTCACCACGGTGCCGCTGGGATAGCTGGCCCTGATCGCGCCCGTAAAGGACGGTTCAGCGCGGAGGATCAGCCATCCGCCCTTGACCGTACCGGTATCCGCCATTGCGCCGCTCACCGGCAGTACGGAAACGGCTGCCAGGATCAGCACCATCAGGATAATTGCGCTGTGTTTACGTTTCATCATATCTTTCGTTCCTTCCGTATAGAAAATGGTCTTAACCAAGTTCCGAATCATTCGTTTCCATCGTATTGATCATATAATCAATGTAGGAAGAATAGGTTTCTTCCTGGTCCGACGGATAACGGAGGATGATATGGTGTAAACTCTTTTCAGTCAGGTAATACAGGTCTGTCTGTATCATTGTATCCTGGTTTTCTTTTCTTGTCACGCGCAGGCAGTTGTTGACCTCAGCGCCGTTGGCGTCAAAGTTCGGTACTTCCAGCTTGATGGCCTCCATCAGGATTTCCTTGGTCAGGCTTCCTTCGTGTGCCATGTTTTCAATGGAAAGCGTTGCTTTTCCGTCAGCTGATACCGCGGTGAGTCCTCCCTGGCCTTCGCCGAACTGGAAGACTGCCGGGTACTGCATGCTGAAGCCTGTCACGCTGTCCATGTATTCGCACATGGAGGTGTCTGCAAAGGCGTCGGTCATCTCTTCAAGGCTCATGCCCTCCGTGTCTTTCACATCGGACATCTCAATCAGGGCCTGGATCTCATCGAGTCCCTGCTCTTCGGTTCCTTCGGAAGCTGTTTCCGCTTTCACGCTGACAGAACATACGGCCAGCATTGCAATCAAGGTAATAAGGAATAAGAATCTTACTCTGCTCAAGTCCTCACACTTCCTCTCTCATAAGGGATTCAACTATAAAGACGAAACACATTTCGATTTTCTTCCCGAATACGGAAAAACCCCTTCCATACTTTGGAAGGGAGTTTATCACACGCGATTCTGCTTAGTTGGCGGCCTTGGTCAACTGCTTGGCCAGACGGGCCTTTTTCCGATTGGCGGCATTCTTATGAATAACGCCCTTGGACGCGGCCTTATCGATCACTGCGGAAGTCGCGGACAGCTGCTCATTGGCGTTCTGCGCGTCAGCGGCAACAGCGGCGTCAAACTTCCGGATGGAAGTACGCATCTCGCTCTTTACGATGCGGTTGCGAAGATTCTTCTTCTCGCTGACCTTAACGCGCTTCTTTGCGGACTGGATATTCGGCAACTCGGTTCACCTCCCCTTAGGATCCTTAAAAAACCATCGCATGCAATAATATCACGACGGCCGTGAAAAAGCAAGCTTTTCAAAAAAGAAATTTGAAAGTGTCTTCCCTATATGTTTCTTTTCGTTTATAATATCACTAACAGAAATCAGGAGGTTCTTTGCTTTGGCAAAAAAAGAGCGTATCGGCATTCTGGGCGGCAGTTTTGATCCGGTTCACCGTGGTCATATTGCGGCAGCGCTCAGTGTGCTTGATGCTGCATATGTGGATCGCCTGCTGGTTGTTCCCTGTGGCACTCCCGGCCATAAATCCTGTATTGCCCCGGCGGAAGACCGGTGGAAAATGCTGGTCGCCGCCTGTTCAAAGGATAAGCGCCTGGTTCCTTCCCGTCTGGAGATGGACCGTCCCGGCACTACTTATGCCGTTGACACCCTGAAGACTGTGCGGAAGGAGTATCCCGACGCGGATCTGTTCTATGTCATTGGTTCTGATACGCTGATGACCCTTCATCATTGGGTTAATATAGAGGAAGTTTTCAGGCTTTGTTCTTTTCTGGTCATTCCCAGGGAAAAAGATGTGAAAGCTTCCTGCCGGGAGGAAATCGACCGGCTGAAAGCCATGGGCGGACGCGTTCGCTTTCTTCCTTTCAGTCCTGTGGAGGTTTCTTCTTCCTGTATCCGTTCGGCACTCTCTACCGGTATGGATTCAGCGGATCTGAACCCAGCTGTGCAGGAGTATTGTCAGTGTAAGGGGCTCTATGGCTGTCCCGGAAGGCTTGACAAGATCGATTTCTGGATGGACAATCTTTTCTCAGCGCTGAAGCCGAAGCGTTTTGCCCATTCCCTGAGCGTAGCCCGGACTTCCGCCCGTCTTGCCGCCCGATATGGTGAAAACCCGCTGAAGGCTGAGCAGGCCGGTCTGCTGCACGACTGCGCCAAATGTCTTCCTTTAAAGGATATGCAGCGTATCGCCAAAGAGAATCATCTCACAGATGATCCCGGAGTCCTTTCCAGTGATGCGCTGCTCCATTCCCTGGCTGGTGCCTGCCTGGCAGAACAGCTCTATGGCATGACCGATCCGGAAGTGCTCGAGGCCATCCGCTTCCATAATACCGGTTATCCCGGTATGTCCCGCCTCGCCATGTGCGTCTGTCTGGCTGACTTCATGGAACCGCTTCGCGATCCTTTCCCTCTGCTGGATGAGGTTCGTACCCTCTCAGAGACTTCGCTGGAAAAAGCGCTTTTGCTCTCTCTTGAGGGCACCGTGGAGCATGTCCTTTCCCGTGGCTGGTACCTTTATCCGCGTACTGTCGATACCATAAGCTGGCTTCGTACGCTTCCGGCTGTAAAGGATTGATGCCGCTCCTGCGGTAACGAATATTTTATATTGGAGGATACACAATGCAGGATCAGGAAACCGTACTCCGTATTGCCCGTCTGCTCTATGACCGTAAGTCCCAGGATATTGTCGCCCTGAATGTTTCCCGCCTCACCGTGCTTTGCGATCATATGGTGATCGCTTCCGGTCGTACCGCCAGCCAGGTTTCTGCCCTTGCGGATTCCGTGGATGAACTCATGGCAAAGGAAGGCATTGATCTCAGGCGTTCTGAGGGCCGTCGTGAGGGCCGCTGGATCATCCTGGATTATGGTCATATTATCGTACATCTCTTCCACCGCGATGACCGCGCTTTCTATGGTCTTGATCGTCTCTGGAATGACGGCACCAACTCCCTTGAATTGCCCTTCGACCAAACAGTCAAGGATTAACAAATCATATCAAACAGCTTCCTTTGGAAGCTGTTTTTCGTTTGCAAAGCAAACAGTAACTTTCACATTCGTCGGAGACGAATATTTCACATCGGCCGTTGGCCGATATTTCATGTGCGAAGCACATTTCACATTTGCCAGAGGCAAATATTTCATTATCGCAGCGCTAATCTTTCATTATCAATTAAATACATAGGAGATAAACACTATAATCACTTTTTGCGCAGCAAAAAATATCATATAAATCGGATACACGTTAGTGTCCCCGATTTATCTATCATATCGGCATGAAGCCGATATATCATGTTGCGAAGCAACATATCATTCATTAGCGAAGGCGTGCCTTCGTTAATGATAATTTAAATACTAAAAAACTCTTCCAGATTTCTGGAAGAGTTTTATCTACCATTTTTAAGTTTTAAGTATTAAGTTTTCAGTTTTCGTTTATTTCCTCACCTCAATTATTTTATCCAGGATCTTATCAGCTAGTTCCCTTTTACTCTGCAACGGTAAATCTTCAATGCCATCTTTCGTTATGATCGCCGCAATATTCGTGTCCACATTAAATCCTGCTCCAGGTTTCGTCACGTCATTTGCCACGATCATGTCCAGGTTCTTTTTCTTCAGTTTATCCACCGCGTTCTTCTTCACATTGTCTGTTTCCGCGGCGAACCCGACCAGTGTCTGGCCTTTCTTTTTGATCGCGCCGACAGCCTTTGCCACGTCGGGATTCTCAGTCAGCGTCAGCGTTAGTGCCTCGCCCTCAGCCTTCTTGATCTTGCTCGTCGCGGTTTTTTCAAACCGGTAGTCGCATACCGCAGCCGCCTGGATAATGATATCCTGTTCCGGTGCTTCGCGCATCATCACGTCATACAGTTCCTGGGCGGATTCAATCTGAATACGGCGGATGCCTGCCGGCACCTGGGCGGTGACGTTTCCGTATACCGCGGTCACTTCTGCTCCCCGTACCCTGGCGGCTTCCGCGATGGCGAAGCCCATTTTTCCGCTGGAATCATTGGTCATGTAGCGCACCGGATCCAGTCTTTCCCGGGTGGCGCCCGCGGTTACCAGGACTTTCTTCCCGGCCAGGTCGCTGCGCGCATTCAGCCTGTCGCAGATCGCTGCAACGATCGTTTCCGGCTCACTCATTCGTCCTGCGCCTTCGTCACCGCAGGCCAGGATGCCGCTGTCAGGACCGACAAACTGTATTCCCCGTTCCTGCAGTGTTTTCAGGTTCGCCTGTGTGGCGGCAGCTGTCCACATACCTGTGTTCATTGCGGGTGCAACAAGCACCGGTGCCTTAGTGGCAAGCACCGTGGTGGAAAGCATATCGTCCGCTATTCCGCAGGCCATCTTGGCCATGATGTTTGCCGTTGCTGGGGCGATCACAAAGATCTCTGCCCGTTTGGCCAGGGCCACATGTTCAACATTCCAGTATTCAGGTGCCTGGAAGGTATCTGTGACAACCTGGTTGGCAGAAAGCGTCTGAAAAGTAAGCGGCGAAACAAATTCCGTCGCGTTCTTTGTCATGATTACATGTACATTCGCACCCATATGACGCAAACGGGAGACAACCTCTGCGCTTTTATACGCGGCGATGCCTCCCGTCACTCCCAGCACGATCTCCCTGCCGGTCAGATCCATATCAGTTCTGCTCCTCCTGCTCCGTCGGGTTGTCGTAGGTCAGCAGTCCGCGGTTAATCTCTTCAACAGCGATTTTCAGCGGTTTCATGCCTTCCGCATCGATCATCGGCAGTGCGCCGTTCACGATCTCGCGGCCGCGCTTGCTGGCTTCAACAACCAGGGTGTAACGGCTTTCTGCGTGGTTCAGCAGTTCAAGTACGCTCGGATCAACAATAGACATTTCATTTCCTCCTCAGGTTTACAGGTTATTCCTCAATCTCTGGGAAATACCGCACTGTGTTCTGTTTCTCAGCCCGGACAATAGCTGCCAGCTGTTCAAAAGCCAGCTCCAGGTTGTCGTTCACAATGAGGTAACGGTAGCGGTCTGCCTGGCGGATTTCTCCTCTGGCGTTGTTCAGTCTCCGCTGGATCTCCTCTTCATTCTCTGTGTTGCGGGTATGGAGCCGCACCCTCAGGTCATGATAGCTCGGCGGAAGAATGAACACGCTGACGCAGTCCTTTTCCTTGCTCATGACTTCCCGTGCGCCTTGCGGATCAATATCCAGCAGCACGTTCTGTCCTTTTTCCATCCGGTCATAGACCTCGCTTTTCAGCGTGCCGTACCGGTGACCATGGACGCTTGCGTGTTCGATAAACGCGTCCTCGGCAAGCAGTTTATCATATTCCTCGTCAGAAATAAAGTGGTAATGAACATCTTCAATCTCATTTTCCCGTCGTCCCCTTGTGGTGACGCTCACGGAAAAACAGAATGAGGGATCTTTTTCGAGCAGTTTGGCCACCAGTGTCCCTTTACCGGCTCCGGAAGGACCGGAAATCACCAGCAGCATGCCTTTCCTTGTTTCTTTCATGCGTCTTCCTCCATCCCTTTGCGTTCATCAATGCGGGCTGCTACCGTTTCCGGCATCAGCGGTGAAAGAACAACATGTTCTGAATCTGTAACAATAACAGCTCTGGTCTTGTGTCCGCATGTGGCGTCTATAACCCTGCCGCTGTCCCTTGCGTCCTGGATCATCCGGCGGATCGGTGCCGCCTCCGGGGACACTACAGCTACCAGGCGTTCTGTCGCCAGCATGTTTCCATATCCGATGTTCACCAGTTTCATTTTGCCCGTCACTCCACGTTCTGTATCTGTTCCCTCAGCTTCTCAATCTCGCTCTTCAGGTCAACCACATGCTGAGCGATGACCGTGTCGGAGGCTTTGGAGCCGATGGTATTGGTTTCGCGGTTCATTTCCTGGATCAGGAAATCCATTTTCTTTCCTGTTTCACCGCTGCTTTCCAGATATTTCCGCATCTGACGGATATGGCTGTCCAGCCTGGCAAGCTCTTCGTCGATCGCGCACCGGTCAGCCATAATGGCAACTTCCTGGGCGATTCGCTGTGGCTCAATGGCCTCGGTCAGCAGGCTTTTCAGCCGGTTTTCAAGTTTCTCCCGGTATTCGGTAACAACCATCGGAGCGCGCTCCAGGATGGCATTCCGGAGTTTTTCGGCGGCGTCCAGGTGAGCCTTCAGGTCTTCCTTCAGGTGCTCACCTTCCCGCGCCCGCATCTGTACCAGCTGTTCGGCTGCAATATCGGCGGCTTCCGCGCAGATCCGGCTCACCGTATCTTCATCCATTTCCTGCTCATTCAGTGTCAGTACGCCTTCCATTTTCATGAGCCGGCTGATGGTCATGTCGTTCTCAATGCCTGTCTGCCCGGCCAGCAGCTTCGCTGCTTCCAGGTAACGTCCTGCCAGTTCCGGATCACACTCAACCGTTGTTGCGGAGGAATCTGTCCGTTTCACCGTCAGAAATACGTCCACATGTCCGCGCAGGATGCGTTTCCCGATGCAGTCCCGGATCGTCTGTTCCAGGAAGTTCAGGTTCCGCGGCAGTCTCATACCGATATCCAGGAAACGGTGGTTTACGGTTTTGAGGTCAATGGTTACTTCCCATCCGTCCTGCTGAACCTTTCCGCTCCCGCATCCGGTCATACTGTGCATGTCTTCGTCACCTCTCCTTACATGGTAGGAATTATATCATTCACCTGTCAGCTTGGCAACTTTCCGCCGTATCGGTAATAACGCTCTTCATTTCCCATTTCCTGGACCACCTGGTCAGGATGGCGGGGCTTCCGGGCACCATATGTCCTGCGACGCTTTCCCCGATGGACTGTGCCGGTGTGGAAGTGCACATTTTGCAGGCGGAAACGGGATCCGCTCCGTAACGGTGGATCAGGTTGTGCAGCGCTTCATTCATCGTCAGCACGGAGCCTGCCAGCGTTCCGTTCTCCAGCCGTGCTGCGCCGTCTTTCACAAATACGGGCTGTCCGCCCAGGCTGTATTCGCCGTCCGGCATTCCGGCCGCTTCCATGGCGTCCGTAATGGCCACAGCCTTGTCGGCGCCCTTGCAGACGATGATCAGCCGGACGATATCGTCATGCAGGTGCTTGCCGTCGCAGATCATTTCGCAGTATAATCGGTCGTCTGTCATGGATGCGCCGGGAACACCCGGTTCGCGGTGATGCAGCGGTGTCTGGGCGTTAAATGTATGGGTAATATGATCAGCACCCCAGTCTGCGGCCTGGTGAACCTGTTCCGCGGTTGCGTGCGTATGGCCGATGGAAACATGAATGCCCGCGGCTGTCGCCCTGCGGATAAATGCTTCGCTGCCCTCGCGCTCCGGCGCCATTGTGATCAGCCGTACCAGGGAGGGGTCTTCAGCCATATTCAGCAGTTTCTCCCAGTCCGGGTCGCAGAAGTATTCCTGCTTCTGTGCGCCGGCGTGCTTTTCGCTCAGGAAGGGTGCTTCCATGTGAACGCCAAGCACCCTGGCCCCGTTTCTTTCCGGCTGTTCAGTAACCTTTCGGGCGTCCGCGATCGCCTTCGCGGTATCTTCAATGGAAGCACTCATGGTTGTCGGGCAGAACGCGCCTGTGCCGGCTCCGGCCAGTTCCCGGCTCATCCGCCGGATGTCTGTCTCGCCCCGCATGGTATCGCTGCCCCGGAAGGCGTGAATATGGACGTCCACAAATCCGGGCAGCAGGTAATCCCCTTCCAGGTCAATCACTTTCTCCCCGGCTTCCGCCCGCAGTCCCTCTCCGACTTCCTGCACAATGCCGTTCATCAGCCGGATGCTGAGTCCTTCTTCAAAGTCTTTTCCTGTAAAGACAATGCCGTTTTCAATAAGCATGGTTCCTTGTTTTCCTTTCCCTTCTCCTGAAGGTCATTTTATTAATCCACACCCCGCAGTTCAACTGTGGGAATGCAGGGTCTTACAATATCAGCCCAGTGTTCCATCTGTTCCTTTGTCGGTGCGTGCAGTCCTTCAAAGGGCACGGTGTCCCGGTCGGTGAACTTCTGGAGATAATAGCGTTTCGCGCCTTTAATCCATTGTCCGATGCCTTTGAAGCTGTCGTCGTCATGCAGTTCAGCAACCACTGTGGTCCGGAATTCATATTCTTTTCCGCTGTTCATCAGCAGGGAGATACTTTCCTTTATGGGAGTAAGATCCAGCTCTGCCAGTCCGGCGGTCATGGCGTAGCGTTCCGGATCGTTCTTGATGTCCATCGCCACGTATTGTACTGCGCCTTCCTGCAGCATCTTTTCAAGCCGGTCAGGATGCATGCCGTTGGTGTCCAGCTTCACGTCATATCCAAGATCCCGGATCCTCCTGGCCAGGTCCGGCAGGTCTTTCTGCAGCAGCGGTTCACCTCCGGTAAAGGCAACGCCGTCCAGCAGCCCCTTCCGCTTTTCCAGGAAGGCAATCAGCTCCTCGTCCGTCATCACGGACGGAGCGCTGCCGTCCAGAAGTTCCGCATTATGGCAAAAAGGGCAGCGCATTTCGCAGCCCCCGAAAAATACAGTACATGCAACCCTGCCGGGATAATCCAGCAGCGTCATTTTCTGAAGTCCATGAATCTTCATTGTCGGTTCTCCTTATTCCCATTGTGCCCAGATATCCGGCTGGTATCCGATCGTCATCTTGTTGCCGTTCCGTACAATGGGTACCCGGATCAGCCAGGGATTCTCCTGGATTGCGGGGATAAGCAGGTCCTCCCGGTCATAGTAGCAGGCGGGATGTTCTTTTACCTTTTTGTCGTCCCTGTCTATCAGCTTTTCAATGCCGATGGCGGAGATCATCATACGGATTTCCCGCTCACCCAGCTTGTGCTTTTTCAGGTCCAGCGCCTGGAACGGAATCCGTCTTTCCTTGAAATACCGTTCCGCTTTCTGGGCGTCAAAGTTCTTCTTTCCGCAGTAAATCTGGATGTTCATGCTTTCAGGTTCCCTCCGGTACGGATGTCCTTACCCAGTAGGCTGATCACTTTGCAGCTGCGGCTGTCCCGCAGTCTGGAAGCAATGCGCTCTGTATACCTTTCGCGGAATTTGGCCATTTCCAGGTTGGTGGAAATAACGGTGGACAGGTTCCTGTTCTGCCGCTCGTTCAGCAGGTTGAACAGCTGTTCCACGGTCACGTTCTGCATCAGCGGTTCACTGCCCAGGTCATCAATCATCAGCACCTGCGCGTCCAGCAGTTCGTCCGCGCTGTCGTCGTTCTCGAAATAGTGCTTGCGGAGAATCTCCAGCATTTTATAGGCGCTGATAATCAGTACATTGATATCCCGTTCAATCAGCCGCTCTGCCATAGCCCGCAGAAGGAAGGTTTTCCCCAGTCCCGTGCTGCCGGTCAGCAGCAGGTCACGGTATTCTGCTTCAGGATATTCATTCGCCCATTTTTCGCAGACTGTCTTGTACAACTGCATCATTTCCCGCTGGGTGAAGTCCAGTCCCGGGATCTTTTCATCCGGGAAAACGGAGGCGTCAAAGGTTTCGAATGTCTCGGCGTGCGTGCCGCTCAGGCCGATCTTTTTCCGCAGCTTCTGCTGGTATGCTTTCTTCAGGCATTCACAGGGTTCTTTGATTGTATCGCCGGTCCTGCCGGTATCTTTACAGATCGGGCAGTGGTATACCGGCGCAAGGTAATCGGCAGGATATCCGTTTTCAGTCAGCAGCGTCCGGATCTGCTCATTCAGCTTCTCCATCCGTTCCGGAAGATCGTCTGCTTTAGGAGCAGTTCCGTTTACAATATTCCGAAGCGTGCCGAAAACAATGTTTTCCCGCTCTTTGGTCAGTTCATATATGCGCGGCTGTTCCATGCGGATCTTTTCTTTCCGCATTTCTTCTGTCCGCTCGTTGTCTGCACGCAGCTGGGCATATTCATTTTCCAGTTCGGTCAGCAGATCTTCACGCATCGGATTTTCCTCCGTTTTCGTGCTTAAAGGCTTCCATTTCCTTGGCCAGGGACTTCATCATTTCATCCTGTACGCAGGAATAGTCCCGTTGGGCAAAATCCTGGGCCGGAAGCACTTTTCCGCTTCGGGAAGCATTGGTTCCCTTTCTGCCTTGATGATCCTGTTTCGCCTCTTCCGGCGTCCGGATTCCCTTATCCTTGTAATCGGTAAGGATCTTATCAAGGTACGCCATCGGCTGTTTTGCTTCAGCGGCATATACCGCCGCAGCCAGGATCATCTCCCGGCCGAATCCCATCTCGTTCTCCCATTTGGAGAGCAGACTGCGGTCTGTTTTGCCGATACGGTTTTCATCTGTGCCCCAGATTTTCCGCAGTTCCCGGATCAGCGCTGTCTGGTCATGGAAGGATTGAACATAGGCCTTCACTTCTTTCGGTGTGCTGAGTCCTTTTTCCTTCCAGGCCTGCAGGAGTTTGAGTACTTCGCCTGTATCCTTCCCGTTGTGTCCGCATTCCCTGGCAGCAGTCAGGATGACTTCCTGCGGATACAGTTCCGCCATCTCCCCGTACAGCTGCAGGTTTCGGGCATTGACGTCACCCTTGCCCAGTTCTTTCAGCACTTCCCGCAGTCCTTCTGTGCGTTTTGCGGAGTCTCGTACGTTATCGGCGGTCATTTCTCCCGCGTCGGGATTCTCCTGCCGTAAACTGTTCAGGATTCCGTCCAGGTATCCCAGGCTCGGATCTCCCTTGGCCGTCAGCTCCAGCGCGGCTTCGATGGCTTCGGGACTGAATCCCCAGTCCTTTGTCCATTTGCGGTACAGGCTTACCTGCGCTTCGGAGGGCAGGTACCGTTTCCCCATCTTCTTCAGGATCTTGCGGATACCGGTATAGGCCTGTCCGTCCCGGGAGAAAAACTCCTCTGCCGCTTCTACGGACTGGATATTCTCTCCCGCCATCTGCACAGCTACTTTTTCAGCTTCGCTGATGCGGAAGTTTTTCCCTTTGAGTTCCACCATATGGTTAAGCAGCATGATGATCACTTCCGTGGGAAGCTTCAGTCCTTCATGCCACTCAAAACAGGCGCTCAGCTCACTTCCGTGCAGGCGCCTGACTTTATCAAAGGCTTCATAGACAGCGTTGCTGAAATCTTCGTATTCAGGATCGCTGTCATCGTCTGAAACCAGGTTTTTCTGTTTGATATTGATATACTGCCATTGCGGCGGATTGTCGCTGATACGGCGGACGAGGCGGCGTCTTTCCCAGTACCGGAAAGCCGCCGTCACGTCCTCTTCCGTCATGTTCAGCTCATGGCACATCCGTGCCAGGCTCATATCGTCTTCGGGATGATAGCAGCGCATAAGACCGTACAGGTAGACCTTGACGTAGTCTCCCTTGGCTTCCGGCAGGTATTCCAGGATAAACTGGTTTTCCACCGGGGTAATGTCAAACATGGCGTACCGTTCATCAAACCCGAACATGAATGTTTTCCTTCCTGTCTTTTCAGCAGGGGTGATCCTCCAAGATGGCCGCGGCTGCCTTCTTGCCGGCACCCATGGCCAGAATCACTGTTGCTGCACCGGTCACGGCGTCGCCGCCGGCATATACGTTCTTCTTGCCGGTCCTGCCGTTTTCATCGGTCTGGATGCCTCCCCACCGTTCAGTCGGCAGGTCAGGCGTGGTTTTCTTAATCAGGGGGTTGGGGCTGTTGCCGATTGCGATAATCACTGTCTCCATGGGCAGTTCATATTCGCTTCCTTCCACCGGCACCGGACGGCGGCGTCCGCGGTCATCCGGCTCGCCCAGCTGCATTTCAATGCAGCGGATCGCCTTCACAAAGCCGTTCTCATCGCCTTCAATGGAAGTAGGCGCGGTCAGCATATGGAAGTTGATGCCCTCTTCCTTGGCATGATGTACTTCTTCAGCACGGGCAGGCATTTCAGCTTCGCTGCGGCGGTAAAGAATCGTAACTTCAGCGCCCAGCCGTTTTGCGCAGCGGGCCGCGTCCATGGCCACGTTTCCGCCGCCGACAACCGCCACATGTTTGCCGATCTTCACGGGAGTGTCGTGCTCCGGGAAGGTGTAGGCCTTCATCAGGTTCAGCCGGGTCAGGAATTCGTTGGCGGAGTATACGCCGCACAGACTTTCTCCGGGGATCTTCTGGAAGTTCGGCAGTCCCGCGCCGCTGCCGATAAACACAGCGTCGTTGCCTTCTTCCAGCAGTTCGTCTACGGTAAAGGCCTTGCCGGCCACAGCGTTCGTAATAATCTTGACGCCCAGTTCCTTAAGGGTGCTGATCTCCCGTTCAACCAGTGCCTTGGGAAGACGGAACTCGGGGATGCCGTACATCAGCACGCCGCCGGCGGTATGAAGCGCTTCATACACCGTCACGTCCCAGCCGGCCTTGGCCAGTTCACCCGCGCAGGTCAGGCCTGCGGGGCCGCTGCCGATGATCGCGGCGCGTTTTCCGCAGGGAGCTGCTTTCGTTGTCATAGCCTTGCCCTGGGCCATGGCGGTATCCGCGGCGAATCTCTCCAGCCGGCCGATGCCGACAGGCTCGCCCTTGATGCCGCGCACACACTTGCTTTCGCACTGGGATTCCTGCGGGCATACACGGCCGCAGATTGCCGGCAGCGCGTTCTGGGAACGGATCACCTGGTAGGCGCCGTTGAAGTCGCCTTCCTTGATTTTCTCAATGAAATCAGGAATCGGAACATTCACCGGGCATCCGGAAACGCAGGGCGCGTTCTTGCAGTGCAGGCAGCGCTGTGCTTCCTCCACGGCGATATCAGCGGTATATCCGAGGGCTACCTCTTTAAAATTCCCGGCGCGGACCTGAGGATCCTGCTCGGGCATGGGATGTTTTTGAAGACTCATGTTAGCCATTTTACCGTTCCTCCCCTGTCAGCCTGCAAATGTGTTTTTCCCTGGCCTTTGCCTCTTCGGGGCGGAACATGCGTCCCCGGGCCATCGCTTCGTCAAAGTCCACCAGATGGCCGTCAAAGTCGGGGCCGTCCACGCACGCGAACTTTGTTTCCCCGCCGACAGTCAGCCGGCATCCGCCGCACATACCCGTTCCGTCGATCATGATCGGGTTCATGCTCACGATAGTCTTGATCCGGGGTTCTCTTGTCATGTCGCAAACAGCCTTCATCATCGGCAGCGGTCCGATGGCAATGACGGTGTCATAATTCCTGCCCGCATCCAGCTGTTTCTGCAGTGCCTGTGTCACAAAGCCTTTGTTGCCGTTGCTGCCGTCGTCTGTCATGATGATCAGGTTCGTGCAGGCGGCTTCCAGTTCATCCTTCAGGATGATCAGGTGTTCGTTCCGGAATCCGACAATCAGATCCACTTCCGCTCCGGCGTCATGCAGCGCTTTGGCCTGCGGATATGCGATAGCCACGCCCAGGCCGCCGCCGATTACGGCGCAGCGGTGAATGCCTTCGGTCTTTGTAGGCTCGCCCAGCGGTCCCACAAAATCCAGCAGGCTGTCGCCTTCGTTGAGGCTGTCCAGCTTTTCAGTCGTATAGCCGACTTTCTGGAATATAATCGTTACAGTTCCCTTTTCCCGGTCATATCCGGCAATGGTCAGCGGGACCCGTTCCCCTTCCTCATCAATACGGAAGATGATGAATTGTCCGGGCATCGCTTTACGGGCAACCAGGGGAGCTTCGATCTCCATCAGGGTTACCGTTTCGTTCAGAACGCGCTTTTTGACAATAGGATACATGACTGTCCCTCCGATATATATGGATGCAGTCTATTTTACTCTTTTCATTTTTCTTTATCAACTTGTTTTCGGCTTTCCTTCGTATTCTTTCCGTATTCCCCATCCACACAAAATACATGCTGCTTTTAACATACTTTTGCTCCAAAAATATAGGTTTAAACCATTAATTCTGAATTCTGAATTCTGAATTCTGAATTTTTTATACATTCCAGGATGTACTTTTTCTTCTCTATCGCTTTATTTTCAAGTGGCTCTGTGCTATAATCTCCTGTGAAATAAGACGAAGGAGGGTTCCTGTCTATGCCACTCGTAACCACTACAGAAATGTTTAAGAAGGCCTATGACGGCGGCTACGCTGTCGGCGCTTTCAACGTCAACAACATGGAAATCATCCAGGGCATCACTGAAGCCGCCGGCGAGCTGAAGGCTCCCGTCATCCTGCAGGTTTCTAAGGGCGCCCGCGCCTATGCCAACCACACCTACCTGGTGAAGCTGGTTGAGGCTGCTGTGATTGAAAACCCCGAAATCCCGATCGCTCTGCATCTGGACCACGGCGACAGCTTCGAGCTCTGTAAGAGCTGCATCGACGGCGGTTTCACTTCCGTCATGATCGACGCCTCTTCCAAGCCCTATGAAGAGAACATCGCCCTGACCCGCAAGGTTGTCGAATATGCTCATGACCACGGCGTGGTTGTTGAAGCTGAACTCGGCACCCTGGCCGGCGTTGAGGATGAAGTTTCCGTCGATGCCGATAAGGCTATGTACACCCATCCTGAAGAAGTGGTCGACTTCGCGACCCGCACCGGCTGCGACTCCCTGGCCATCGCCATCGGTACCAGCCACGGCGCTTACAAGTTCAAGCCCGGCACCAAGCCCCAGCTCCGGTTCGACGTGCTTGAAGAGTGCGCCAAGCAGCTGCCCGGCTTCCCGATCGTGCTCCACGGTTCTTCTTCCGTGCCGCAGGAATTCGTTGCCGAGATCAACAAGTACGGCGGAAACATGCCCGGTGCTATCGGCATTCCGGAAGAGCAGCTCCGTCAGGCCGCCCGCAGCGCTGTCTGCAAGATCAACATTGACTCCGACATCCGTCTGGCAATGACTGCTGTCATCCGTAAGTACTTTGCGGAGCATCCGGATCACTTCGATCCCCGTCAGTACCTCAAGCCTGCCCGTCAGGCCGTCAAGGACATGGTCGCTCATAAGATCGTTGACGTGCTCGGCTGCAACGGCAAAGCCTGATGCATTGATTCGCACAAACAAAAGCACGCTGGATAATCCAGCGTGCTTCTTTTTATGCTTCCTTTATTTCTTGGCGCTCGGGTCATAATACCTTTCCGCCCTGGGTTCGTATCTGTCACGGTACATCTTTTTCCGGCTGGTTTCCACACCGTTCGTGTATTCCACCAGGTAGCAGTCTACATTGCATCCGTCTTTCGCTTTGGCGACAAGGTCTCTGTCTCCTACAGGAACGGGATTCAGCGTGCAGGGGATCACTTCTTCCACTGTGACCATGTCATAACTGATGCTGCCCATATCCTTGCCGTAGATGGTAACCTCGCAGATCAGCTTTTTCTTTTCCTTCTTTGTGGCCGGGATGGTTTTCACATGGGCCACAATATAGATCGGAGCGTCAGAGGTATTCCTGAACGAGAAATCGATCTTCTTTCCGCCCCTGAACTCGGACCAGTAAACCGTTGCGTCCTTGCCATACTCCGTGTAGGTTACAGAATCGGAATGGGGCCTGCGCTCCAGGATCTGCATTCCGGCCCTGACGGCCGCCTGGTAAAGCGTTGTGCTGGCCTGGCATACGCCGCCGCCGTATCCTTCTTCGTGTTCCCCGTACACATATTCGGTTGCGGGATAGAAGCCGCGTTCCGGCGTCCGTTTACCAACCACCTTGTTGAAACTGAAGGTGCCGTTTGGCTCGATCATGGATCCGTAACTGTTGATGTAGTCAAACGCGAGCCGGATATTGTTGTTCCGGTTTTCTTCAGAATGCCTGCTGATTTCCGTGGTCGCGTATCCCCGGACCTTGTAGTTCATGATCAGGTCAGACCGGAAGACTGTCGGCGCAATCACGTCCGGGATCAGCTCAACCGATCCGCTTTCCATGGTGGAAACCATCTGGTAAAGCTTCTGCCGGATGGGCTCAATATCCAGGTTCCGTCCGTATTCTTCATCCGTGAATACAAAAGGATATTCCTGGTTCGGATCAAACTGTGTCATCGCCGCGTTCACCGCGGGTTTATCGATGGCTTCCTTGATCTGCATCAGCTTTTCGTCAATCACGTGCGTATTGCCGTCCGGCTGTGCTGTATAGTCGTTATAAGGGGTCTCCTCCAGCTGCAGCATTTCCGCATACCGCTGTTCGTTGTCTCCCGTATGTCCCTTGGCCCAGGCCTGGTACAGCACGCTCTGCGTATCAACGTTGAAGCCCATCATGTCCGCGTTGATTTCCAGCACCTGCTGATCGTTATAGGTCAGCTGGACCTTCCATGCGTCATGCCGCTGCTGGATCTGGCTGTTGACCGAGTTCAGGGCCTGCTCCGGCGTCATGCCGCCCAGGTGTATACCGTCAACGTAAACACCGGGACAGAACAGGTTGTTGTAGGCTTCCACCTTGTCGTTGATTTTTCTCGTCCTGAGCTGACTCGTGATCGAGAAATAAGCGCCTGTTCCGATGCCTCCGGCTAATAGAATCAGGAAGATCGCCAGCAGGACCGGATGTTTTTTCCGGGGCTTTTTCTGTTTGCCCTGGCTTCCGGCAGGAACAATATATCCGCGCTGGCCGCCGTTAAGGGGCTGCTGCTGCCCTGTATAGTAGGCGCTGTTCTGCTGCGGCGGCATCTGTCCGGGATAATATCCCGGCGGAACCTGCTGCCAGCCATCCCGCGGCTGTGGGTTCCGCTGCGGAACATATCCTCTGCTGGGGCCGGCAGAATGGTTCATCATGTTCCGTGCCGCGTCTTCCACTCTCTGCGGAATGCCGCTGTTTGCTGTGGAATTGTCTGCGTTCCGTTTCCTCGCCATCTGCCCGCCCCCTTTCTGTATTTATTTGCTTATCAAATGCGGATCAGGCTTCGCCCTGGGTCCGTGCTTCGCTCTGCGCGGGTTCCTGTTCTTCAGCAGGATCCTTTGCAAATGCTTCCATTTCCTTTTCGGTTTCCGCTTCAAAGGCTTCCTTGCTTTCGCGGATGATTTCCTCAGCTGTCCTCGGCTTGTCTTCCTTGGTAGCCTCAGGCATCTCACCCGTTTCCATCAGGGAAACAAACTCGGCGCGGTTCAGGGTCTCCTGCTCCAGCAGGGCCTGGGTCAGCAGTTCAAGCTTGTCCAGGTTGTCCGTCAGGATCTTCTTGGCCTTTTCATAGCACCTGGCCAGGATGGAAGCCACCTCACGGTCAATCTTCGCGGCGATCTCTTCGCTGTACTCACGGCTCTGGCCGAATTCCATACCGACGAACACTTCCTGGTCGCTTCCCAGGTAGATGGTGCCGATATTATCGCTCATGCCGAACTGCGTTACCATCTTCCGGCAGATCTCCGTCGCCCGCTTCAGGTCGCTGGAGGATCCGGTATATATTTCACCGAGTCCGACTTCTTCCGCGGCGTGTCCGCCCAGCATCATGGTGATCTGGTCAAACAGCTGGCTGCGGCTCATATTGTCATGTTCTTCAGCAGGCAGCGCCAGGGTATGTCCTGCCGCCTGTCCCCGGGGAACAATCGTGATCAGGTGCACTTCATCGCAGCCCTCCAGCAGATGGCCGATGATGGCGTGTCCGCCTTCGTGAATAGCCACCATGCGGCGGTCTTTCTCATTCACCTTGTGGCTCTTCTTTTCAGGACCCATCTGCACCCGGGCGATGGCGTCGATCAGCAGCTGCTGGTCAATCTTTTTCTTCCTGGCCCGGGCCGCGAGGATGGCGGCTTCGTTCATCACGTTCTCCAGGTCAGCGCCGGTAGCATACGGCATCCGCTTCGCGATGTTGTCCAGGTCTACGCTGTCATCCAGCTTCTTGCCCTTGCTGTGAACTTTCAGGATGGCTACGCGGCCGTTCTGGTCAGGATAATTGACCGTCACCTGCCGGTCGAAACGGCCGGGACGCATCAGGGCGGGGTCAAGGATGTCGCGGCGGTTGGTCGCAGCCATCACGATGATGCCTTCGTTCACGGCAAAACCGTCCATCTCAACCAGCAGCTGGTTCAGCGTCTGTTCACGTTCATCATGGCCGCCGCCGAGTCCGGCGCCGCGGTGACGTCCGACCGCGTCAATTTCATCAATAAATACGATGGCGGGCGCTACCTTCTTGGCCTGGTCAAACAGGTCGCGGACGCGGCTTGCGCCGACGCCTACAAACATCTCCACAAAGTCACTGCCGCTGATGGAGAAGAAAGGCACGCCTGCTTCACCGGCAACAGCCTTTGCCAGCAGGGTTTTACCGGTTCCGGGAGGTCCGACGAGCAGTACGCCCTTGGGAATCCTGGCGCCCAGTTCTGTGTAGTTCCGGGGATTCTTCAGGAAGTCAACCATTTCCTGGAGTTCTTCCTTCTCTTCATCCGCGCCGGCTACGTCAGCAAAGGTAATCTTGTTCTTCGTGGGATCCTGCATCCGGGCACGGCTCTTGCCAAAGGACATCACCTTTCCGCCGCCGCCTGCCTGGGAGCGGATCATCACAAACCAGATCACCGCCATAATGCCCAGCATGATCAGGTATGGCAGGAAATCATACCACCACGGAATCACAACAGGCGCACGGTATTCCAGGTCAAAGGACAGCTGGTCCACGGTAACTTGGTCCAGCGGCACATTCTTTTTATTGGCTTCGATCTGGCGTACGGTTTCCAGGAAATCATTGCCGATCGTGGTTTCAAAATCATAGTTCCGTTCCGGGAAATCATCCGCGGCCACGTTGGTGGATTTGGTCACGCCAACCAGGGCGTTGTTTCGGATGGCAACCCTGGATACTTTACCTTCCTTGATCATTTCCAGCAGCTGCGGATATTCAATCCTGCGGCTTACAGTCTGGCTCAGTCCGCCGTTCAGCAGGATCGCAATCAGCAGCAGTGTGGAAAGAAGCACAACATACCCGACGATACCTCTTGAAGGTTTTCTATTCAAAAGAGATTCCCCCTTTTACTTTCTTATTTGTCTCCGTAAATTTTCGGAGAAAGAACGCCGATATCCGGCAGGTTACGGTATGTCTGGTCGTAATCCAGCCCGTAGCCTACCACAAAGGCGTCCGGGATGTCAAAGCACACATAGTCCACCTTCAGGTCAGGTACGGTACGCCGGGCTGTTTTGTCTAGCAGGGCGGCAATCCGGATGGATGCGGCTCCACGATGCGCCAGCATGCTCTTCAGGTAGTTCAGCGTAACGCCTGTGTCGACGATATCCTCAACAATGATGACGTCCTTGCCGACGATATCCTTGTCCAGGTCCTTCAGCACGCGTACGACGCCGCTGGTCTTTGTAGCGCTGCCGTAACTGGAAATGGCCATGAAGTCCGCCGTCACCGGCAGGTCGATTTCCCGCATCAGGTCGGAGAAAAACAGCACTGCGCCTTTCAGGATGCAGACCAGCACAGGCTCCTTTCCGGCATAATCCTTGGTAATCTTCTGACCGAGTTCCCTGACTTTTTCCGCGATTTCTTCTTTGGTTACAAGGATCCTGTCCAGGTCCTCATAAATCTTCGCGTTCTGTTCCATGTGTGTGGTTCCTCTCTTGTTTATTCTGTCCAGGGCGTCTCACCGTGCCAGGTAATGCGCACGGGATGATCCTCCCCGTTCCATCTGGGTATATTGCCTGCCCCTACGCCGCAGACCAGCAGGACTTCGTTTCCCCTGCAGATCAGCGGGATCCGGTCCCGGAAAGGCTCACCGATTCGTCTGTCTGTCAGGTAATCCTGCAGTTTCCGGCTGCCTGCGCTTCCGAATGGCCTGATTCTGTCACCAGGTCGGCGTGTACGGATTTCGCATCCATCGAAGAATCCCTCCGGAACCTCCTGGGTATTCTTACCGTCCCCGGGGTTCCCTTCTGAAGGGCCGACCGTGATCCGGTATTCTCCGAACACAGTCTCTTCACCGGAAAAAGCAACCGGTTCAGGAGCTTCTTCCTTTTCGCTTCCCTGCAGGATCAGGTGCTTTCCGGTCCTTACCGCATAGACTCCGCCGGGAAGATTGATCTTTCCCTTGGTCACATCCAGCAGTGCGGTCAGCGCTTCGGTTTGCGCGGCACTCAGTGCATGTTCCTCCAGCACCGGACCTTCCGTTTTCCACCATTTCCGGAG
Source organism: Clostridiales bacterium FE2011 (assembly GCA_017569305.1). Lineage (NCBI taxonomy): Bacteria > Bacillati > Bacillota > Clostridia > Eubacteriales > Clostridiales bacterium FE2011. Next base: position 3,405,477 of record CP069418.1, on the reverse strand, counting down.
TACCCGCCGTCGCACAGCCTCTGGCTCTCCGGCGATCGCAGCTGCGTTCAGGATACAGCCCGTTGAGTTCTCCCGGAGCAGCCTTTCTGCCGTCGTGTCCAGTACGTCGTTATCCGCCGCGATCATCCCGGCTGTCCGGCAGATTTTGTCAACGGCAGAATCGGAAATGGCTTCCAGGGCGGGAATCAGTTCCTGCCGGATCCTGTTCCGAAGGTAAGCTGTATCGGTATTTGTTGAATCTTCCCGCCATCCGGTTCCGTCTTCTGTCAGGGCCTTCCGGATCTCTTCCCGCCTGATTCGAAGCATCGGGCGAAGAATGCGGATTCCGTCCACCGTTTCATCTTCCCTCATGCATTCCAGTCCTTCCGGACCGGCACCCCTTGTCAGGCGCATCAGGAAGGTTTCTGCCTGGTCATCCGCATGGTGGGCAAGGATCAGGCCGTCTGCCTTGAAAGCCTCGTATCTTTCCCGGAAAAAACCGTATCGGGCTTTCCTTGCGGAATCCTCATCGGTTTTCCCCTGAAGATCAGCCCGGTAAACGGTCAGCGGAATGCCTTCCCGCTCACACAATTCGCGGCAGAACTTCTCGTCACCGTCAGACTCAGTCCCGCGCAGCCCGTGATTCACGTGTACGGCTTCCGCGGCAATCCGGCCCTCCCTGATATCGGGAAGCAGCGTCATCAGCAGCGCAACGCTGTCCGCTCCTCCGGATAATCCGATCAGGTAACGTCCTGTTTCTATAGGATATAACCGCTCCCTGAGTCTGTCTGTTGCTTTCATAATCGTCAGTTATTTCGGTCTCTCCGGCGCAAGGCAGATGTGGCACGGCTTCAGTTCGGAGTGCGCGCCTTGCAGCAGTTCGCCGTAGGTAAACTGTCCCTGCATGGGCAGGTACTTGCTGTTGGTCGTCTTGCAGTTGGGATCCCTGTGATACTTGGACCCGCCCTCGGGATTGTAATACAGGATTGTATTACTGGTGGTTTCCATCGTGGGGGTGGCTTCAGGTACCGGTGTGACCGTAACCACTTCCTCCTCATTTGTTACCATGCTGGAAGGATCAATGTACCATTGATCGTCTTCACCCTTTTTCACGCTGATTTCCATTAGATATTTTTTCGGATCTTTACCGTCGTTTTTATCCATGTTAACTTCAGCGTTAACGGTACGCATCGTATCATATGCGGTTCCGGAAAGTGAAAGAAATTTAAAATCTTTCGGTATTCTGTTTTTTGTAACAGAAAACAGTGCCTGCTGAACGTTTTCCTGTTTGTTCTGCCAGTCAATGTGACAGTATTTCAACATTCCGGGGATATCATTTCCGGACCACAGTGTCATAAACTCAACTACACGTCTTTTGATTTCTTCTTCTCCGCCTTCAGGTATCGGTGTTTCTATTTCAGCCGGAGCGGGAGTAACCGCTGTGTTATTAGCCACAGCGCCGTAAGGATTATTTTCAACGGCCCCGGCGTTTCCGGTATAATCCTGCTGTACTGTCTGCTGTTGCTGCTGTTGCTGCTGCTGCGGATTCGTCTTCTTTGTACCCTGTCCGCCTGTCACAAGTCCGATGATCGTAACCAGTGCAAGTACGCCGAATACGATGGAGAAGCACAGCCGCTTGTTATTGTCTGTCAGGTTCTTCAACCACAGCGCTGCTGCCGTGCCGGCCGTCAGGAGAAGGAATACCCATTTCATCGCGCCCATGCCGTTAATAAACATGCCCAGCACAAAGAATACCAGCAGTGTGGCACATATAATCAGAAGATATGCGTCCGTCAGCACAAAGGGTTGTTTCCTGACAGGAACCGGCTGGGGTACATATCCGCCGCCGTTCAGCGGAACCTGTCCGCCTTGTTCCTGCAGCGGATTCATGGGTGCCTGCTGGCGTCCCATCTGCGTATAGGCAGCGTTGTATCCCTGGGCGTATCCGGTGGGAGCCTGGTATCCCGGCGTCGTATATCCCGGGCTGTAGGGAGTCTGCGGAATGTAGCTTCCGGCGGGCTGCTGGCTGGCAGTGGGATAGGTATATCCTGTCATACCGGCAGGATTCGCCTGCGGGTATCCGTTCTGCTGCGTATAAGCGTTTCCGGCAGGATACCCGGCATTCTGGGGCTGGGTATATCCTGTCTGGGCATACCCGTTCTGCGCAAAGGATCCCTGACCGACATATCCGGTATTATCATTCGCTCCGGCCGGCGTCTGTCCGCCGGGAACCTGGGGCGTCTGGTAAGTCCTGGGTGCCTGGTATCCCTGCATCTGGGTATATCCTGTCGCCTGGGGATAGCCCTGGGGATTCTGGTATCCCTGGGGTGCCTGATATTCCTGCTGATTCTGATATCCCTGCTGTGTGGGATATCCGGGATAAGCGGCTCCGCCGGGATAGCTTCCCTGCGGGTAACCGTTCTGCTGCGGATATCCACCCTGATAGGGGTTCTGATCTTTCTTTCTCATATCTTTTCCTTTCCGCTTCAGGCGGTGATTGTCGCACTTTGAGGGCATGAGAAACCGGCTTTGTGCACAGCAACTCAATATAAAATTTTAACATTCATACGCTTTATTGTAAAGGATAAACTGATCAATTGAGTACGTCAGATGCTGAATTGTTTTTATGTCAGAATCGTTCACATTTTTGTCTTTCCTTCCTCCTTTGGCGACATTGACACCTCTTTTAACACTATGATAAAATAATGTAGTTTTTGAGAAATGGAGGGGTCTGTTTGCCATTCCGGGGTCGCTCATCTCATCAGACAAAAACAGCTGTCCTGATTGGCCTCCTTTCATTGGTTCTTTATGTCTTATTGGGCCTTGCGTTTTTCGCGTGCCTTTCTATAACAAACGTCTTCCTGGTTCATGTAAACCGTACCCTGGCCACAACCCTGCTGACCTATACCGCCATGAGCATCGCCATGCATGCGGTGTACGGCGGCTATGAAGTCGGCCGCAAAAAGAACAAGCCCGTGATTTCCGCCATGATTTCCGGTATCGCCATTACGGATATTGTCACCTATCTCCAGCTGGAAATCATGAACGTTAACAAAGATTATAACGATCGTCTGGTCATTTTTGGTCCCGATCTGCTTTGCCTTCTTCTCTGCTTTATCATCCAGATCATCATCATTATCCTGTTTGTCCGCGTCGGCAATCAGCTTTATTTCTATTTCACTCCGCCCAGGAGCTGCCTGCTGATCCTCGGTTCTCCCTCTCAGGAAGCTGCACTCCGTTCCAAGATTGAGCGCTATAAGCTTCAGTGGCGTATAGATGATGTTGTCCTTTACAATGTGCCAGATCTGACCCGTCGTATTGAAAAGGCCGATGTCATTTTCCTCGGTCATCTTCCTTCCGGCGCCAAGATTGAGCTGATGAAGATCTGCTATGATGACCGCAAGGACGTCATGTGCAAGGCTGAGCTGGAAGACATCATGTTCTGTAATGCCCGTCCTGCCATTGTGGACGATGCGGCATTCCTCTCTATGGATTACAACAAGATCACCCCATTCCAGTTTGTTGCCAAGCGCTGCGGGGACATCATACTTTCTTCCCTTGCCCTGATTTTCTTTACGCCTTTAATCATTCTGTTTTCTATCCTGATTAAACTGGAAGACGGCGGCCCGGTGATCTTCAAGCAATCCCGTCTCACCGTCGCCGGCAGGCCTTTCACCATCCGTAAATTCCGTACCATGACTCCCCACAGTGAGCTGGATGAGGTTCAGGTTTCCGTCGCCGTGGATGATCCCCGGATCACGAAGGTCGGTGCCTTCCTGCGCCGGTTCCGCCTGGATGAGATTCCCCAGTTCTTTAATATCCTTATCGGCGATATGTCCATCGTTGGCCCCCGACCCGAGATGATGGCCAACGTGGCCCGCTATAAAATGAATCTGCCCAGCTTCGTTTACCGTGAAAAAATGAAAGCAGGCCTCACAGGTTATGCCCAGATTGAAGGACGGTACAACACTTCAGCGGAAGATAAGCTCATGCTGGATATGATGTATATCGAAAGCTTCTCCATCTGGCTGGATGTGAAGCTGATGCTCAGAACCTTTACTATCCTGTTCAAAAAAGATTCAACCCAGGGCTTTCAGAAGAGTCCCGGTTCGAATATCTTAGAAAAAAACAAGGAGATATTGAAAAATGAACACAACACTTCTGATCATGGCAGCCGGTCTCGGATCCCGGTACGGCGGAAACAAACAGATTGACAGAATCGGACCTAACGGTGAAATCCTGATGGAGTATTCCATCCATGATGCGGTGGAAGCCGGTTTCGATAAGGTGGTTTTTGTCATCCGCAAGAGCATGGATGAACTCTTCCGTTCCATGATCGGTGACAAGATCGCGAAGAAGGTTCATGTGGAATATGCTTATCAGGAATATGATTCCCTGCCCGGCGGTTTCGTTCCCCCGGCCGATCGTACCAAGCCCTATGGTACGGTTCATGCGGTAATGTGCGCAAAGGACGTAATCAATGAGCCCTTTGCCGTCATCAATGCGGATGACTATTATGGCCGCGACGCCTTCAAGGCCATGGCGGATGCCCTGCATCGCCTGCAGGCTGAAGAAAACAAAGCCTACATGGTCGCCTATTATCTGAAGAACACCGTTTCCAAGCACGGCCATGTGACCCGCGGCGTCTGCACCACGGAAGACGGCCACCTGGTCAAGGTGACGGAAACCTTCAATATCCTGCCCTTCCCGGATGGCACCATCCGTGATATCCACGACAATCCTGAAGGAATCATCCTGGATCCGGATGCCCTCGTTTCCATGAATCTCTGGGGTTTTGCTCCTGACTTCTTCGAGGATGGTGTAAAATACCTGGACGCTTTCCTGAAGGATGATTCCGGCGATCCCCTGAAGAAGGAGTGCCTCCTGCCCTCCCTGGTGGATTCGCTCATGCAGACCAAGGGCCTGCGGGTTGAGGTGCTTTCCACGGATGCCGTTTGGTTCGGCGTTACCTATAAGGAAGATAAGGAATACGTCAGCGCGGAGCTGAAAAAACTGCATGACGCCGGCGTTTATCCCGCCGCCCTGTAAGAACAGGATTAATTCGGATCGTTTCTTCGGAAACGATCCGTTATCAAAAAGAAAAGGAATTAACTGACATGAAGATTCTTTTAACCGGCGGTGCCGGTTTTATCGGGTCCCATACCTGTGTTGAACTGTGCAATGCCGGACATGAACCCGTCATTGTGGACAATTATATCAACAGCTGCCCGGAGTCCATCCGCCGCATTGAAAAGATTGTCGGCCGTCCGATTCCCCATTATGAGGCGGATGTGGCTGATAAGGCAGCCATGGATCGTATCTTCAGCGAGAACGACTTCGACTGCGTCATTCATTTTGCCGGCCTGAAGGCAGTCGGTGAAAGCGTTTCCCAGCCTCTCCGTTATTACCGCAATAACCTGGATACGACCCTGACCCTGTGTGAAACCATGCAGGCTCACGGCGTCAAGCGCCTTGTCTTCTCCTCTTCCGCCACTGTCTATGGCAATCAGACAGAAGTGCCCTACCGTGAGGATATGGTTTCCCTGGGCTGCACCAATCCCTATGGCTGGACCAAATACATGATTGAAAAGATCTTGGAGGGCCAGGTTGTGGCTGATCCGGAGTGGAGCGTCGTCCTGCTTCGCTACTTCAATCCCATCGGTGCTCATGAGTCCGGTTTGATCGGTGAGGATCCTGCCGGCCTGCCCAATAACCTTGTTCCCTTCATCGCCAAGGTGGCTGTCGGCCAGCTGGAAAAGCTCTCCGTTTTCGGCAATGATTATCCTACGCCCGATGGTACCGGCGTCCGGGATTATATCCATGTCGTTGACCTGGCCAAGGGCCATGTCAAGGCCTGTGATTATGCCGCTGCCCATACCGGCTCCGAGATCATCAATCTCGGCACCGGCCATGGCTATTCCGTCCTGGAGCTGGTCAATACTTATTCCCGCGTGAATGATGTTGCCGTTCCTTATGTCATTGCTCCTCGTCGTCCCGGCGACATCGCGGAAAACTATGCCGATCCTTCCAAGGCCAAGGCTCTCCTCGGCTGGGAAGCCGAAAAGACCCTCGAGGACATGTGCCGCGACTCTTATCGTTTCCAGAAGAATAATCCTAAAGGGTATCATGAATAATCTCCTTCCGGAGATTATTTATAACTCTACACTCTTCACTCTTCACTGATCACTCATAACTTATAAACTTAAAAACTGCTTCCTTTCGGAAGCAGTTTTATCCATCATTATTCATTTTTAAGTTTTAAGTTTTCAGTATTCATTAAAAGAATGACGAGAATCATTTATTCTCGTCATTCTTTCTTTTTACCCACACAACTCCATTTATCGCCAGCCCTACCAAAAACACAATGCTTCCCAGCGTCATCATCGGCTCCCTAACATTACTGTTCAGGTTCATCCCCACAATAAACACTATCAGCCCCGCAATCCAAAATATGCATCCTGCAACCGTCAGTTTCTTCATTTTGTTTTTCCTCCATGCCGTTCCCAATTCCTTACATTGCGGAGTATATCATATTCCCTTGCGCTTCGTAAACCTTCCGTGCAGGTTTTCATGCATTCCGTGTCGAAATGTTTATTGTTATATATTTTGTAAAGAGGGGACGCTCTTTTGAAGTCGTTTTTGCTTCCGGTCGGTCATTATGCCGGCGCTTCCCTGCCTTCGCTCCTTTCGGCTTTCTCCTGCGGGGCTGCGGTTCCGGTAAATGGACTGGATATCTTTCACATAACGGATCGGCCTGTTGATCCGGTTCTGGTTCCGATGATCCGGGACCTGAATCAGGCCCATGTCCTTTTTGAGCGTGCGGATAACAATTCGTTTTTTCCGTCTTCCTTTGCTTATGCTTCTTTCCGTCCGGAGCTGCCATCCATTGGCATGCTGTCCTCGGATCCTTCTTCTGCTTCCCTGCTGACCGCGCTGCGCGGCAAGGGCGTTCCGCTATCCTATAAAACAGACAGGGAAGCTGTGGAGTGGGCCTTTTCTGCCCTGCTTGCCGATGATAATGATGATCTTCAGCCCCTGCATAAGCTGTTTGATAAGCTGAGCAATTGCCTGTCTTCCGGAGAGGAATTCCGCATTTCTGTCCTCTGTGATATTTGCGATCCTTTTTCTTCCGGTGTGGCTTTTGCCCTGCTCCGCTTCCTGCATGAAAACCTCAAGATCGATTCTTCTGTCCTTTCCCTCTTCTGCCTCGCTGTCAGTTCTTCTGCCACCGCGGATGAGGCAAAGGATTTGCTTTCTTCTTCCCTGCGTGCTCTTGCCTCCCAGAATCTCGTAGGCAAACCGGATCGCAGCGTTCCTGCCTGCGCGGATTCCGTCTGGCTGCTTTCGCTGCCTTCTTCCATGGTACGTACGGATGATTCTCTCCGCGTGCTTTACACTGTGCTGGCCAGGCGTCTTGCCGGTGTTTTCACGTCTCCTGACGTACCGACCGCCGGTCTGCATACCGTCTCTGTTCCAGGTGTGATCACTTTCCAGTCCCTTGGAGATCAGGCGGTGCCTTTCGCGGCGTTCCTGCATGCGGGCACCTGGCTGTTGGCGGATCTGATTCCCGCCTTCCAGTCCTATTGCGATCATCCCGGTTCCCTGCGTTCCCTGGCGCCCAACACGCGTAACGGCCTCTTCCGCCGCCTGATGCAGGGGGACGCTGTCACGCCGGAGCAGCGGGAAGTCATCACCGTCATTCGCCGTGCATTCAGCGCGGTTCTTGCCGAAATCGTATCCATGATTCATTTCATGCCGGATCAGCTCCGCCTTGCCGAGGTATCTGATCCCCTCTGGCGCCGCGCGGTGGAAGCCTGCGGTAAAACAGTTACCGTTGCTTCTGAATATGACGTTTCGAAAGAAGAAGCGGAAGAATCCGGCATCATGGATGTGAAGCCCGTCCATCGTGTTTCCATGGCCGATACAGAAGAAGAAAAAGCCCGGAGACGTCTTGAGGATATCGAAATCCAGCTGAAAGCTGAAACCGAAGCCAGGGATAAAATCTTTGCTTCTGTAGGCGGCAGCTGGGCGCTTCCTGCCCTGCTGGACTGCCGCCGCCGCTGCCAGGAGGCGTTGGATCGCGCTTCTGCCCAGTTGGAGACCGTATCTCCGGATCAGGATCACCTCACCATTGCTTCCCTTGCCCGCCGCGTGCGTCTGCTCCAGGCTGCCGTCAAACGCTGTGATGATGATCTGGCCGCCTGCACCTTTACCGGTCCGGACGCCGCCTCTGCTCCGGAAGGGCTGACCCCCTTCTCCGGTCAGTTGCTGAATGCACCTGCTGCCGAAAAGCTTTCTGCCCTGCTCATCGCTTCAGAAAGCAGCGCGGACAGTATCCGCAAGGATCTGCAGGCCCATATGCCGACTCTGCTCTTTGGCTATACGCTTTCCGATGTCAAAGTCCTCTTCCGTCAGCTGCTGTCCTGCTGCAAGGAAGAATCCGGATCCGATCCTTTTACTTCGCTTTGTCTTTGCACGTTGGATGTCAGTCTGCGGGAGATTACGCCCCTTCGGTTCCTCTCCGCCGGCGATGTGCCTTCGATTCCGCTTTTACCGGATATGTATCCGACCGCTCCGTTGCTGAAGGTTTCTTCCCTTCTGCCCCTTCTTGATGAATCCCAGGATGCCGCTCAGGAAGCCGAAGCCGGTAAACGCGGTCTGTTTGCCATGCTGTTCCTTCGTCAGTACCGTCGCCGCACGGCCGATGAGGCTGCCCTGGTCTCTGAAACGCTGAAGATTGATGATTCTCCCGTTCTGAAGGCCTGGCTCTCTGCCCGCTCTTCCGATGCGGTGCAGGTCTTCTCCCTGGAAAAAGAGGATGTAAAGGTTCCCTTTGCCCTTGTTTTGCCGGGCAAGGAATTCATTCCCGCGCGTCTTTCCGCGTCGCACATTCCGTTTATTCCTTCTTTTGCGATGCCCTGGTTTGACGAGGATACCATTTCCTTCCGGGATCCCTGTTCCCTGCTTTGCGAAGGAGATCGTGCCGTCCTCCTGGAGCAGATAAACGCCATGACTGATCCTCGCCCTGAGAACCTTTCCAAACGCCTGTTCAACTTCCTGTCGGATTTCCGGAAGGAACTGCTTCGTTATCAGGATCCCACCGGCCTTCCGGAGCGCCTCACGCTTCGCCTGAAGGCTGCCTTCGGCCTGCGTCTGCTGCCGGCTTTCAGTGATACCCTTGTTCGTACAGTCTGTTATTATGAACGTTTCCTCACGGATGATATCCTGGCCGCTTCCTTGCTGAATCGTAAGTCCTTTACGCCTTCAGCCTGTTCTGTGCCGGATGATATTATCTATCTTTACAGGGATGTGCCCTTTGCCCGGGAGAATTCCCGCACCCTGCTGGATGCGATTCCGCTTCCGGCGGAAAACTGGATCCTGACGCTTCTGGATCAGGAGTGCCGCACCCTTTCCCGTGCTTCAGACGAGTATCATGATCATCTTGTCCGGGAGCTCAGTCTCCTGCTGGAGCGTTATCCGGATGCCCTGTCTGACGCCCGCCAGGTCGCCTTTGACCTGCTGGAAAAGGCCGGTCTGCCGGTAGCCGATTCGGATACGGAACTATCCTGGCCCTGGGATACTTCTTCTCCTTCTGTAAATACAATCCTGACTGAGTCCCTGGGACCGGAGCTTGCCTCTGCTGCCCTGCAGCCCTTCAGTGATTACCTGACGCTTTTCCCGGCCCGCGGAACCGGCATTATCGGTGACTCCCTCATGGCCTCCATGTGTGTTCTTGCGCCTTCTGTTGTCCCGGTTCAGGAGGAGGGTGAGGAAAACGTCCCTGCCGTAGCGCCCGATGCGGTACTTCCGCCCCTTTCTGACGGTCTTTGCGCCGCTCTTTGCCGCCTGCCGGAAGGTAAAACGCTGGTTCGTCCCGGCCTGCTGGCCTTTGAACGGAAAGAGAATAATGCCGTCCGTGTCTCCCTGACGCTGGAAGGCAGCTTTACCGTCCGTTTAACGCGTGTATATGCTGAGGAAGAAATCCTCAATCTCTATTCCCATGATATTCCTACCCTGGCAGTCTGGCCGAATCTGCCCTTCGCCCCGGAAGACTGGCATGCCTACTTTGTCTATGCCTCCCTGCCGGACGGATTCACCATCTCCGTCAATTCGGCTGACGGTTCTTCTGTCAATCCGGAAGCTTCTTCCCGCACAGTGTGCCGTACTGCCTCTTTCCCGACCTCTTTCTCCCTTCTGAAGGATGGCCGTTCCGCAGGTTCGGTGCCGAACCTGCTGCCCCAGCCGGACGTCGTCAAGCAGGATGTTGTCACCACCTGTGTGGATTTCGGTTCTGTCGGTACTTCGGTCATTTTCTCTACCGGCCGTCAGCGTCGCCCGCTTCAGGGACCCACGCTGGTCCGTACATTGATCAATAATCCTTCTGTGTCCAGGGATCTTCTCCGTCGGGAATTCCTGCCTGCTGTCCCCGTATCCGCGCTGCTGCCTACGGCTTCCAGGATTTTCCGCAATGTGCCCGGTGAATCGCCCCTGCCTTTCGAAGATGGCATCGTCCTCATGTCCGCGGATCTTCAGGATGTGCTTTCCATCCCTTCAGAGGCTCTGTATACCTGCCTTAAATGGGAAGAGGAAAAGGGACGGTCTGTTTCCCTCTGTCTGCATCAGATCATGCTTATGGCGGCCCTGCAGGCCCGTTCCGATGGTGCCCATACCCTGCTCTGGCGTTTCTCTGTTCCGGATGAAATGGCTAAAACAGGCCGGGAAAACCTCACTGCCCTCTTTGCTTCCCTGGCGGATCAGGTCTGTAAGGAAGCCGGTTTCCCGACACCCGATAAAGTCCCGCCGGTCACCTTCGCGGCGGAAAGTTCCGCCCTGGGCGCCTATTTCCGTTTCTGCGCTTCCGAGGATACCCGCGGCGGCTTTATGGTCATGGATATCGGTGCCTGCACCGCGGATATTTCCCTCTTCCTGCGCGGCCGTGAGCAGGCCGTCCGTACCTGCCAGATCCCGCTGGGCGTCCATTATATGCTGCTGCCTTCCCTGCTGCGCAATCCCACTTTATTGCGGGAAGAACTCAGCTTTATCCAGGATCCTTCCATCCAGCAGGATCTTCTCATGCTGGAAAAGACGCTCATCAACGCCAAGGCAGATCCTTCTGCCCTGCGTCATTCCCGCCTGGCGCTGGATAACTTTATTGCCGATCATTATCGCTATGTCCTGCCGGGGCTCCTGCAGAATCCCATGAACGGCATGCCGACTTATCTGGGTTCTGTCCTGCTTCTGCATTTCAGTTTCCTGATGATGCTTTCCGGCCTGGTCCTGCTGCAAATCGCTGCGGATCCCGGCAAAAACGATTTCCTGCCGGAGCAGATGACCCTTTGCCTTTCCGGCCGGGGTTCCCTGCTGCCTGAAAGCCTGCCTGATCCTTATAAGGCAGCCCTCTGGCATTTCCTCACCATGTTCCGTAATCGCCGGGTCGCGTCTCTTTCCTTCCTCTTCTCTTCGGAAAAGAAGATGGAGATTCCCGTTGGCCTTTCTATGCTGGAGGACGTAACACCCGGCATTCCGGCAGCTTCCACTGTCCCTGCCGCCATCTCTGTCCGTCCGGAAGAGCTCCTGCCACAGTTCATTCTCCGCTTTGCCAAGGAATTCCCGGCCTCAGCAGAAGTATTGTTCCATGGCTTCTTCACCGGCGATTTCTATCATCCCTTCACTCCTTGGGGTGAGTCCGTAATCTCGGAAGCGATTGCCTCCTGCTTCACTGCCCAGACCGAGCATCGCCCTTATGATGCGCTTTCTGCCTGGATCTCCACGCTAATTGATTTAGTTCAGACCCATACGTCTTAAGATTGGTAGACACTATAATCACTTTCGGCGAAGCCGAAAATATCACATCCTGCGCAGCAGGATATATCATATTCGTCGCAGGCGAATATATCATATTGGCCAATGGCCAATATATCATTTGCGAAGCATCAAATACCCCTTTCACTCATCAATGTCTGGCGATCTGATCCTGAAGTCAACATTAAGATCACAAAATCATTTTTAAGTTTTAAGTTTTAAGTTATTGAGGAGTTATCCGTGCTTTAGACAGATCTGTCAGCACTTTAGTGCTGGTAACAGATCGTCCATGCAGGCGTCAGCGCTTTAGCGCTGGTAACGCCGAGCCATCCACGGCTAATGACTCCCATGTTACAGCCGTCCATCGTTGCGAACGAAGTGATGCAAGGATGGCATACGGCGATCACAAAGTATTCATTAGAACCTCGAAAGGATACCTTCTATGGAACTTATTTCTTCACTTAAGAATTCCAAGGTGCTTTCTTGGCGTTCCCTGAAAGACAAGAAGGGCCGTATGGAACAGAATGCGTTCCTCGTAGAGGGAGTACGCATGGTCCAGGAGGCCCTCACCTCTTCTTTCGAGGTTCAGGCCATCCTTCTCCGCGAAGACTTTGTCCCCGACTTCACCCTCCCGGACTCAGTCCCGATATATGTCCTCCCTTCCCACGTCTTCCAGTCTGTCTGTGACACCAAGACTCCCCAGGGTATCGCTGCTGTCTTGACGCTCCAGGCTCGTGAGGCTTCCGGTCCTCGTCTGCTTGCTCTGGACGGTGTCCAGGATCCCGGCAATGTGGGCACCATTATCCGTACCGCCGATGCCGCTGGCTTCTCCGGTGTTCTGCTCAGTCCGGAATGTGCCGATCTCTTTTCTCCCAAGGTTCTCCGCGCCACAATGGGCAGCATTTTCCGTCTTGGCTTTTCTTTCCCATCTTCCCTTCCGGAAGCACTGGAACAATATAAAAAGGACGGATATTCCGTCCTTTCATCCCAGCTGGATGGTTCACCCTTTTATGAACGTCAGGATGTGGCTTCTTCCTTTATCCTGATTATTGGAAACGAGGGAAACGGCGTTTCCGATGCGGTAAAGGCCGTCGCTACTCATCATCTCTGTCTGCCCATGCGGGGCGGCGCTGAATCGCTGAACGCCGCAGTCGCTGCGGGCATCATGATGTATGACCTGATCCGTTGATCATGTTTTAACGTTCGCCAACAGGCGAACATTTCACTTTCGACGAAGTCGAAAATTTCATATTGAATCGTTTTAGGTTCAATATTTCATGTTGCCTGTGGCAACATTTCATTGTGGGTCAGCACACTGACCCACCTGTGCTCCCGTTCCTGTATGATCTGATTCGTAGGTAATGTCGCCGGTTTTCCGTACTGTGGAACCGGCGATTTTATTTTCCAGCAATTCATGGAATTTATCTTCCGGCACAGGAACGGATACCATTTCTCCGGTCCATCCGGAATAATGGATCGCGTTGGACAGCTGCAGTGCCCGCAGCCCGTCTTCAGCGTCCGCTGTCAGGGGTGTGCCATGCAGCAGGTGTGCCGCAAAGGCGTTCAGGACGCCGATATGCTGCGGGTTTTCACCGTCTGTCTGGATTTCTTCTTCTTTCGCTTCGCACTGATACCAGGGATTGTCGCTGTTGAAGCAGGTTTCCCGCTCATTCTGGTTCAGGCGGAAGCATCTGATCTTTCCGTCTTCACAGATCAGTTTGCCCCGTTCGCAGTCAATCTCCAGCCGGTTGGTTCCCGGCAGGTCGCCAGTGGATGCGGTGAACACACCTGTGGCGCCGTTTTCGAATTCCAGGTAAGCCGTTACGTCATCTTCAACCTCAATATGATGCCATTTCCCTTCATGGCATTGTGCCTGCACCTTGACCGGCATACCGCACAGCCAGATCAGCAGGTCCAGCTGGTGCGGGCACTGATTCAGCAGAACGCCGCCGCCTTCTCCTGCCCATGTGGCCCGCCAGGATCCGGAATCATAATACTTCTGGGTTCTGTACCAGTCTGTCACGATCCAGCTCATGCGCTTGATTTCGCCAAGTTCCTTATTCTGCATGATATTATGGATCGCCCGGTACACGCCGTTCGTCCGCTGGTTGAACATCAGGGCCAGGGTCATTCCGGAGGTTGCCGCGCATCGGATCATCCGTCTGCCCGCTGCTGCTTCCACAGAGATGGGCTTTTCGCACAGCACCTGCAGCCCGTGGCTCATTGCCTGGATCGCCAGTTGTTCGTGCATGTAATGCGGCACTGCGATCAGCACAGCGTCGCATTCTCCACTCCGGATCAGGTCTCTTCCGGAAGGAAATACTTTTACGCTTTCCGGCAGCTCCCGCCGTGCCCATTCCATGCGGTCTTCCCGCACGTCCGCCACAGCAGCCAGCTCAATCTCCGGGCATTTCCCCGCACTCAGATTCCTGCAGTGCTCCGACCCCATATTCCCGATTCCGATAACACCCAATCGGATCTTCTTACCAACATCCATACTTTTTCCTGACACCTTTACAATAAGGTTTCGAATTCATAATTCACAATTCATAATTCATAATTATATATACTCAATTCCATCTTCATGATTATTTTGCAATTCAATCAACACCTGGCTTGAGTATTAATTCTGAATTCTTAATTCTGAATTCTGAATTGGTGAAAAATTCCTCTAGAATTTTTCTTCCACCATTTTTAAGTCTTAAGTTTTAAGTTTTAAGTTTTAATTACTTAATGCGCTGCGCTTGCGCTTGCGCATTAAGACTAAGCTCCGCCGCCTTAAACGCGTGTTCCTGCGTCATCGCCTTCTCCGTCCTGTTCAGGCAATCCAGGATCAATTCCCCAAAGAACGGATAGCCGGTCACGCCAACCGCGTTCACATACTTTTCTCCCTTGTCGTTCACGACGTAGATGTGTCCGCCGCCGTTCTGCTCCGAGGCCAGGTTCACGTACTTCCGGATTTCAATGAATCCCTTTGTTCCCTGAATGAACATCCGTCCGTCTCCCCAGGTGCGCAAGCCGTCCGGTGTAAACCAGTCCAGCTTGAAGTATCCCGCCGCGCCGTTCTTGCCGGTCAGCTGTGCGTCGCCGAAATCTTCCAGCTCCGGATATTCCGGATGGTCGAAGTTCGCGATCCGGCTGGAGGTTACGACAGCGTCCTCTTCCTTGGCATAATACAGGAACTGCTCAAACTGATGGCTGCCGATATCGCACAGGATACCGCCGTACTTTTCCCGTTCAAAGAACCATGCGGGCCGTCCGGGAGCACCAAGCCGATGCGGTCCGAATCCGGTCACGGAAACAACCTTGCCGATTTCTCCGCTCTCCGCGATATATCCGGCCAGGATGGATCCTTCATCATGCAGACGTTCTGCATAATACACCATGTATTTCTTCCCTGTTTCCGCCACTGCTTTCTTTGCGGATTCCAGCTGTTCAAGGGTGGTGAACGGCGCCTTGTCGGTAAAGTAATCCTTTCCCGCGTTCATGGCCCGTAGTCCCAGGGCACAGCGTTCGCTGGTGATGGCTGCACCGGCAATCATATGGGTCTCCGGGTCTCCCAGGGCTTCTTCCTCGCTCCGGGCTGCTTTCGCCTGCGGAAACGCCTTCAGGAAGGCTTCTACCTTTTTCTCATCCGGGTCATAAACATACTTCAGCGTACCGCCGGCCTCGGTCAGTCCGTTGCACATGCCGTAGATATGTCCGTGATCCAGCCGTACGGCAGAAAACACGAACTCTCCCGGCTTCACCACCGGCTGGGGTTTTCCCTTCGGTGCGTAGTTCATTCCGTCTGAAACATTCATTTATTTTTCCCCTTTCCGGAAATTACCGAAGGACAGTTCACCGTCCAGGTTTTCCACGGAAGCTGTTTTTTCGTAAAAATGAGGTACATTGGCCCTGATCCCTTCCACGGTGTAGAAAGGATCATCTTTTGTCAGGGGCAGCGTGACTGCGGTTTTCATACTGCCTGCTTTATAGATCGCGCAGATCATTTCAATCGTCCTGCGGCCGTCTTCGCCCGTGATAAAGGGTTCCCTGTCTTCTTCCAGGGCTCTCAGCACGTCGTCCAGCTGTCCGTCATGCATTTCATAGGGTACCGGCGGCAGGGAGGCCAGGTATTCATCCGCTTTCTTTGCAAATTCCTCATCCGGTTCAGGGAGCGGGAATCCGTTCGGCTGCGGCTGTGAAGCGTATACGCTGTATGGCCAGGCAATCTTGGCCTTCTCGCACTGGAAAATGAGCGCCTGTTCTTCTCCGTGGGAAACAACCGAAGCGGTCAGTGTCGCCAGCGCTCCGGGATATTCCATCACAGATACAGACAAATCTTCCACCTCTGCGTTATCATGCCCTGTATTCGCCAGAATACTGGTGACCCTGTCCGGTGTTCCCATCATCCAGCCCAGCATGTCGATATGATGGACAGCATGGTTCAGGGTGCATCCGCCGCCTTCGGTTTTCCATGTGCCGCGCCACCACAGATCATAATAGCTGTGTCCGCGGAACCACAGGGAATCAACCGTCACATGCCTTACCTTGCCAGCCATCCCGCTGTCCAGCAGCGCCTTCAGGTTGCGTACAGGCAGGCGGAAGCGGTTCTGGGCGATAATGGAAAGCTTTTTTCCGCTCTCGTCCCTTGCCCGCAGCATAGCGTCGCATTCTTCCAGGGATGCAGCCATGGGCTTTTCGCATACTACGTTTTTTCCGCTTTTCAACGCGTTGATGGAAATTTCAGCATGCACAAAGGGTGGTGTGCATACGTCCACCAGGTCGATATCCTTGTCCAGGATTTCGTGATGATCCAGGTAAACGTCAGCGTCCAGGTTGTATTGTTCCTTGACACGCTGAGCCTTTCCGGGGATAATATCTACAAGGGCTGCGATCCTGCATCGCTCCGGAAATCTCAGGTAGGCTTTGATATGTGCATGGGAGATTCCGCCTGTACCGATGATCGCTACGTTAATCATTATCATCACCTCATTTTGATGGTTTTTGTCCTTTTCTGTTGGTTTCAGTATAGGTAAATGCGGGTGTATTCTCCATACGAATCCGGTTTCTTTGTATGCAAATACTGCACATTCCATTCAGGAGGTGGTCTTGTGGAATCCTATGATGTCCAGACTCCCTTTGAACCGATGCAGCAGGGTGGTCAGGGTTATGAAGGCCGATACAGATTCAGTGAATCGATCGAAGTTACCCAGTATCATTGTCACGATTATTATGAACTATATATTCATCTTCATGGCGGCCAGTATATGGGCGTTGATAACAAAATCTATACGCTGAAGCCCAATCAGGTTTTCATTCTGCCGCCGTTCTGTATGCATGGGCTTTCCTGCACCAGTGAGCTCCGCAATTACGAACGTGCCTTCCTCAATTGCTCTCCGGAAGTTATGAGCAATCTTGGCTGTGGTCAGCTGGATCTAAACCAGTTCTTCCACGCCTGCGCTTCAGGCGGCCATTATACCTACCAGCTTTCCGATGCTGATGCGGAGCGCTTCGTGCACTGCGTTCGTCAGATCGAGGCTTCTGACTCACGTGAAATGGATGCCGTGGAAAGGCTTCAGGCCTATTCCTATATGATCATTCTGGTCAATCTTCTTTGTCAGATAATCCGCCGTACCGTACCTGTTCAGGATGAAACCGGGACAAACAGCGTCATTCAGGAAGTGCTGACCTATATCAACAACCACTATACCCAGCAGCTGCGGATCAGTGATCTGGCTCACCGTTTCGGTGTCAGTGAGTCCTATCTTTCCCATGAGTTTTCCCGTTTTACCAACCGCAGTATCTATGATTACATTCTCTACCGCCGCGTCACGCTTGCGCGCCGCCAGATGCTCGGTGAGGATTCATTGAACGCGATTGCCTATCAGTGCGGCTTTAATGATTATTCCAATTTTCTTCGTTCTTTTACTCGTATCGCCGGGATTTCCCCCAGCAAATACCGCAAACAACTCCTTCAGTACAGTCACCGCGAACTGAACTGACATAAATTGTTATTCATTTTTCTGTATCTATAGTTTTTCCCAGATATAAAGTCTCTAAATTATTTTTCAGTTTTAAGTTTTAAGTCTTAAGTCTTAATTTAAGAAGAAAAGAGTGCCGGTTTACCCGGCACTCTTTTCTTCGATATTATCAAAGGTCTCCCGGGAATACGCCGCGGTAGTTGCCCGCATTGTAAGCCGCGCGGAATTCGTCGATCATCTGCTGAGCACCGGAGTTCAGGATATCCTGGATGCCGGCATCATAGACAGCGTCGAATTCGGCAGGATCGCAGCTGACCACGTCAGCCAGGAACTTGCCCTGAGCGCTCTTAACGGTGGCGCCGTAGTCGGTGTCAGCCTGGATGCTGACGGTGAAGCTGATCTGGGTCCACGCGTCGGTCAGAGCGTCAGCGTAGGAAGCCACGACGTCATCTTCATATCCCTTGAAGGGCAGGGCCAGAGCGGCAGCGTTCTTGGCGTCGTCGCCGTAGCACAGACCGTTGGAGATGAAGCAGATGTCGCCGGCGTGCATCTTGTTCTCGTCCGGAACAGCGTCAGCGCTCTTCACGCCGAACGGGATGCCGTCGTCGGTCAGGCCTTCATAGTTGATGCCTTCGATACCGTTCTGCATAGCGAACATGTTCTCCGGAATGGCCATCCAGTCGAGGTACTTCATCGCGGCCACAGCGGTCTTCTCGTCGGTGGTCAGCGGGATGATGATGCTCAGGCCGGCAGGAGCGTACATGTCATGCAGGGTCTTTCCGCCCAGGCTCTCGTTCTTGAAGGGGTTGACGGTGACCCAGTGGCCGCCTTCAACGTTCTTCTCGAGTTCGATCTGGTAGTTCTTGTCAGTCCGCCAGGGCTGGTCGGGCTGCTGGGAGAAGAATCCGTTGTAACCCATGATCAGGGCGGTATCATTCGCCTGGTCATTGTCGGTCAGGGCGAAGGTTTCGGGGATGATGCCCTCATGATACAGGGTGTTCATCCAGCGGAAGCCTTCCTTGCTGCCGGGCAGCATTTCGGGGTTCTTGCAGTATGCGAACCAGTCTTCCTTGGTAACCTTGGTGAAATCGATGAAAGCATCGGTGAACCGGCGTACATTGTACAGCGGATCGGGAGCATAGATGCCGAAGGAGAAGGGAGAGGTATTCTCGCCAGCCAGCTTGGCTTCCTTGGCAGCACGCAGGTAAGCGGTGAACTCTTCGATGTTGGTGGGCTTTTCCATGTTCAGGGCCTTCAGCCAGTCTTCACGGATGAAGTTACCAACGTTAGCGCGGCTGATACGACGGGCCGGGATGTACCACTGTTCGGGGGTGCCATCGCCGTCATGATCGCTCTGGCCGTAGGTCAGGAGCTCGTCGCCCAGGAACGCCTTCAGGTTTTCGCCGTAGGTGTTCAGCAGGTCATCCAGCTGCCAGATACCTTCGTCGTCGATGCACTGCTGCACCAGGCCGCCGTTGTAGGTCAGGCACAGGTCAGGAGCGGTGCCGCCGGCCAGCGCGGTGGTCAGCAGGTCGCCTTCGGTCCAACGGGCGTAGGACACGAACTCGAGCTTGATCTTGTTGGGATCGCCGAAGTGTTCCTGAGCGTACTTCAGCTGCCAGCAGTCAGTCACGTTCAGACCGGCGATTTCGCGGTCATAGGTCTCAACCCGCAGCGTAATCCATTCGTCTTCCGCCAGGGAGGGTCCTGCGATGCCCAGCAGCAGAGCCAGGGTCAGCAGAATAGCCAGGGTCTTTTTCATGTTTGGGTTCCTCCTTTTTTTTTATTTCAAGGGCTTCTGCCCTGAAATTCAAACCCCTTTTCATTTCCTGAAAAATCCTTTGGATTTTCTTCCGCAATTTTTAAGTTTTAAGTCTTAAGTTTTAAGTTTTAATTTGGCGTCGTAAAAGGCGTCAGCCTTTTACCGCGCCGATTGTAACGCCCGCCACAAAGTACCGCTGCACGAACGGATAGACTACCAGGATCGGCAGTGTGGCAAAAATGATGGATGCCGGCTCAATGGATTCGGAAACGCTTGTAGCCACCGTAGAGGCTCCGCCTTCCAGGGCTGCCACGTCAACCGCCTGTGAACCCTTTATGATGTGGTACAGTTTCAGCTGCAGAGGCTGGTAAGCTTTTGTCTGTATGTAGTACAGGGCGTCCTGGAAGCTGTTCCACTTGCCTACCGCATAGAACAGCGTCAGTGTGGCCAGGGATGCCATGGACAGCGGCAGGTAAACCTTCAGCAGTACCTGGAAGTCATTCGCGCCGTCAATGATGGCTGCTTCTTCCAGTTCGTTGGGCAGTGTCTGGAAAAAGCTCTTCAGGATGATCATGTTATAGGTGCTCAGCATGCCTGGGAGAATCAGTGCCCAGGGGCTGTCCATCAGGCCCAGTTCTTTGATGTTCAGGTAATGCGGAATAATACCGCCGGAGAAATACATCGTGAACAATGCCAGGAAGCTGAAGAAGTTACGCCCGCGCAGGCGTTTCTTTGTCAGCGGATAAGCCATCAGGATCGTCATGATCATGGAGAACAGGGTATATACAACCGTAATAATGATCGTGAACACGAGGCTGCGCGTCATGCTCTTATCGGAGAAGATCGCCTGGTATGCTGTGGTTTCAAAATCCACAGGCCAGAAGCTCACGTCGCCGCGCAGGATAGCCGACTTGGAACTGAAGGATACTGCCGCCACGTTTACGAACGGAAGCAGGCACGTCAGGCTGAAGAGAATAATGACAATCGTCAGGATAATCTGTGCAGGTGTCCAGATCTTTGCTTTCTTGACTACGATCTCATGCTGATCAGGAGTAATGATTTTCTCTGCCATCTCATCCACCTCCTTACCAGATGCCTTCTTCGCCGAGGCGTCTGGCAATGATATTAGCCCCGGTGATCAGGATCAGTCCAACCACAGACTGGAACAGACCCACGGCTGTGGCTCTCGCAAACTGAGAGTTCGTAATACCGGCACGGTATACGAAGGTGGAAAGTACGTCACAGTAATTCTGAACCATCGGGTTGCCCAGCACGTACGGCCGGTCAAAACTGATATTCATCATCTGGCCGACGTTCAGGATCAGCAGGATCACGATGGTGCTGCGGATACCCGGCAGGGTCACATGCCAGATCTGCTGGAGCTTGTTCGCGCCGTCGATCTTGGCTGCTTCGAACAGTTCCATGTTGATTCCGGTAATGGCGGACAGGTACAGGATTGTTCCCCATCCCATGCTCTGCCACACGCCGATCAGCGTGTAGGTTGCCTGCCAGTGCGGGCCGTCAGTCAGGAACGGAATGCTCTTATCGATCCAGCCCAGTCTCAGCAGCGTCGCGTTGATGATACCGGTCTTCGGGCTGAAGATCTGCAGCACCATACCGCCGATAATGATCCAGCTCAGGAAGTGCGGCAGGTACAGCAGTGTCTGGGATACTTTCTTAACCTTGATGCTTTTCATCTCATTCAGCAGGATTGCCAGGATGATCGGCACCGGGAAACCGGCTACCAGGCCGAGGAAGTTCAGCCACAGGGTATTTTGGAGGGCTACCGGGAAGTCAGGCATATTCATCACGAACCTGAAGTTCTCCAATCCGATCCATTTGCTTCCCCACATGCCCTTGAACATGTTGAATTTCTGGAAACCGATGATAACACCCACCATCGGCTTATAGCAGAAGATCAGGTAAAAAATCACAGGCAGGATCAGCATGACGTATAGTCTCCAGTCCCTGTGAAGCCACCCTGCGTTGTTTCTGGGCTTCCTGATGGAACGCGTGGTCATATGCTTCCCCCTTGCATGCATTTCTTTTGCGTAATATGGTCAATTATTGTCCGTTTCACCTGTATTATATGTGCACAATTTATATACTTTCCATGCAAATCATGTCATAAACTATGCACATCCTGCTTTATCTGTACTGTCTATTGCATACAATCTGAGTTTTTAACCAGTATCATGTTGTATTTTTATATAAATACTTTTTTATGAATTCATACACGAGTTGTTCATGTTTTGTATACAATCTTGTACTTTTTGTATACATAGCCTTATAATTATTGCAATTCAGATACTCCTCCGGAGGGAAATGTTATGAGTAATTCCGGTCAGGTATCCTTATCCAACTTCGGTTATTGTTCTATGGGACACGGTCGCAGTGATTATGAAGGCTATTATGGCATATCACTGAACAAGCCGCGTTACGGTTATCATTGCCACGACTTCTATGAATTCTTTCTCCATATCAGTGGTGCCCGGGACTTTGGCGTGGATAATGAAATTTATCTTCTTCAGCCAAATCAGCTGGTCATTGTTCCTCCATTCCATATGCATGGCCTCATGTGGGATCAGGTTCTTCCGCGTTATGAGCGGGCTTTCCTTTACTGTTCAGCTGATTACCTGTCCACGATTGGCAGCGGACAGATTGACCTGCCCCAGCTTTTTTCGGAAAAGCTGAAAGGTCAGGGCTGTCTGATTTATAATCTTTCTGAGGAAACAGCATCTGAATGTACTGAATACCTGAAAACGCTCATGGCAAACTGCGAAAAGTTTTCTCCCCTGGATCATTTCAGGGATCTTTCTTATCTTCTTCCTTTCTTCCGGATCATTCTTGATACGATGGAGGATATTTCACCCCAGCAGCCAAACACCTCATTGAATCCTTTAATGCATCAGGTGCTGGTATATATCAATGAGCATTTTATTGAGCATCTGACCCTCGATTCTCTTTCAGAGCAATTCGGCATCAGCGTCTCTACCCTTTCACATGAGTTCATGCATTATGTTCACCACAGCGTCTATAACTACATCATTTACCGCCGTGTTATGCTCGCCAGGGAAAAACTCTTCGAAGAGATTTCCTTAGGCGAGATTTCTGATTTATGCGGCTTTGGAGACTATTCCAATTTCCTTCGTTCTTTCAAAAAACTCACCGGTGTTTCTCCCAGTGAGTATCGCGCCCAGCTCCAGGCCCACCAGTCCAAAGCAAAAGCGCTGGATCTGTAATGTGAAAACTAAAAATAAGAAAGAATAATTGTAAATGAAATATTCGGCTGCGCCGAATATGAAATGTTTGCCTGCGGCAAACGTGAAATATAAAGCTGCATCATATGTGTGATGCAGCTTTATGTGAAATATCCTGCTATGCAGGATGTGAAATTTACTTTTCGCCTTTTTTATAACTGATCTTTGTTCCTTTTTGCTGTGTTTAGTGATGCAACAAGTAGACGCCTTATCGTGCCGCATTGATCACGAAGGTTCTGAAGAGATTCTTGCTCACCAAGAGAACCTCTGCAGAAGAGCTCAAGCCAGTATTTGGTCTCATAACATTCCTTCAGTGCAATCTGCATTTTTGAAATGAAATCCGCTTTACTGTGCGCATAGCAGGCTTCATGTATATTAGCGCCAATGGATGTAGCTGACCTTTCAAGCTGATTTACTAATGAATAATGTCCTTTTATCTTACCGGTAATATCTAAAACTGAAACTGCAAAGTCCATGGAAATATCTACGAGTTTATTTTCCTCCATATGATCACCTCAGGTAAGATTAATTATATGAAAAGTATATAAAATCACGAGAATTGTGGCAAGAATAAAGAGACATATGATAAACAAAAAATTACCTTGACAAAGTGGTATGTTTTTTCATATAATGCCACTGTTGCGAATGCAATAGGGGCATGGTGTAATGGTAACACGTGGGTCTCCAAAACCTTTGTTGAGGGTTCGAATCCTTCTGCCCCTGCCAAGAGAAAACCTCCATCGTCAGATGGAGGTTTTTTCGTATACTATCTGCTTCAACTATTCATAATTCCCAAGCGTCTGGAACTTGGCGGCAAAGTATCTATCACATCCGTCGTAAGACGGATATTTCATATAGAGCTGCAATGCATCAGCATTGCAGCTCTATATTTCACATTGGCCGGCACGGCCAATATTTCACATTTGGCGAAGCCAAATATTTCATTTGCCAGATATGGTAACGCCATCGAAGGCAATAAACGGCAAAGAATTGTTTCCGTCATTCGCGATATCTTTACTGATATCGCGAATGTTTACCAGCATCTCCGGTACACAGCCACTAATCATTGTCTCCGAGATAGCTTTACTGATCTTCCCGTTTTCAATAAGGAAACTATTCTTTGCAACTCCGGAATATTCCCCGCTCGCCGCCGGCTGTCCACCCGAGAATCTCATTACCAGCAGTCCTTTGTCGATTCCGCTGATGATTTCTTCCAGCGTTTTTTCTCCGGCCGCAACATGTATGTTCCTTCCGGTGTTTCCGGACCGTTTGTTTCCGGTCTTGTTTGCAGCGTATTGGCTCAGGCAGAAGCTGTTCAGCTTTCCGTCCTTGATCAGGTCAAAGTTCTCTGTCTCGTATCCTTCCGCGGTGTGCCGGTTCGGAACCACAACGTCGTCGTTGTAGGGTTCAGAGCTCATGTTGAACCGCGGATCTGCCACCTGTTCACCCAGCTTGTCTTTCCATATGCTGGTGCCGTCAATCATGCAGGCGTCGCCGACAAAGTTGCCCATAATCGTACTCAGTACGATCTCGTATAGTGCCATGGGAGCCAGGATCACCGGTCCATTAAATTTACCTTCCAGGGAGATCGGATCCAGCTGCTTTTCAACCATGCTGATTTCCCAGTCGATCTTGCCGCATTCCAGCACCGGCTTATCCAGCGTCTTCAGCGTGATATCGCTGCCATAGAAGGATGTGCTCTTCTCTCCTTCATGTGCGGAATACATCAGGCTGAAAGTGTATGCGCCGTATTTCGTCACATAGTTCACGCCGTTTGTGTTCATAAACACTTCTGTGCCGCTGTTATGTTCGGTGATCATCTGCTCCATCAGGATCGTCGGGTGCTTCTCCTTGATGCTCTCCAGCAGTTCCTTCGTCCGCATGAACAGCTTGTCGGTATCGCATTCCGGGGCGCCGTCCGTATATTCCTTTTCAACGGGCTCTTTTGCGTATTCCCATGCTTCGTCCGGCTGACCGCTTTCTGCAGCCGCTATCGCGTCAGAAACGGCATTCTTCACCGTTTCGATATCAAACTTGTTGATCGCTACTGTGCCCTTCTTTTGATCCTTCAGCAGCGTAATGGTGACGTTGCGGTTAAATAGCGATCTCATCAGGGAGAATCTGCCGCCGTCCACATTGAATTCCTTTTTCTCGCCCTCGCTGACGCTGCACTGGGCATATTCTGCGCCCTTTGCTTTTGCTTCCGCCAGGATCTCTCTGGCCAGTTCTTTCATTCTATCCATCTTATCGGCCTCCGATCTTAACCTTGCAGCGCAACGCGGGGCCGCCCATGCCTACCGGCATCGGCTGTTTCTTTCCGCACATACCGGAACTCACCCACACAACCTTATCGCTGACCATGTCAACCGTCTTCAGCATCTCGAAAGCCACGCCGGAAATCGTTGTATCCAGCAGGGCCTTGCCGAGCTTGCCGTTCTTGATTTCGTATCCCATTGTCACGCCGAACATGAATTCGCCCGTCGTGTCCGCCTGTCCGTTGTTGGACTGGATCAGGTAGTATCCGTCGTCTACGGATGCAATCATGTCCTCCAGTTTGTCTTTGCCGGGGTGGATGGAGGTATTGCGCATCCGGATCAGCGGTTCATCCTGGAACAGCCATGCACGAGCGTTGCCCTGGGGAGTCATGCCGAAGTGCTGTGCGCTTTCCCGGCTGTTCATATATCCGGTCAGTATACCGTTCACAATCAGCGGAGAATCCACCGCTTCGGTGCCTTCGTCGTCGATGTACACCGGCAGCGGGCACTTCTCGCCAAATGCAGTATGTGCAAAGTCTGTCAGGGTCACCAGGTCGCTGGCTACCCGCTTGTTCAGGCACGGGCCTGCTACGCTGCCGCCCAGCACCAGGTCCGCTTCCACGGTATGTCCCACAGCTTCATGGCTCAGCATGCCGCTCATCATACCGTCCAAAATCACGGTCTTTTCGCCGGCATCTGCGTATACGCCTTCCCGCTTCTGCATCAGCTTTTCATACAGGTCGTCAATCTCTGCGTGCAGCTTGGTCGGGTCGGCAAAATTGTCGCTGAACACGCCGCTGCCGCCGAACGCCTGGAACAGTTCCACCGGCGTGCCTGCGTCCGTCTGCGCTGTCAGCACAACGTACATATAGGATCTGGGCGCCAGGATGTGTCCGCTTGCTCCGTCAGAGGTCACAATCAGCTTCTCCATGGAGTCTTCCATGGCAACGATTGTGCGGCTGACCAGGTTCGGATACTTCTTGGTGATGTATGCGTCTGCCTCACGGGCAAAATCCACATACAGCTTTTGTTCCGCATCCTTGATATCTTCCTGTGTGGGCATCTGCTTCAGTGCCATTTTCGGCAGGGCGGGCTTTCCAATTCCTGCATGCTTGTTCATAAAAGCAGCGTTCTCTGTCGCGGCCTTCAGCACCATTTCTGCCGCCTCGCCGGTATATTCGGCCATGGAGGAGAAACCGTATACGCCGCCCTCGTATACCCGGGCGGAAACGCCGGATACGTCGGAGCGTACGTTCCCCATCAGGGCGCCGTTCAGCAGAACGGCCCTGCGGGTCCTGTTGTTCTGTCCGCGGAGCTCGGTATGAGCGCCGTCTGCAAACAGGGCTTTTTTATCTGTCAGTATATCCTGCAGCATTTTGTTCTTCCTTTCATTCATTGATCTCGTTCAGATCATACGGTGTGGTCTGGTAAACCATGTAGTTCAGCCAGTTGGCGTACAGCAGGTTCGCGTGGCTGCGCCAGGTTACCAGCGGTTCCTGGGTATCATCGTCATTCGGATAATAGTTTTTCGGAACCTCAATCGGCAGTCCCGCGTTCTTGTCCCGCAGGTACTCCTTTTCCAGTGTTCTCGGATCGTACTCGCTGTGTCCCATGATGAAAACCTGCCGGCCGTTTTCCGTGATCATCGCGTAAACGCCTGCTTCTTCAGATGATGCCAGGATTTTGAGCTTTCCGCACTTTTCCAGGTCTTCGCGCCTGACGGTCGTGTGCCGGCTGTGGGGAGCCATAAACACGTCGTCAAAGCCGCGGAGCAGGATGTAGTTCTTCCGCTCTGCCTTGTGCTGGAATACGCCGAACAGCTTCTTTTCCAGCGGAATCTTCGGAATGCCGAAGTGGTAGTACAGCGCAGCCTGCGCACCCCAGCAGATATGGAAGGTGCTGTGTACGTGCTTCTTGCTCCATTCCATGATCTCGCACAGTTCGTCCCAGTATTCCACTTCTTCAAAAGGCATCTGTTCCACCGGTGCGCCGGTGATAATCATGCCGTCAAAGTTCTGGTTGCGGATATCATCAAATTCCTTATAGAAGGCGGTCAGGTGCTCAGCCGATGTATTCTTTGATACATGGCTCTTCATCTTTACAAGTTCTGTTTCTACCTGCAGCGACGTATTGCCCAGCAAGCGCAGCAGCTGAGTTTCAGTATCAATCTTCGTGGGCATCAGATTCACGATGGCGATTCGCAGCGGACGGATATCCTGGGTCGTTGCCCGGTTTTCCGTCATCACGAAGATATTCTCATCCGTCAGCGTTTTATACGCCGGCAGTTCATTCGAAATCTTTATCGGCATAGTGCATCTTCCTTCCTGGCGTTTACTGTGCAATATTGTATTCTTTCCCGCCCTTTTAATCAAGTTCCTTTCCCTGAAAACCACATGAACAACACGTGAACGCGTCCTTATATACCCTTAAAAACACAACGAATACAAACCTTCAATACCACTTCTTCACTTAACCGTTATATATTTAGTTTAAACACTATAATCACATCCCGCGTTTACGCGGGATATATCATATAAGGCGGTGTTTTCACCGCCTTATCTATCATATCGGCATGAAGCCGATATATCATGTTGCGAAGCAACATATCATTCAAAAAGGCACCTGCAAAACAGGTGCCTTTTTGACTATTCGATAAATAAATGTGTTTATTTATCGAATTATTGAATTCCTTTAAGGTTTAATCCTTATAAGGAATTAATACATGCCTCCCATTCCTGCTCCTGCCGGTGCTGCCGGTTCGGGTTCAGGAATATCTGCCACCAGGCTTTCGGTGGTCAGGATCATCGCCGCGATAGACGCCGCGTTCTGCAGCGCGCTGCGGGTAACCTTGGTAGGATCGATGATGCCGCGTTCCACCATGTCCACATATTCACCCTTCAGGGCGTCGTAGCCGTAGCCGGGCTTCCGGGCGGACTTGATGTGGTCAACGATCACGCTGCCGTCGATACCGGCGTTCAGGGTGATCTGACGGATCGGCTCTTCCAGGGCGCGCAGTACGATGGACACACCGGTCTTCTCGTCGCCGGCGCAGTTGTCCAGCAGGGCGGCAACCTTCGGGATCACGTTCAGCAGGGCAATGCCGCCGCCGGGCACGATACCTTCTTCAGCTGCGGCACGGGTGGCGCTCAGGGCGTCTTCGATCCGCATCTTGCGTTCCTTCATTTCGACTTCCGTCGCGGCACCAACCTGGATCACTGCCACGCCGCCGGCCAGCTTGGCCAGCCGCTCCTGCAGCTTTTCACGGTCATAGTCGCTGGTGGTCTCAGCGATCTGGGCACGGATCTGGGCAACGCGGTTCTTGATGGCTTCCTTGTCGCCGGCGCCGTCCACGATCGTGGTGGTTTCCTTGTTAACCTTGACCTGGCGGGCCTTGCCCAGCATGTCAACGGTAGCTTCCTTCAGTTCCATACCGGTCTCAGAGGAGATCACGGTACCGCCGGTCAGGATAGCGATATCCTGCAGCATTTCCTTGCGGCGATCGCCGAAGCCGGGGGCCTTGACGGACACGCAGGTGAAAGTGCCGCGCAGCTTGTTCACAACCAGAGTGCTCAGGGCTTCGCCCTCAACGTCCTCAGCAATGATCAGCAGCTTCTTGCCGGTCTGCACAACCTGTTCCAGTACTGGCAGGACTTCCTGAATGGCGCTGATCTTCTTGTCGGTGATCAGGATCAGCGGATCATCCAGAACAGCTTCCATCTTTTCGGTATCGGTGACCATGTAAGCGGAAGAGTAGCCGCGGTCGAACTGCATGCCTTCCACGGTGGTCATGCCGGTGGTCATGGTCTTGCTTTCTTCAACGGTGATAACGCCGTCGGCGCCCACAGTTTCCATTGCGTCGGAGATCAGCTTGCCGATGTCCTCGTCAGCGGCGGAGTTGGCGGCAACCTGGGCAATCGCCTGCTTGCCGTTGATGGGCTGGCTCAGTTCCTTCAGGCCTTCCACAGCCGCTTCAGTCGCGTTCTGGATGCCCTTGCGCAGGATCATGGGGTTAGCGCCGGCTGCCAGGTTCCGCAGGCCTTCACGGATGATGGCCTGGGCCAGCAGGGTGGCGGTGGTGGTGCCGTCGCCGGCAACATCATTGGTCTTGGTGGAAACTTCCTTCACCAGCTGGGCGCCCATGTTTTCAAAGGGGTCTTCCAGCTCGATTTCCTTCGCGATGGTCACACCGTCGTTGGTGATCAGGGGAGCGCCGTACTTCTTGTCCAGCACAACGTTGCGGCCCTTCGGTCCAAGGGTGATCTTTACGGTATCAGCCAGCGCGTTAACACCCTTTTCCAGGCTCCGGCGCGCTTCTTCACCAAACTGAATCTTCTTAGCCATATTCTCAAGTCTCCTTTATTCATCTAACATTCGCGAAGCGAATATTTCACATTGGCCTTTGGCCAATATTTCACATCCGGCGGAGCCGGATATTTCATATTGAATCGCATTGCGATTCAATATTTCATTTTCAAATCAACTTTTTCCTATTATTCGACAACAGCCAAAATATCGCTCTGCCTTACAATGATCAGTTCTTCCCCATCAACCTTCACTTCAGTTCCGGCGTACTTGGAATAGATAACCTTCTCGCCGGCCTTCACGTTCATGGTGATTTCCTTGCCGTCCACATTTCCTCCGGGACCTACGGCAATAACAATAGCCATCTGGGGCTTTTCCTTAGCGGCGCTGGTCAGGATCAGGCCGGATTTGGTGGTTTCTTCTGCTTCGCAATTCTTGATGACAACGCGGTCACCCAACGGCTTCACAGTCATGGATTTATTTCCTCCTGTTCGTTCGTTTGCTTGATTTTAGCACTCGAACATATGGAGTGCTAACAACCAGAAAGTAATATAATGCTTTTACCCTTTTAGCGCAAGTGATTACGGGCCCGTTATTATGTATTTTTCTTGTTTTTACTCTTTTATACTTTTGTATACTCCGGTTTTCGTCGTATTTCTTCGTTTCTTCTGCCGGAATCCTTGTGTTACAATCCTTCTGACCATTTTTCACAGGAGTTTGTTGTATGGAAAAGCTGACGGCCGCCCTTCTGGACTGGTATGACCGCTGTGCCCGGGATCTGCCCTGGCGCGGCTTTCATGATGCCTATCGTACCTGGGTCAGCGAGGCCATGCTCCAGCAGACCCGTGTGGAAACCGTTCTTTCCTATTATGATCGTTTTCTTACCCGTTTTCCTTCCCTTGCCGCCCTGGCTGAAGCGCAGGAGGAAGATGTCCTGAAGGCCTGGGAAGGGCTGGGCTATTATTCCCGTGCCCGCAATCTCTGGAAGGGTGCCCGCCAGGTCATGGCTGAATATGACGGTGTCCTGCCCCGGGATCCGGAAAAGATGAAAAAGATCCAGGGCATCGGCCCCTATACCGCCGGTGCTATCGCTTCCATTGCCTATGATGTTCCGATCCCCGCGGTGGACGGCAATGTCATCCGCGTTCTTTCACGCATCTATGGCATCCGTACAGACGCCCTGGAACCTGATACCCGCAAACGCATCGAGTCCCTGGCCGCTTCTCTCGTTCCGCAGGAACGTCCCGGGGATCACAACCAGGCTGTCATGGATCTGGGTGCCACTGTCTGTGTGCCCGGCACGCCGTACTGTGCCCGCTGTCCTCTTTCTTCTTTCTGTGAAGCTTTCAAAACCGGAGATGCGGCGGATCTGCCCGTCCTGCCCAAGGCCAAACCTCAGAAGGTTATTCCTTATGCTCTCCTGATTATCCGTTCCGGTGACCGCGTCCTCATGCGCCAGCGTACTGAGCGTCTGCTCCAGGGCCTCTGGTGCTTCCCGCTGCTGGAAGGTGAATCTTCTGCGGAAGAGCTTCTTCCCATTGCCAATAAGAAGCTTCACCTGTCCTTGTCTCCCCTCCGGGATGCAGGTACCGCCCGTCATGTCTTCACCCACCAGATCTGGCTTATGCATATATATGAAACAGACGCGGAAGCGTCTGCTTCCGCGCCTGCGGGTTATGAGTTTGTTCCGGTTTCCCGGCTGAAGGATCTCACCCTTCCGGCAGCCATGAATGCCGCCGCGGCTCTCCTTACGCGTTGATCATAAAGGCCTTGTAAGCCTTCACGGATTCGTACAGGTCAGCCTTGCTGATCACTTCCATCGGGGAATGCATGTTCAGCACGGCCACGCCGCTGTCGATAACTTCCATGCCGTACAGGGCACAGATGTAGGCGATCGTTCCGCCGCCGCCCTGGTCAACCTTGCCCAGTTCAGCCGTCTGCCAGCATACTTTGTTGTCATCCATGATCTTCCGCAGCTTGGCGATGAACTCCGCGTTCGCGTCGTTGGAGCCGCCCTTGCCGCCGGATCCGGTATATTTGTTGAAGCACACGCCTCTGCCAAGCATGGCGGAGTTTTTCTTTTCAAAAGCAGATGCATACAGGGGATCGAAACCCGCGCTCACGTCGCAGCTCAGCATGCGGCTATTCTGCAGTGCACGGCGGACGTTCAGCTCGCTGTATACGCCCATCAGCTCCAGCAGTTCGGCCACAGAGTTCTCCAGGTAGTTGGCCCTCATGCCCGTTGCGCCCACGCTGCCGATTTCTTCTTTGTCAACCAGCATACCGCAGCAGGTATACTCCGGCACGGCGGGCAGATCGAGAACGGCCTTCAGTTCCGCGAAAGCGCAGACACGGTCGTCATGACCGTAGCCCATGATCATGCTCCGGTCAAGACCGAAGTCTCTTGCCTTTCCGGCAGGAACAGCTTCGATTTCGGCGGAATAGAAATCCTCTTCCTCGATCCCGTAAGTCTCTTTCAGAATCTGGAGAATCTGGGCCTTCACAGGCTCTTTTTCTTCGTCCTTCAGCGGCTTGCCGCCCAGCATGATGTCCAGGTTCTCGCCGGTAATGGCTTCACGCAGCTTCTTGTCCAGCTGGTCATGGCTCAGGTGAATCAGCAAGTCGGTGATACCGACAACCGGGTCGTCATCCTTCTCACCGATGCAGATCTGTACGGTGGTTCCGTCCTTCTTAGCCACCACGCCGTGCAGTGCCAGTTCCCGTGTGGTCCACTGGTACTTTTTGATTCCGCCGTAGTAGTGGGTGTCAGCCAGTACGAAATCGTTGTCTTCATACAGGGGATTTTGCTTCAGGTCCAGCCGCGGGCTGTCGATGTGTGCGCCCACGATGTTCATGCCTTCAGCCAGCGGCTTCTTGCCGATGTGGAAGGTCAATACGGCTTTGCCCATCCGGTTCACGTATACCTTGTCGCCGGCCTTCAGTTTCTTCTTGCCGCCAATCAGGCTTTCCATGTTCACGTATCCGGCCTTTTCCAGTGCGTCGATCGCCAGCACGGCGCATTCCCGCTCCGTCTTTCCGGCGTCAATAAAAGCCTTGTATTCCTTTGCGATCGTCTCAAGCTTCTTGAGATCGGTCTTTGTGTAGTTTTTCCATGCGTTTGGTCTTTCCATAAGTTTCACGCTCCTTACGGCTTATCTTACCACCGCTTCTAGATAAATACAATTTGTATACAATAACCAGTCAACTTTACGATCACCGCTGCCTGTAATCTCCTTCGTATAACCTTTCTTTTAGCTTACCATATCCATATTTTCAACTCATTAGTCAGTATCTATCACTTTTGACGTAGTCAAAAATATCATATTCGACGAAGTCGAATCTATCATATCGGCATTAAGCCGATATATCATGTTGCGCAGCAACATATCATTCGCCGCAGGCGACATTTCCGCCTTAGCGGAACGTTTTTTTCACATACCATTCACATTACATTCTCTTATCCTTGAAAAACCTTCTATATTATATTCTAGGAAAAATCCCACCCGGGATTTTTCTTCCGCCATTATGAATTATGAATTGTGAATTAATAATATATCCGGAGGATTTTCTAATATGTCCCGTACAATCGGTATTGACCTTGGTACCACCAACTCCTGCGTTTCTTTCATGGAGAATGGCCGTGCGGTCGTCATCCCTAATGCTGAGGGTGGCCGTACCACGCCTTCTGTTGTCGCTTTTACCAAGTCTGGTGAGCGTCTTGTCGGTATGACCGCCAAGCGCCAGGCTGTTACGAATGCTTCCCGTACCTTCTCTTCTGTGAAGCGGGATATGGGTTCAGATAAGCGTTTCCAGGTGGACGGTAAAAGCTATACGCCCCAGGAGATCTCAGCTATGATCCTGCAGAAGCTCAAAGCGGATGCTGAAAGCTATATCGGTGAGCCTGTCACCGATGCGGTCATCACTGTCCCTGCCTATTTCTCAGATGCCCAGCGCCAGGCCACTAAGGATGCCGGTCTCATCGCTGGCCTCAACGTCCTGCGTATTATCAATGAGCCCACTTCCGCCGCTCTGGCTTACGGTTTTGATAAGGGTATGCCCTGCCGCGTCATGGTTTATGACCTGGGCGGCGGTACCTTCGACGTCAGTATCCTGGAAATCAACAGCGATACCATTGAAGTGCTTGCCACTGCCGGTAATAACCACCTGGGTGGCGATGACTTTGACCAGTGCATCGTCGGCTGGCTCCTGGAGGAGTTCCGCAAGGAACACCATGTGGATATCTCCAAGGATCCCATGGCTATGCAGCGCCTGGCCGAGGCCGCGGAAAAAGCCAAGATTGAGCTTTCCGCTTCCACCTCTACTGTAATCAATCTGCCCTTCCTGGCGCAGAATGCTTCCGGTCCCATGCATCTGGAGTGCACCCTGACCCGTGCCCGTTTCGATGACCTGACGGCTCACCTGGTTGCCGCTACCCGCGGTCCGGTACAGCAGGCCATGTCGGATGCCGACATCAAGGCTTCTGACCTCAGCCGTGTGCTCCTCGTCGG
This sequence comes from Clostridiales bacterium FE2011, assembly GCA_017569305.1. NCBI lineage: Bacteria > Bacillati > Bacillota > Clostridia > Eubacteriales > Clostridiales bacterium FE2011. The sequence goes on along the minus strand of CP069418.1, from coordinate 3,371,643 downwards.
CGGTTCCACCCGTATTCCTGCCGTGCAGGAAGAGGTTCGCCGCCTCACCGGTAAGGAGCCTGCCCGGGATATCAACCCGGATGAGTGTGTGGCCATGGGTGCCTGTCTCCAGGGCGGCGTGCTGACCGGCACAGTCAACTCCATCGTCCTGATCGACGTCACGCCCCTTTCCCTGGGTATTGAAACCCTGGGCGACGTCTTCGCCAAGATCATTGACCGCAATTCTCCTCTGCCCTGCCAGCATTCCCAGGTTTTCACCACGGCCGCCAATTTCCAGACCAGCGTGGAAATCAATGTGCTTCAGGGTGAACGCGAAATTGCTTCCGCCAATAAGTCCCTGGGTAAGTTCCGCCTCACCGGTATCCGCCGTGCCCTTCGCGGAATACCGCAGATTGAGGTCACCTTCTCTATCGACACCAACGGTATCGTCCATGTCACTGCCCGTGACCTGGGCACCAACCGCAGCCAGGATATCACCATCTCCGGTTCCGGCAACATGAGCTGGGAAGAAATCGACCGCGCCATCCGGGATGCCCAGCGCTACGCCGCTGAGGATAAACAGCGTAAGCAGTCCCAGCAGACCAAGGATGCCGCTGAGAACCTGCTGAATCAGGCCCGCCGCGCCCGCAAGAAGCTGAAGGACGAGGATAAGACCCGCCTGGATGCTTCCATCTCCGCTCTGGAGGAAGCGCTCCGCAGTTCTGATGAATACCGGATCAAGACTGCATCCGAGGATCTGGACACCATTCTCCGGTCTGTCGGCACCTATGCCTCTTCTCCTGAAGGAGAGAATGACGATGGTGCCTATGATGCCTGAGGAGGCGCATCATGTTCGGATATATAGCCCCTGTATTATCAGTCCTCACGGATGAGCAGAAGCAGCGTTACCGCTCCGTTTACTGCGGCGTCTGTCATGCACTGAAGAGCCGTCACGGTCAGTCCGGCCGGCTTTCCCTCAGTAATGACATGACTTTCCTCGCACTTCTCCTCTCCTCGCTCTATGAGCCGGAAACTGCCCAGGCCACTGCCCGCTGTGGCATTCATCCTGTGAAGAAGCATCCTTTCTGTTCTTCTTCCATGATTGATTACTCGGCTGATATGAATGCCCTCCTCTTCTATTGGAAGTGTGAGGATCAGCGCATGGACGATCATTCCCTCGTCGGGAAAACCGGTGAGACCCTCTTCCGCAAGGCTGCGAAGAAAGTTCGCACCCTGTGGCCGGCACAGTCCGTTGCTGTGGAGCAGGCTCTTTCAGAACTCTGGAAGGAAGAAAAGAAAACCGTCCCGGATCCGGACCGCCTCTGCAATCTTTCCGGCGAAATGCTCGGTGCGGTGTTCGTACCAAAGCTGGACGACATGTGGGCGCCGGTACTCCGTTCAGTTGGCAACAGTCTCGGTCGCTTCATCTACTGGATGGATGCCTGGGAGGATTACGACGCGGATCACAGAAAACGCCGTTTCAATCCCCTGGACGTTTACCATGACCGGCCGGATTATGAAGACTTCTGCAAGGAAACCCTGGAGCTGCTGATCGCTGAGGCAGCTAACAGCTTCGAGATTCTCCCCCTGGAGCAGGATCTCGATCTCCTGCGGAATGTCATATACAGCGGTGTGTGGCAGCGTTATACGCTGATCACCGAAAAGAAACAGAAACAAAGAAAGGAGGATGCCCATGCCGAATGATCCATTTGCGGTACTGGGTCTGAATTCCTCCGCAACCGAGGACGAGATCAAATCCGCCTACCGGAAGCTGGCCAAGAAGTATCACCCGGACCTGAATCCCGGCGACAAAGCCGCGGAAGAGAAGATGCGGGAGGTTAATGAGGCCTATACCCGCGCCCTGCAGATCAAGAAGACCGGCAAGGATCCTTATCAGAATCCCTATAGTTCTTCCGGCTCTTCCGGTGCGTCTGGTTATTACAATCCCTTCGGCGGCAGTTATGGCGGCTATGGCGGCTCCCAGGGCAGTTATGGCCAGGGCAGCTACGGTGGTAATGGCGGCCAGGGCGGTGATCCCTTTGGGGATTTCGGTTTCGGCTTTGATCCCTTCTCCGCTTTCTTCGGCGGCCAGCAGGGCGGCTATCAGCAGCAGACCCGCTACCGTACGCGGAACTATTCCAATCCCGAGCTGAAGACCGCTGAGAATCACGTTCTCGCCAACCGTTATCACGACGCGATCACCCAGCTCAACCGGGTTCCTACCCATGACGCCGATTGGCATGCACTCTATGCTCGTGCGGATATGGGGCTTGGCAACCGGATTTCCGCTCTCGATCATGCCCGTGCCGCAGTCCGTATGGCACCCAACGATCCGGATTTCCAGGCTCTGCTGAACACCATTGAGTCAGGCCGCCAGGCTTATCGCCAGGCACGCAGCAGCGGTTACGATTTCCGTTCCGCCATCTGCTCCAATCCCTGCCTCACCTGCATCGTCGCCAACATGTTCTGCAACTGCTGTTTGGGTGGTTGTGGACGTTATGGAATGTTCTGCTAACCATCGTCGAAGACGATCAGTAACTTTCACATTCGTCGGTAGACGAATATTTCACATTGGCCAAAGGCCAATATTTCACGTTGCCGTAGGCAACATTTCACATCGATCGAAGATCGATATTTCATTCATGAAAGGATGATCTTTCCCATGAACTTTCTCCAGCGCCTCAAAGAATCTCTTGCTCGCTTTATGGTCGGTCGTCATGGCCCCGACAATCTCGGCATGTTCACCCTTCTTTCCGGTCTTGTGGCTTCCCTTCTGGGCAGCTTCACCGGCATCGGTCTGTTCTCTCTTGCTGGTTTTGCTCTCTATGTCACAACCGTCTTCCGTATGCTTTCTCGTAACAACACTAAGCGTATTGAAGAAAACCGGAAGTACATCGACCTGACCTCCAACTGGAAGCTGAAGTCCAGCCAGTTCATCAAACGTATGAAGAACAGCAAGGACTATAAGTACTTCAAGTGCCCCAACTGCAAAGTTCTTCTCCGCATGAAGCGCGGCTCCGGCGAACGCGACATCACCTGTGTCCGCTGCGGCCACCAGTTCAAGCAGAAGTCTTGATAATTATGCATGTTAAAACAGATACACCTTATCGTGTATCTGTTTTGGGGATCAATTCAATTGATTCCTTGTTGTAATGTGTCCACTGCGCAAAAGCGGTAAGAGTGTGACTTTGGGGGGAGTGAGGAAAACGGTAGCCCAGTGGGCTATCCTGTGAAACAGGAAGTGATCCGAACGAGTCATCCGAAACAAGCAGTGCGATTGCTCCAAAAGAGCAATGCGACGATTGAGGATGCGGGTCCATTTTCTGTCACTGTTTTCGAAGAAAATGTGACTGAGTGTCTGTCCCTCTGTCACTGCTCTTGCCGCCTATTTTCTTCTATTTCGGCCAGTTAAACGCATTCCATAATGTGCAAACATAGGCTGTCATTCCGGGGTTCGAAACGCCCGGAGAAAGAGCCAGTGGCTCTTTCTCAGTGGAGAACGGGCGGCAGCCCTGGGGAAAACGAAGTGAATCGAGGGCGAACCTCTGAGGGCAGCCAGTGGCAGAAATACCTAAGAGGGTTTGGAGCGCCTGGAGAAAGAGCCAGTGGCTCTTTCTCAGCGGAAAACGGGCGATAGCCCCGAGAGGTCAACCGAAAGGGAGTGAACTCTCCAGTGGGGAGCGAAGGAAGCGGTGACCCAGTGGGTCATTTGCCGAAAGCAAAAGCGCCCTGAACGAGTCAATCAAAGCAAGCAGCAGGTTGAAGCGCTAGCGATACCTGCTGCGTCGACTGAGATTGCGGAACAGTCACGACCTTTGAGGTTGCGGATATCCCTTACTAAGGGCGAAGCCCTAACAACAATCAGAAAAATCGCACCTTTAGGATGCGATTTTCTCCACCATTCTTAAGTTTTAAGTCTTAAGTCTTAAGTTTTAAGTAAGAAAAGCAAGCTCTCAGCTTGCTTTTCCTCTCAGCAGCTCTGCTGCTTCCCCCGTCACAAAATAGCTCCTCTTCGCCTTTTCGCTTTTCGCCAGCAGTCCCTCATTCACCATTCTCCTCAGGTATCCTGCCGTAGTGGAAGTCGACTGCAGTCCCGCCGCGATTCCGATCTCCCGAACCGACGGCTGCCGTCCCTGCTCTGTCGCGAAGTTCAGCATATATTCCATTATCTGTATTCTCTTCTCATGATTTCTCGGCGGATGCTTCTGCATGGTCATCTTCCTTTCTGCTCATATTCTTCCCAGGCACGGATGCTCTCATCGTCCGCCCAGGCGTCTGCTTTCACTTTTCCGATTACCCGGCCCACGCAGTGTACCGGTTCATTTTCACTGAAGGTAAGCGGTGCATATGCCGGATTGTGGCTGTGCAGCCCGTCTTTCTGGTATTCCTTAATATAACCGGTATCTCCGCAGATGAAGACGCCGATCTCGCCTTCCCGGACGCTTCCGGTATGCTTTACCAGCACCATGTCCCCGTTTGCGAAGGTGGGCTCCATACTGTTACCGTTGACCCGGATGATTTCGTCTGCCAGCTCTGTCATGCTGTCAGCAAACAGGAACACTTCTTCACCCCGGGTAGCTTCCAGAGTTTCACCGGGACCGGCTGATGCGGCCAGCTCGTTCCGGAACAACCGGATAACTTTACGCGGCTCCCTGGTATCTTCCTGCATGTCCCGCAGCACGTCCATCTGCCGCAGGATCACCTGTCGGTTGTATTGATTCAGGGAGGAATACTTCCGCAGCAGTCCTGCCCGTTCTTCAGGCTTGATACCATGGAGCTCAACGATGTTTTCTCCGCTCTTGTCCGGATAGCCGAAGAACTCTTCCAGGGAGATATCCAGCGCTTCACAGATTACAGGAACGCTTCCCACATCCGGACGGCTTCTCCCGGCTTCCCAGGCGCCAACGGCGTTCTTTCCGACCTTCACCAGTGCGCCCAGCTCTTCCTGGTTCATCTTCTTGGCCTTCCGCTGACGGCGGATCAGCTCACCGTATGCGATCCCGGCGTTATTGGTCATTCCGTTTGAATCGCTCCTGGCCATACATTTCTCCCCTTTTCTTTTTGCTGTTAGCATTATAGCACAATTATTTTGTGCTTGTAAAGAACTAATTTTGTGCTTGCATCTTTAAATAACAATATTATTGTTCAATATATACACTTACAACTCTCAGTATGTCATCCTGAGCAAGCCAAAGGCGCGTCGAAGGATCTCCCCGGCCGCAGCCGTAAAAGCAACTTACACATTCGTCTGAGGACGAATATTTCACGTTTGACGAAGTCAAACATTTCACATTGGGCGAACCTCTGAGGACCGCCAGTGGCGGAAATCTCGTCAGAGGTGAGGTCATCCGAAAGGGAGTAAGCTCCCCAGTGGGGAGTTACGACCATTGAGGATGCGGAAAACGGCCAATATTTCACATCGATCGAAGATCGATATTTCATTTTCAACTCTGTCTTTGTTTTAATTCTGAATTCTTAATTCTGAATTCTGAATTTCACTTGTTTCCCTCAACTAATTCCCTTATACTAGTTCTATCTTTTTCTTGAGGTGATATTTGTGAATCCTTTCAAAGGTAATAGCTTCCTGAAGCTTCTTGATTTTACTCCCGATCAGATCTCTTCTCTCCTGGATCTTGCTGCTGACCTCAAGGCCAAAAAGAAAGCAGGCATTCCGCATGCCTGCTGTGCCGGGAAAAACGTTGCCCTGATCTTTGAAAAGACCAGCACCCGTACCCGTTGCTCTTTTGAGGTTGCCGCCTATGATCTGGGAATGAACTGCACCTATCTGGATCCTTCCGGAAGCCAGATCGGCAAAAAAGAAAGTATTGCCGATACCGCCCGTGTTCTGGGCCGCATGTATGACGGCATTGAATACCGTGGTTACGGTCAGAATATCGTGGAAGACCTGGCGAAGTATTCCGGCGTTCCGGTCTGGAATGGCCTCACCAATGAGTTCCATCCCACCCAGATCCTGGCCGACTTCCTGACGGTCAAGGAGCACTTCGGAGATCTGAAGAGCATCAAGCTCGTCTATATGGGCGATGCACGCTACAACATGGGCAATTCCCTTATGGTGGGCTGTGCCAAGATGGGCATGCACTTCGTCGCCTGCGCGCCGGAAAAGTACTGGCCCAATTCCGCCCTCATTGATACCTGCAGGAAGATCGCCGCTGAAACCGGCGCTGTCCTGGAGTTTGAGGACGACGTCGATAAGGCTGTCGCCGGTGCCCACGTCATCTATACTGACGTCTGGGTCTCCATGGGTGAGCCGGACAGCGTCTGGGAAGAACGTATCCGCGATCTGCTTCCCTACCGCGTCACGTCCGCTGTCATGGGCAAAGCCGGTTCACAGTGTGTGTTCATGCACTGCTTACCGTCCTTCCACGATCTTAAAACCTCTATCGGCCGTTCCATCTTCGAGAAGTTCGGCATTGACTGCATGGAAGTCACCGACGAAGTCTTTGAGTCTCCCGCTTCCATCGTATTCGATGAAGCCGAGAACCGTATGCACACCATCAAAGCAGTCATGGCCTCCTCTCTCGCAGAAGATCTTTAATCTGTTTCTTCCAAAAACCACCGGCTTCATTCTGAACCCGGTGGTTTTATTATGCTCTGAAGCATCTGTCACATCCCGCTTTCGCGGGATATTTCACGTCTGCCTTTGGCAGACATTTCACATTGGCCGTATCGGCCAATATTTCACATCGATCGAAGATCGATATTTCATTGGAAGTCGAAGACTTCTCAGTCTTCTACTTCATTGGCCTCGGGCATAATCAGTGCAGCAGCGATGTAAGCCAGCAGGCCGGTTCCGGCAGCCATGGAAATCACGACGAACGCCAGGCGGATCAGGGTAGGATCAGCATTCAGGTATTCAGCGATACCGCCGCACACGCCGCAGATTTTTCTATTCTTGTTGCTCTTGCACAGTTTCTTCATTGTTTTCATCCTCCAATAATTTATCTCTTTCGCATTTCGTAAACTCAGCGTTTACATGTATCATTATATCCACGCTTCCTTTGAAAATAAGGGACAAACAATTAGAGAAACATTAAAATCATCCTTAACCTTTCACAGAAAAGAAAAAAGTATATATCACATTCGTCCTCTGGACGAATATTTCACAAAGCCGCTTAGCGGCTTTATTTCACATTGGCCGGCACGGCCAATATTTCACATTTGAAAGCAACGTAGTCGCTTTCAAATATTTCATTCTCATAAGCATGCTCGTATAAACTGCAAGCAACAAACAAGCGGCGAACGTTTTTCAACGTTCGTCGCTTGTTGCTTATGCAGTTTATTAACCGAACATGCTGATGAGGAATCCCGCCGCAATAGCGGATCCGATAACACCTGCCACGTTCGGGCCCATTGCGTGCATCAGCAGGAAGTTGGAAGGATTGGCCTTCTGACCTTCACGCTGGGAAACACGAGCCGCCATAGGCACAGCGGAAACGCCGGCAGAACCGATCAGCGGGTTGATCTTTCCGCCGCTCAGCTTGTACATCAGCTTGCCTACCAGCAGGCCGCCGATGGTGCTGAAGGAGAAGGCGATCAGGCCCAGTACAACGATCTTGATGGTGTCCAGCGTCAGGAAGCGGGAACCAACCATGGTGGCACCCACGCTGATGCCCAGGAACAGGGTAACAATGTTCATCAGGGCGTTCTGGGCCACATCGCTCAGACGCTCGGTGACGCCGGTTTCCTTCAGCAGGTTACCAAACATCAGGCAGCCGATCAGCGGAGCGGTGGAGGGCAGCAGCAGAACGATGAAGATCGTCACGATGATCGGGAACAGGATCTTCTCGGTCTTGCTGACTTCACGCAGCTGGGTCATCTTCACGGAGCGCTCTTTCTCAGTGGTCAGGGCGCGCATGATGGGCGGCTGAATCATCGGGATCAGGGCCATGTAGCTGTAAGCAGCCACGGCGATCGGTCCCAGCAGTTCAGGAGCCAGCTTGGTGGTGGTCAGGATGGCGGTGGGGCCATCAGCGCCGCCGATGATACCGATGGAAGCGGACTGCTGCGCATCGAATCCCAGCAGGTTCGCGCCGAAGAAGGCGAAGAACACGCCGAACTGAGCGGCAGCACCCAGCAGCAGGCTCTTCGGGTTGGAGATCAGCGGACCGAAGTCGGTCATGGCGCCGATACCAATGAAGATCATGCAGGGGTAAATACCAGCCTTAACGCCGATATACAGGATATCGATCAGACCGCCGTGGGCCATGATATGGCCGTAGCTGTGATAGTAAGGGCTGGTGTGATCCAGGAAAGCGTCCCACAGACTCTGATGATACAGGGCGTCCGGCAGGGATCCGTCAGCGGTCATGAACACGGAGCTCACGTTCGCCAGCAGGCAGCCGACAGCGATACCGACCATCAGCAGGGGCTCATACTGCTTTTTGATACCCAGGTACAGCAGCACGCACGCGATGGCGATCATCACCAGGTTGCGCCATCCGTCCGGGTTGCTGAAGAAACCGGCAAAGCCGGATTCAGTAACCAGTTTTCCGAGGGATTCTAACATCTTTCAGTTTCCTCCCTTATCCCAGAACGATGATCGGAGTACCGGTATCGACCTTCGTTCCGACGTCAGTCAGCACCTGCACAACAGTCGCGTCATGGGGCGCCATGATCTCGTTCTCCATCTTCATGGCTTCCAGCACAGCCAGGACTTCACCGCTCTTCACGGCCTGGCCGGCCTTCACGTTCATCTTCACGATGGTGCCGGGCATGGGAGAGTTGACCTGCTCACCGGCAACAGCGGCAACGGCGGGAGCTGCAGGAGCAGCAGCCGGAGCGGCAGCGGGGGCAGCAACAGGAGCGGGAGCGGCGGCGGGAGCCGGCGCATACGCTTCATATTCGTCCAGGATCATGGCCTCGCCCTGATCCACTTCTACTTCATAGGTCTTGCCCTTCAGGGTTACTTTATACTTCATCTTACTTAACCTCCTTGATGGATCTGAACCGGAGCTCATTCAGGGGTTTGTCCAGCTTGTTCGCCACGATAGCCATGATCATCGCCGCGTCACGCGGATCGGTGTCATACAGCTTCACATCGCCGGCGCTGCCGGGAGCCAGCTTCTTGGGAGCGGCAGGAGCCGCAGCCGCGGGAGCGGCTTTTTCTTCGGCAGGGGCAGCCTTCTTGGCGGTAAAGATCTTGCCGACGATCACGATAACGGTCATCAGCAGGGTCAGTCCGATGAAGACCACGGCATAACCGAGGATGGCATCAAGAAGATTGCTGCCAATGCCAAGTGTCAAACGACTTGTCATTTTCTACTTCCTCCTTACGCCTCTTCGATGGTGTACTGAACTTTCTTTTCGCGGTTTTCCTTCCGGAACTTGAGGTAATCCTCAGCCTGCTTCGGGAAGCAGATCCAGCTCATGAGGTCTTCTTCGCTCTCGGCCAGGTCGCCCAGGGCCTTCTTGGCATTCTCGAAGTCCTCACCGGTGCGCTTGCTGTCCTCGATCCGGCAGTCGATGGGCTGTCCGCCCTCGCCCAGGATCTTGGCCTGCAGCTCTTCGTTCACGGGAGCCGGCGCGATGCCGTATTCACCCTTGAAGTAGTTCTTCACTTCATTGGAGATGTTCTTGTAGCGCTCGCCCACCAGCACGTTGGTCACGGCCTGGTTGCCGACCATCTGGCTCAGGGGGGTTACCAGCGGAGGATAGCCCAGGTCCTTGCGGACGGCCGGGATCTCCAGCAGCGCTTCGTCGAACTTATCCATGGCGTTCATATCCTTGAGGTTAGCGATCATGTTGCTCAGCATGCCGCCGGGTACCTTGTACACCAGCGCCTGGCTGTCGGTCGCCATGCTCTTGGGATTGATGGTGCCGTTGTCAACATACTTCTGCTTCACGGGCTTGAAGAAGTCGTTGACTTTGTTGATGACCTTCTCATCCAGTCCGGTTTCGATGCCGTACTGCTGCGCGGCGTAGAACATGGTCTCAGTCGCGGCCTGGCTCGTACCGTTTGAGAAGCAGCTCGTAGCGGTGTCGATAACGTCAACGCCGCTCTCGATGGCCTTGGTCAGGGTCATGTAAGCCATACCGGTGGTGCAGTGGGTGTGCAGGATAACCGGCACATCGCCAACGGCATCCTTGATGCCCTTGATCAGGTGTTCAGCTTCGTAGGGGCTCATGGTACCGGCCATGTCCTTCAGGCACAGGGTATCGAAGCCCATCTTGACCAGATCCTTGCACATTTCAACGTACTTTTCGACGGTGTGCACGGGGCTCTGGGTGTAGCTGATGCAGCCGGAGGCTACGGTCCGGGGCGTGGCGTACTTCTTCACAGCGTCCAGGGCGGTGCCCAGGTTGCGGAAGTCGTTCAGGGCGTCGAAGATACGGATCACATCGATACCGTTCTTGATGCTCAGCTCAACGAACTTCTCCACCACGTCATCATGGTAGTGTTTGTAGCCCAGCAGGTTCTGGCCGCGCAACAGCATCTGCAGGCGGGTGTTGGGCATGTTCTTGCGGATGTTGCGCAGCCGCTCAAAGGGATCTTCGTTCAGATACCGCAGGCAGCTGTCGAACGTGGCGCCGCCCCAGCACTCAACAGAGTAGTATCCGGCCTTGTCCATGACGGGCAGGATTTCCTCAAAGTCGGCATAGGGCAGCCGGGTGGCCATCAGGGACTGGTTTGCGTCCCGCAGGACGGTTTCGGTGAATTGTACTTTCTTCATGAACCATACGCTCCGATCCGATTAAGATTAGTAAGACCTTTATGCAGTATTTCGGAACGGCGGTTCCCCGCCGTTCCGAAAAAACCTACAATCACGTATCAGTCATAAGCAGATGTACTGTTACCCGTTTGGCTGTAGGCCTGAAGAGTAACTGTCACATTCGGCGTCAGCCGAATATTTCACATCAGTCGAAGACTGATATTTCACATTGAACGGCTAAGCCGTTCAATATTTCACATCCGATGAAATCGGATATTTCATCGCGTCATCCGAAGGATGTCGCTTACAGCTGAGGACCAGCTGCCACGAGCGCCTTACCGGCTTCGTTGCTCTCGTACTTGGCGAAGTTCTTGATGAACCGGCCAGCCAGATCCTGGGCCTTCTTCTCCCACTCGGAAGCATCCGCGTAAGTGTCGCGGGGATCCAGAATGCCGGTGTCAACACCGTTCAGTTCGGTGGGCACTTCGAAGTTGAAGTAAGGAATCTTCTTGGTGGGCGCGTTCAGGATATCGCCGTTCAGGATCGCGTCGATGATGCCGCGGGTATCCTTGATGGAGATACGCTTGCCGGTGCCGTTCCAGCCGGTGTTGACCAGGTAGGCCTTGGCGCCGCTCTTTTCCATCTTCTTAACCAGTTCCTCAGCATACTTGGTGGGATGCAGTTCGAGGAAGGCCTGGCCGAAGCAGGCGGAGAAGGTGGGGGTGGGCTCGGTGATGCCGCGCTCGGTACCAGCCAGCTTGGCGGTGAAGCCGCTCAGGAAGTAGTACTTGGTCTGTTCGGGGGTCAGGATGCTCACGGGCGGCAGCACGCCGAAGGCGTCAGCGCTCAGGAAGATAACGTTCTTGGCATCGGGGCCGGCGGACACGGGGTTCACGTTCTTAACGATCTTCTCGATGTGCTCGATCGGATAGCTCACGCGGGTGTTCTCGGTCACGCTCTTGTCAGCGAAGTCGATCTTGCCGTTTTCGTCAACAGTGACGTTCTCCAGCAGGGCGTCGCGACGGATGGCGTTGTAGATGTCGGGCTCGCTGTCCTTGTCCAGGTTGATGACCTTGGCGTAGCAGCCGCCTTCGAAGTTGAACACGCCGTTGTCGTCCCAGCCGTGTTCGTCATCGCCGATCAGCAGACGCTTGGGGTCGGTGGACAGGGTGGTCTTGCCGGTGCCGCTCAGACCGAAGAAGATGGCAGTGTTCTTGCCTTCCATGTCGGTGTTGGCGGAGCAGTGCATAGCGGCAATGCCCTTCAGCGGCAGGTAGTAGTTCATCATGGAGAACATACCCTTCTTCATTTCGCCGCCGTACCAGGTGTTCAGGATAACCTGCTCACGGCTGGTGATATTGAAGGCAACAGCGGTTTCGCTGTTCAGGCCCATGGCCTTGTAGTCATCCACCTTGGCCTTGGAAGCAGCGTACACGACAAAGTCGGGCTCAAAGCTGGCCAGTTCTTCTTCGGTGGGCTGGATGAACATGTTCTTCACGAAGTGAGCCTGCCAGGCCACTTCCATGATGAAGCGGATAGCCATGCGGGTGTCCTTGTTGGCGCCGCAGAAGGCGTCCATGACGAACAGGCGCTTGCCGCTCAGCTGCTTCTGGGCCAGCTTCTTCAGAATCGCCCAGTTTTCCTCGCTCAGAGGATGGTTATCGTTCTTATAGCCATCGGTGGTCCACCAAACAGTATCCTTGCTGTTTTCGTCCATCACGATGTACTTGTCCTTGGGGCTCCGTCCGGTGTAGATACCGGTCATGACGTTCATCGCGCCCAGCTCGGTCTTCTGGCCCTTGTCATAGCCAGTCAGTTCCGGCTTGTTTTCTTCTTCGAACAGGAAGTCGTAAGAAGGGTTATGAATGATCTCCGTTGCACCGGTGATCCCGTATTTGGTAAGATCCACAGCTGCCATAAGGCACCTCCTTAATGCATTTGCGGGTTGTTGGAATATTTATCCCAATGTAACCCAATTTCACATATTCTATTCTTCTCCCCTATTTCCTGCCTTGTAACAAAATTTTTATAAATTTACCAAAAAAGCAATATTTTCAACGTTTTGGCCCTTGTTTTTTCCGGTATATTTTCATATATTTTTGAACAAACAGTACATACACAAAACAAAACCCGATAAATTCGTCCTCATTTTTGCTGAATATTGCCCTTTTATCTTCCTCTTACTCTAAAGATTTTTCTTTCTCCTCCTGAATCTTTTCCCATTCGCTCAACTGTCATTTTTAGCAAGCGAACTTGTGAGCGCGTCGAAGAATCTCTCTCAACTTCAACAGTCAGTAAGCATGATCTACCCATTACATTCTACTGTCATCCTGAGCGGAGCCATAGGCGTAGTCGAAGGATCTCCTCTCCCTTCCAGAACACAGTAACAATACTTACTCATCGCTCAAAACACCGCGCATTGGCCAAAACACTATAATCACATTCTGCGACAGCAGAATATATCATATAAGGCGGTGACACATCAGTGACACCGCCTTATCTATCATATCGGCATTAAGCCGATATATCATGTTTGACGAAGTCAAACATATCATTTGCGAAGCAATTTATCTTTTCCCCAGTTCGTCCTGCACGTACCCCGCCAGTATGTCTGAGCACAGCCATAGGCGTAGTCGAAGGATCTCCTCTCCCTTCCAGAATACAGTAACAATACTTACTCATCGCTCAAAACACCGCACATTGGCCAAAACACTATAATCACATTCTGCGACAGCAGAATATATCATATAAGGCGGTGACACATCAGTGTCACCGCCTTATCTATCATATCGGCATTAAGCCGATATATCATGTTTGACGAAGTCAAACATATCATTTGCGAAGCAATTTATCTTTTCCCCAGTTCATCCTGCACATATCCCGCCAGTATGTCCACTATCCTCGCGTTCTTTCCTCCGTGTGCCACAATCACGTCCGCGTCATGGACATAATTCCGGATATGCTTATCAAACATCGGCTTTACGCTGTTCAGGTACTGCTCTCCGATGCCCTGGATGTCTCTTCCTCTTTCAATGATATCCCGCTCAATTCTCCGCAGCAGGCAGATATCCGCTTCAACCTGCATGTACAGCTTCAGGAACATCATCTCTGTCAGTCGCTTATCGTAGAAGCAGTGGATACCTTCCAGGATCAGTACGTCCTTGGGCAGGATAATCTCGTCCGGCTTATCGTCCCGGCGATGCTCTGCGAAGTTGTATCCCTTCCGGGTGATTCCGCCGCCGTTCAGCAGCTGCTGAATATCCTCCAGCAGCAGATCATGGTCAAAGATCCCGGGCTCGTCGTAGTTCAGCTTCACACGCTGCTCAAACGTCAGGTAGGAGTGATCCCGGTAATACGCATCCTGCTGAAGCACCTGGCACCTGTCTTCACCAAGCTTTTCCCTCAGCGCATCCGCCAGCGTACTCTTTCCGCTTCCGCTCGCTCCGCAAATACCTATGAATAACATAAAAATCCAGCCCCCTACAAAATCATCCACGTTCGCTTTCGCGAACGTCCCGTTGCGAAGCAACAGTAACTTTCACATTCGACGGATGCCGAATATTTCACGTTGCCGAAGGCAACATTTCACAAATCAGCATAGCTGATTTATTTCATATTTCAAAGCAACAACGTTGTTTTGAAATATTTCATTTAACTTTCAGATGTAAAGTACACTGTGTACGCTTCGTTGGTCACCTCATACAACGGCACCAGCCTGAAGTTCTCCTTCTGTTTTCTGGTCAGATACACATTCTGCGTCCAAACGAACGCTCCATATGTATGGCTCTGCTCCGGTAATAATATTTCTTCCGGCTTGCCTTTAATTCCTTTATCTGTATCTGTAAGTCCAGCAAGCACTACCGGGCCGTCAACGAAGCACACCAGTTCTTCTGCTCCATCCAGCTTCTCAAACCGGACTTCACTCGGGAAGAACACATCCACGACCTCTTCTTCTCCCCAATTACGTGCCAGCACGATATACCCTTCTTCAATCTCTGCCTTGATCTCTTTTCCGTTCACACTGACCACCGGTTCCCCGGCAATCCATGCCGGTACCCGCAGCCGCAGAGCCCATTCACCTTTGCCTTCGCTCTTCACCGTGAACCGGATGCTCCACCGGGACACCCGTCCGCCGCTGTGCTCATCAAACAGCACCTGGTTGTCATAATTCTTCATATGTACAGCCTGGCGCACCTGAACCTTCCCGTACTCCAGATCCATCTCTGCTTCACTCGGGAAGTACTGGCTCACGGTCACGTCCTTGCCGTCAGTGTACCATACCAGTTCCGGATAAATTGTCTGGGCCTGCACCATCGTGCCGAAGCAGCACCAGAAGTCCCTGGTCTTGCTTCCCCATCTCTTCTTGCTGCCCGGCAGCATCGGCAGGAAGTAGGTCGGCATGCCGGTATCCTTGTTCTGCTGTGCCAGGAAACCGTTATAGATTGCCCGCTCAATATAGTCGGCGTATTCCTTTTTCAGTGTCCTTCGATACAGGTATTCCGCAGCCCGCACCATGTTATACACCGTGCAGAATTCCTGATCCTCATTTCCCATATACCGTCCATGGCTGTGGGGCGGAATCCAGAATTCACCGGCGTTGCTTCCGGTCGTGGCAAACATACCACGTTCTGTTACTGCTGTCTTCCAGAAGGCTTCCAGCCGCTTGATCCACTTTTCATCTCCGGTGATCTCGGCCATCCGTGCCGCACCGTGTGCCAGCGGAATGGAGGCGTTGGCGTGATCATCGCTCAGCGCGTCTCCGCCTTTGTCCAGACGCTCAAACAGTGCGTTTCCTTCATAAGCCTTGATCAGGTAAAGATACTTTTCTTTCTGCGTCAGCGCGTACAGGTCCGCCCATACTTCCAGCATGCCGGCCTGTTCTCCGCGGAAAACAACTTCCGGATCCTCTTCCTCATTTTCCTTCACCCAGCGTACATACCAGTCCGCCAGCTTGTCCAGGATCTGGATCGCTTTCTCGTTGCCCAGCCGCTCGTATACGTCCTTCAGGCCCATGATGGTCTTGTGCATCGTGTACTGCGGAGACCAGATATAATTACCGGGTTTCATAAACGCGAAGTACTTCTCCGGAATGCTGCCGACCCATTCACCGCCGTTCAGCTTCTGGCACTTCGCCAGTTCATCCACGATGAAGTCAATCCGGGTTTTCAGTTCCGGCTTGTTTCCCCCATCGCACAGCGTCGCGGCCGCACTCAGCCAGTGCCCGAGGAAGTGTCCCCGCAGCTGGCAGCTCGGCGCCTCCCATCCCCAGTGCATCCTGGCATTGGCCGGATCAGGGATAATCTGTCCTCCCGGCGGAATGATTCCTGCTTCAATATAGAAATTCTGGAGCAGGCATCCCGGATCCAGCTCCATCAGGTAGTCCTCATTCAGCTTCATCCTGCGCTGAAATAATCCAGGCAGTATCTTTACATTTCTGCCCTTCACAGCCTGTATCATAATGCTTTTTCTCCCCTAAATTTTTCTGCTTGTAATATACCACAACCAACCAAAATGTGAAACGTATCTTTATCTATTTATATGAGAAAAATTCATCACTCTGAAGTGTTACTTTTCCATATTGCTTATTGATTTGGCGGCAAAGTATCTAAACACTTTTGGCGAAGCCAAAAATATCATGTTCGACACAGTCGAACCTATCATATTCGCATGAAGCGAATATATCATGTTGCGAAGCAACATATCATTCTTTTGCGAAGAATACGGCCTTCGCAAAAGACAATTACTTCCTACTTCTATACACCCTCTTGTCTTTTTCCTTCTTATATGTATAATACAACCCGTTAAAAGAATAAGTAGTAGTAAGTAAGAAGTAGGAAGGAATGAAAGTCCCTCATGCAGCAAGATCGCTCCAAATTGCTTGGCACCATGCCGATGACCAAGCTGGTCCCCAAAGTATCAATTCCGATCATGTTCTCCATGCTGATCCAGGCACTGTACAACATCGTCGACAGCATCTTCGTTTCCCGTTTTGACCCCAATGGCCTGACTGCTGTTTCCCTGGCCATGCCTTTCCAGATGCTGATGATTGCCCTGTCCACCGGTATGGGCACTGGTATCAACAGCCTGCTTTCCCGCCGTCTGGGTGAGCGTAATCCGGAGGGTGCCCGTCGCGGCGCCTGGAACGGTCTGCTCATCGAGGTGCTGGGCAGTGTGCTCTTCATCCTCTTCGGTCTCTTCCTGGCCGGCCAGACCATGGGGCTTGTCGTTTCCGACAACCTGGCCAACAAGGAAAGCATCTTCTCCATGGGTACCTCTTACCTGACCATCGTTACTGCGGCCAGCACCGGCCTGTTCGTGGCCATCTACTTTGAACGTATGCTCCAGGCCACCGGTAACTCCGTGCTTTCCATGGTCACCCAGCTCTGCGGTGCCGTGACCAACATCATCCTGGATCCCATCATGATCTTCGGTCTGCTCGGCTGCCCCCGCATGGGCGTTTCCGGCGCAGCTGTTGCCACGGTTATCGGTCAGTTCGTTTCCGCCATCATCGGCTTTACTCTGAATCAGAAGAAGAATCCGGAACTGCGCCTCATGCGTAAGGATGCCATCATCAACCGTCACGACCTGTCCGGCATTGTTTCCGTCGGTTTGCCCAGCACGGTTATGGCTTCCATCGGTTCCGTCATGAATATCGGCATGAACGCCATTCTCTCCGGCTTTGCCCAGAGCAACGCCGCCCTGAACGTCATGTCCGTCTACTTCAAGCTCCAGTCCTTCATCTTCATGCCTGTCTTCGGCCTGTCCAATGGTATCATCGCCATCATCGCTTACAACTACGGTGCGAAGATCAAAGAACGGGTTTACAGCTGCATCAAGGTTGCCCTGATCTGGGCCTGCGTCATCATGCTCGTCGGCACCTTCGTCTTCATGGTTTTCCCCGGCCAGCTCATGTCTATCTTTGAGTCCGAAGCCGAGGCGGAGATCACTGCCCAGATGACCGACATCGGTATGGTCGCCATGCGGATCATCTCCTCCAGCTTCCTGCTGGCCGCTGTGGGCATCATCCTCTCCACCGTATTCCAGGCCGTTGGCCGCGGCAGCTACAGCATGATCATCTCGATCTGCCGTCAGCTGCTCATCCTCCTGCCTGTCGCCTGGCTCATTGCCCGCCTCACTGGCGACGTCAAGGCCGTCTGGTGGTGTTTCCCGATCGCTGAACTCTTTGCCCTTGTTCTCTGCCTCTTCTTCTACAACAGGTGCAACCGGCACATGCTCTCTAAGCTCTAATTGTTTATAATCATTCAGCACATAAAAGCTTCCAGATAACATCATCTGGAAGCTTTTCCTTTACTCTCAACAACTGGCGGTTAACACTATAATCACTTTTGCGAAGCAAAAATATCATATTCGACGTCAGTCGAATCTATCATATTTGCATTAAGCAAATATATCATGTTGCGAAGCAACATATCATTCTTTTGCGAAGCAAAAGATAATTACTTCCTACTTCCTACTTCCTACTTCCTACCTCATTTATTCTCTCCTGTAAGTTTTCCTCCCCACATCAATCTCTCCATATTCAACACTTATCGTTGCGTGATCATTGTTTTCTGCTTCTTTCCATCTTTTCAGCAGTCTTCCGATAACCCTTTCAATGTCCTGCTCCTTGATACCCGGCAGCAGCAGGAACACCTGGTTGTCCGTGCACCCCATCATCACGTCACTGCCCCGCAGTGCACCGCGAATCCTCTGCCGGAATTCTTCCCGCAGCTTTCTTCTTTCCGTATCGCTTGTATCTGTTGCAGGTTGCAGTGTCAGCAGCACCCTGAACGCGCTGTTCCGGTACCGGTTCATATAGCGCATCATATATTGGTAAATACTGCCGAAGATATCTTTGCCTGTCCACAGGGCACCCGGAATCGCTGCTCTTTCCTGCAGCATCCTTGTCACGCCCTCCAGGTTCATCTCTTCCTTCGCTTTTGCCCGGTTCTTTGCCGGTGCCACATACAGCCGTGCGCCGTGCTTGCCGTTCTGCTTTACTTCATACAGCGCCTGGTCAGCCATCCGGAACAGCTCTGAGTAATCCCTTCCGCACTGCGGCACTGTCACCGCACCCACGCTGACGCCGATGGTGATCTTCATCTTGTCGCCCAGGATCGGCTTTGCGCCCAGCTCATATCCTTTATTAATCCGCCCGGTAAACCGATCCAGGTCGGCAGTGTCCTGCATATTCTTCAGGAACACAACAAACTCGTCCCCGCCGATTCGCCCGCATTCGTCGTCCCGCCGCAGGCTCACCTTCAGGATCCGCGCAAACATCATCAGCACCTGGTCGCCCACGTCGTGGCCGTAGGTGTCATTCACTGCTTTGAAGTTGTCCAGATCCAGCACGCACAGCAGGCCTTCCTCTTCATCGCACAGCCGTTCCATCCGTGATTCTGTTGCGCTCTTGTTCAGCAGGTCTGTCATCTGGTCTATTTCAGCCGTCCGGGCAAACCGCTTCATCCGTCTGCTGATATCCAGCGCTTTACAGACCCGGCTTATGACCACGTCGCCTTCCAGGGGCTTCCGGATGATATCCATTGCCCCCTCTTCCAGCCCGCGGACTTCCTGCTCTTCTTCGCCGGTCATCAGCACAACAGGAATCTCGTTCTCCGGATCCATCTGTTCCCGCAGCAGTCGCAGCGTTTCAAAACCGTCCGTCCCCGGCATATTCACATCCAGCAGGATCAGGTCCGGCATTCCGCCTTTGCGGATATAGTCCAGGGCAGCCGCGCCGGATCTCATCGCTGATGTCTGGATTCCGGCCCTGCGCAGCATTTCGCATGCCAATCTCTGGTCATTTCTGTCGTCATCAACAACGATGACCCAATCCGCCGCCATATAAATCTCCTTTATCCCTCTTCGTTTTTAAATACGTCTTTTCTCTATTCCATCAATAATCTTCTATATGTGATCTGTCCTTACCTTCCAGATACTGGCTTAAGTAACTAAATCATTTTTAAGTTTTTGAGGAAGCATCCACGCTTCAGCGTGACTAATGCTTCCCATGCTACAGCCGTCCATATATACGAGCCGTAGGTGATGTATAGATGGTTTACGGCGATCGCAGAGTCATCAGTATTCATTGACTTGTAGTCTTAGCTCCCATTTGCTTGTATTCTATCATATGTACAATTTTCCCGAAAGTATTTCTTATATTATTTCTTCTTTGTTGCTGTTAGCAACATTATGAAATTATTAGTTGACATTTGTCAACCTATAAAGTATTTTCTTGTTGTTCATTAATACATTATGGAGGTGCACGGATGAAATCCTTCTCACTCGAAAAGCTTGCTGAAACCGTTCTGGCTCAACGCAAAGCCCTGCATATTACCCAGCAGGATCTCGCAGCACAGACCGGTATCAATCGTTCCCTGCTTTCCCGTCTTGAGAAGCAGGACTATATTCCTGCTCCGGATCAGATGGTCCGTCTGGCCAATGCTCTGTCCTTCGATCCTTCCGTCGCCTTCATTGACGTTATGGATCCCGTTACTGCGCCTGCCACCAGGCTGAATGTCACTGTCTATGGTGCCGGTTATGTCGGCCTGTCCATGGCTGTCCTCCTTTCCCGCTTCCATCACGTTACCCTGGTGGACGTCATCCCGGAGAAGGTGGAAATGGTTAACAAACGGATCAGCCCGATCCAGGATGAATACATTGAGAAATTCATGAAGGAAGAAACCCTGGATCTGACCGCCACCCTGGACGGTGCTGCTGCCTGTAAGGGGGCTGACTTCGTGGTCATCGCTGCTCCCACCAACTACGATCCTAAGAAGAACTTCTTCGATACATCTGCTGTGGAATCTGTTATCGAAACCGTCCTGAAGAACGCTCCCGATGCCATGATGGTGATCAAGAGTACCATCCCCGTCGGCTACGTAGCTTCCGTCCGGAAGAAGTTCGGAGTTTCCAATATCCTCTTCTCTCCGGAATTCCTTCGGGAATCCAGGGCCCTCTATGACAACCTCTATCCCAGCCGTATTATCGTCGGCTGCGATGATGCTACCCGGGAAAAGGCCCAGCTCTTTGCAAACACACTTCTCAGTGCTTCCTTTAAGCCTGAAACCGAGGTTCTCCTGATGGGTCTTACCGAAGCTGAAGCCGTTAAGCTCTTTGCCAACACTTACCTGGCACTCCGTGTTTCCTACTTCAACGAGCTGGATACCTACGCCGAGACCAAGGGCCTGAACACCCGGGATATTATCCGCGGCGTCTGCCTGGATCCGCGTATCGGTACCCACTACAATAACCCGTCTTTCGGCTACGGCGGCTATTGCCTGCCCAAGGATACCAAGCAGCTTCTGGCCAACTTCAACGACGTTCCCCAGAACATGATGTCCGCCATCGTGGAAAGCAACCGTACCCGCAAGGACTATATTGCGGACCGCGTCCTGGAAATCGCCGGTGCTTATGAAGCCAATGATTCCTGGTCCGCTGCCAAGGAACATAAGGTGGTTGTCGGCGTCTTCCGTCTCACCATGAAGGCCAATTCCGATAACTTCCGCCAGTCCTCCATCCAGGGTATTATGAAACGCATTAAAGCGAAGGGTGCTACCGTAATTATATACGAGCCCACCCTCGAGGATGGCACCACCTTCTTCGGCAGTAAGGTCGTCAATGATCTCAGGCACTTCAAGCGTAAGTCCCAGGCCATCATCGCCAACAGATATGATCATTGCCTCGATGATGTAAAAGATAAGGTTTACACTCGCGACCTCTTCGGTCGTGATTAATCAAAAACCATATAAAACAGCTTCCAGAATCCATCTGGAAGCTGTTTTCGTTTGTAAAGCAAACAGTAATTTACACATTCGCCGTCGGCGAATATTTCATATTTGACGAAGTCAAATATTTCACATCGATCGAAGATCGATATTTCACAAATCAGCGAAGCTGATTTATTTCATTTAACTTATAGCCTTTTCCTTATCCTCAACACGTTCTCGTCGCCTTCACGCGCATAGGTAACTTCGTCCATCGTCTTTTTGACAATATAGATCCCCAGTCCACCAATCTGCCTGTCTTCCGCAGATTGTGTGACGTCAGGATCTTCCTTCGCCAGCGGGTCAAACGCCACTCCCTTGTCCCTGAACGTAATCACCGCTTCTTTCGGGTTTTCCCCGATGTCGATGGTGATGTCTGCCTTGCCGGTTTCCGGAGCATAGGCATACAGGGCGATATTCACGAAGATCTCTTCCACTGCCACGCCGATCTGCGTCTGCGCCTTTACCGGACAGTCCGCCTTTGACAGCTGCTCTTCCGTGAAGGCCAGCACCTGCTCCAGGTTCTCTGTCTTCGCGTCAATGGTCAGCCTTGCGGTTTCGTTCTTCTTTTCCGGTCCCGTATACTTCAGGCCCATCATCGTGATGTCGTCAAACTGCGGTGCGCTGCCTACAAATTCATCAATGTCCTCACGCACATTCTGCAGCAGGAACTTCGGGATCGCGTTCGGATCCTTGTTCAGCGCGTCCAGCATCCGCTGGGTGCCAAACAGTTCGTCGTTCAGGTTCGTTGCTTCCGTCACGCCGTCCGTGTACACAAACAGGCTGTCTCCGGGATGCAGCTGGAACTCGTGTTCCTTGAAGCGGATACCTTCCATCGTGGCCACTGCCGGCGCGTGCCGGTACAGTACTAACTCGAAGCTTCCGTCCTTCCGGCGGATCGCGGGATGCTCGTGGCCGGCATTTGCCGCCACGCCCTTGCCGGTGCTCAGCTCGATAATCGCCAGCCAGACCGTCACAAACAGTTCCGCGTCGTTTCCGTCGCACAGCTGGTTGTTCACGTTGTACAGGATCTCAGCCGGCTTCTCGCCCAGCTGTGCCCGGTTCTTGATCAGCGTCTTGGCAATCGTCATGAACAGCGACGCGGGTACGCCCTTGCCGCTCACGTCCGCCATCACCATGCACAGGTGATCGTCGTCCAGCATATAGAAGTCGTAGAAGTCTCCGCCGACTTCCTTCGCCGGGTCCATCGTGGCATAGATATCAAAGTCAGTTCTCTCCGGGAACGGCGGGAAAATCCGGGGCAGCATGTCCGCCTGGATCTGCGCGGCAATGTTCAGTTCCGCACCGATACGTTCCTTCTCCGCCGTCACTGTGGTCAGGTTGTCCAGGTATTCCACAATCCTGCCCTGCATTCCGCGGATTTCTTCATACAGGTCGCCGATCTCGTCCTTGGAGTTGATCGGCAGGTTGATGATTTTCTCCTTCAGGTAGCCTGTCTGGTCATCCACAAATCCTGTGGTTGCCTTCGCCAGCATGCTCAGCGGCTTCGTCGCGATCCTGCGCATCAGCAGCACGGTGATCATGGAGCTCACGATCATCAGCGCCGCGGCAAACACCATCATCGTCGTCAGGAAGCGCTGCCGCTCATCCATAACGTCGTTCATGTTGATGTCCACGCCGACGATGGCCACGTTCTGTCCTTTGCTGTTCACTACAGGCTCATAGGCGGAACACAGCCATCCATATTCAGAATGGCTTACCACGGAGTCAATATGCTCGTTGGTTGTGTGTTCCTCATATCCTTCAGGCGTATCCTCATAGCTGCCGGTATACAGCACTGCCTCGTCCGGATCCACGATGTTGATGCTCTGCGTGCCTTCCAGGCTCTGGAGGTAAACATATTCAGCACCCAGCTTTTCCTTGTAGGTCTTCAGCATTGCCCGGATGCTGGTATAGGTATCGTACAGTCCCCTTTCCTGCAGCCATTCGATGAGCGCCTGGTCGCCGTCGGCTTCCATGGCTTCCTCCCGGATCTTCACAAACTCATCCGTTTTGATGGCGTTCAGCAGATCCTCTGTCTTGTCGCCGTCCACAAACGCAGCAATCGCGCGTGCCGCGTTACTCGTGGTCTGCGTGTAGTACTTGTCCACGCGTTCGCTGTTTACCCGGTATGCAAAAGCCGCCAGGCCCAGTGACAGCACCAGCACGATAATAATAATCAGCGTGTTCAGCTTCACCGTCAGCGAAGTCCAGCCTTTTTTCTTCATGCGCGAACATCCTCTTTTCTTCAGGTTAAGGGTTGTATCAGATGACCACGGTCATCATGTTGAATCCTTCATAGTTGCGGTAATGCAGGCTCTTGACCTTCTGCCTTACCATCATCACGCCGACGCTGTCCATCAGGTCTTCGGTTTCATCCTTCTGCACCTTGCCCATCCGCAGGTCCAGGGGATTGAAGTACGGAGCGCTGTTCCGGATGTGGATCACGTGGTCTCCGTTTTCCTCCCGGGCCAGCGTCAGCTGGATATATTCGTCCGGCTTTCCGCTGAACGCCTTCTCCATTGTCACCACGCTCAGCTCTTCCACCGCCAGCTGGATCAGGATCGCCTGCTTCATGGGGATCTCCTGCTCCTCGCAGAAGGCTACCACTTCATCCAGCACCCGGCTCAGCTCATGGTTCTGGTTGTCCATCGTCGCGGTGAATACAGGAACCTGTACGTCTTCCTTCTTCAGGATCCGGCCCCGGACCACTGTCGCCAGCACGAGCATCGTCACGCCTTCAGCAATCACAAACAGCCACCAGAAGTCCTTCGGCAGCCACAGGCCAAGGATAATCGTTATCGGCAGCAGGAAGAGCGCCTTGCGCATCAGGGTGATCAGGCCTGCCAGCTTTTCTCGTCCGCAGCTCTGGAAGAACCCGGTCAGGATGATCAGCAGTCCGCCCAGAGGCGTAGCCAGCAGGTACAGCCGGATGGCGGGGATGGAAACTTTCAGGCTTTCCGCGTCTCCCAGGCCGAAGAAGCTGCTTACGCCACCCGCCGGTATCGCCGCGATCAGCGCTGCCGGGATGCCTACCATCAGTGCCGTGGCCATAGCCAGCCGCACCAGGTACTTCAGGTCATCCCGTCCGTGCTCCGCCGCGAAGGTGCTCGCCAGCGGCTGCATCGTGTCAGCGAACGCATGATAGATTCCAATAAAGATGTAGCTGATGTTCATCACTACGTCGAACACGGCCACATACAGGTCGCCCTTGATCAGTCCCAGGTCACCTGCCCGCAGCAGCATCCTGTTGCCGATCAGCAGGAACAGGAACTGGAACACATACTGCATTGACGCGCTGAAGCCGATCCTCAGGCTGTCGGCAATCGGCCTGCCGACGGCGATCTTTGCCTTCGCCAGGCTCTGGATGCTCATCAGGCCGCGGCCGTTGACCACATGCGTCAGCAGGATAATCACGCTGACCGTCTGGGCGATCACCGTTGCATAGATGGAGCCCTTCACGCCCCATCCCAGTCCCAGCACGAACCAGATGTTCAGTCCCAGGTCTGTCAGGCATCCCACGGAGAATCCCAGCGTCGCCCGGGGCGCGTCATTGTCGCACCGCACAAAGTCGTACAGCAGGAAGTTCAGGAAGAACACCGGCACAGCCGTTACCAGCGGCCGGGCATACTGCTCGCACAGGTTGTACAGTTCCGGGCTGCCGTCGTTTGCGCCCAGCAGTCCCAGCAGCGGCCGCATCAGCAAGTTGCCTGCTACTGCCAATACAACGCCTAAACCGAACAGGATCGTCCCGATGCTCTTGAAATGGCTCAGCGCGTCCTCGTCCTTGCCTTCTGCCGCCAGGCGGCTGAAGGCCACGCACCCGCCGGTGGAAAACCCGTATCCCAGCAGGTTCAGGATCATGTAAAGCGGCGTCACGATGCCGATGGCGGCCAGGCCGCTCTCGCCCATCTTGTTACCGATGACCAAAGCGTCCGCCACGTCCGCGATTGCCAGCGCAACCGAGGAGATGAGGCTCGGCCAGAGGATCCGCATGAACATCTTGCGGCATATATAGTGCTTCTGATTCATTTTCTGACCGCCTCGTAAACTTCCAGCTGTTTGATCGGGCTGAATAGCTGCTTTGCTCTCCGCAGCCCTTCCAGTCCAAGGTCTTCTTCAAGATTGATGTAGGGATACTTTTCCACCAGCGCGCAGGCCAGTTCATGCACGCACACCGGGGTCATCAACAGCGGCAGATCCAGGTCGTGCTTCACCATTGTCATCGTGAACATCTCCGGGGTGTTCTCATATCCCATGATGAAGGCATGTCCGCCGTTTTCCGTAGTGACGATCACGCCGTTGAGTGTAATCTCACTGTAAAAACAGATTTCCTCTTCCAGCGCCTGCAGGTCGCCCCCGCCCTCCGGATCCGCCTCTTCCCAGTCCCTGGCAATCCGGATAATCAGCGGCAGGTCATCAATGGTCATCTTCCTCACTTCGTAAGGATGCCGCTTCTTGTACTGCCGGCATTTGTCCTTGAAGCTGTGGCTCATGTGGAAGCCTTCCTTCAGGGCCAGCGCCGGCGTGGCGCAGACGTATTCGCTCAGGTCGTCCCTCTTCCGGATTTCCCATCCGTCTCCGAGGGCCTCAGCCTGTTCTTTTGTGAGGTACAGGATGCTTTCGCCGGTCTTCACGTTTTCCTCGATGAATGTCCGGCATTTTTCTTTATCACCGCATGGAGAAAAATACGCATTGTCGTGGCGGCTCCGGATTACAAAATAATCTTCGTCCCCCGCGATTTCAAGTCCGTATTCCTTTCTCCATGTGAACAGCGATGTAAAAGTCAGGGCAGTAAACGGATTCAGCTGGTAATTCCGGCATTTCTCAACCCGGTCACGGTCCTCCATAGTCAGTGGCCGATAGTCCATGCTGGCGTCAACTTCCCTCAGTTTTCAATGTTCAGGATATCCACAAACCCGGTCACGTCGAAAATGTCCATGATTTCCGGGCAAACATTCTTAATGGTCATCTTTCCCTGCTTGTTCATGATCTTCTGAGCGCTCAGCAGCACCCGCAGTCCGGCAGAGGAGATGTATGCGAGTTTTTCCAGATCAAAGGTCACTTCCGTCGCGCTGTCGATATCGGGATGCATTTCTCCCTCCAGCTGCGGAGAAGTCGTGGTGTCCAGTCTTCCTTCCAGGGCAAAGGTCAGGTTCGTTCCGTCCAGAGTCTTGGTAATTGTCATGCTTTCTGTTCTCCTTTTTCCGCTTGCCGCTTTCCGGCATACCGCGGATCTTCTTGTGTAACCTTCCGAAAATGCTCCTGGGGGAAGACAAAATCCGTATTGTTACACGCTCAATCTTGTCCATTATAATGTATCTATTTATGTTTTTCAATAGTTTTCAAGCGTTTCCGGCATTTTCTCCCCATCGATTTTTCATATTAGTCCATTTTTATTTTCTCAATCAGCAATCGTTTACAATTTCCGCATCATATAGCGGTTTCTCTTCATCTATGCTATAATCAATTGATAAATAACCTTCCTATATGTATGCATTTTGTAAATCAACTCCAATTTTCGATTCACTATTGCTATATACGGAGGAAACATCACCGCTGTCACCCAAACCCATAATCTCACAACCAATAAGCTGTTATTTCGACCAAGTGCTTTTATGCACCGATAGGCTGTCATTCCGACTAAGGACACGTAGTGTCCGCATGGAGGAATCCCTTACTAAGGCGAAGCCTCAATAGGCACAGTAACCCCATGGTTTTTAGGAACAGCGATCATTCAGGGATGTCATTCTGAGCGACTGAAAGGAGTCGAAGAATCCCTTACTACGTCCGAAAGACGAATCATTATTCATTGTTCATTGCTAATTGTTCATTTGGGCTTCGCCCACTGTCTCCCAGCCCGTTTATATTCGGGAACCCAACCGGAACACCATCATCTTAATAATGTCACTCACTTAATTCTGAATTCTGAATTCTGAATTGTGAATTACCTAGGAGGTGCCCTATGGCCCGTAAGCTGTCCTCATTCATAATCATCTTCTTATTGATTATCTCTCTTGTCGCAGTCGGCACCTCCGAAGGTATACCCTCCGAAGGAGTCCCCACCACCGACTCCTACGAGGCTTCCACCATCCGGCTGCTACGTCATGAGGGTACGGTGGATATCCTGGACGTTCTCGGTGCCCCCCGCTTCCTGCTGGACAATGTGCGCTTTGCCAGCGGCGAGACCCTGATTACCGGTGCAGACGGGCAGGCCTCTGTCGGGCTGGATGACACCAAGATCGTGACGCTGGACACTGACACCAACGTTCAGTTTGTCCAGGAAGCGGATCATATGCGTCTGAACCTCCGGCAGGGTTCCGTTTTCCTGGACGTCCAGGAAAAGCTGGATGAAAACGCTGCCCTGGATATCCAGACTTCCAACCTTACCGTCGGTATCCGCGGCACCCTCGTTTTCCTGAAGTCGTCCATCGGCGATGGCGAAAATCCGATGACCACAACCACCCTCGGTGTTCTGGAAGGTACTGCCGAGATTACCTATACGGATTCTGAAGGCGCCAAGCGTCAGCTTCCGGTTCCCGCCGGTAAAAAGGTCGTTGCCCCTCAGCTTGATAATGATCCTACGGGCGTTGCTCCCGTCCTTTCAACCGTGACTTCCGAGGACATCGCCGGCTTCGTGGCTGAAACCGTCAACGCGGATCCCGTCCTGACGGATCGTGTCACCAACGGCAGTGAGAACGGTGCTCCCCTGCTGGAAGGCACCCTCACGGATGATACCGCGGAGGAGCCCTTCCCCGCGGATGGAGACTGGGAATTCTCCGGCCTTGTGAGTATCGTCGCCCAGTCCGCCAGTAAGCTTTACGACGGCCGTCCCCTGGCCCGTCCTGACAGCGCCCTGGTCTCCGGTCTTCCGGCCGATTTCAACATTTCTGTCTCCTGCACCGGTTCCCTGACCGACGCGGGTTCCACCGAGAACACGGTTTCCTCTTACAGCATCACAAACGCTTCCGGTGAGAACGTTACATCACACTTCACCAATATCCAGACCGTTCCGGGTTCCCTGGTCGTGGACCCTGCTCCGCTCACCGTCTGGACCGGTTCCGCCGAAAAGGAATATGATGGCGAGCCGCTTACCTGTGAAGACGCCGGCGTCCGCACCGCTGCCGGATACAATAAGGAGCAGCCCTCCTGGGCGAATACTTCCATCGTGATCGAGTCCGCCCTGGGCAGCGAGCAGATGATCGCCGTTTCCGGCCGCACCTACGTCCACGGTACCAACCCCATCACCGGGGAGACAAAGGATATTGAGCTTCCTGCCGGCAGCCGCCTCTCTGTTTCCCTCAAAAATGAAGGGAATAAGAAAGACTCCCTTGAGTTCGTGATCGAACCCCTGAAGGAGGAGAACCTCCCCGTGGAAGTCCTGCGCCTCTACGCGGAGAACCCGGATCTGATGGCCGTCGCCTGTCAGGAAACCGGCTGGGATCCGGAAAAGCTGAATGCTCTCATCGCTGAGCTGCCTGAGCAGGCTGAAAGCACCGTTACCTATAACGGCCTGAAGATTGCCAATTCCGATCAGTCCAGCCTCATGAATGATTCTGCCAATGTCCGAATCACTGTGGATACAAAAATCACCAACTACCAGACCCGGGTCCTGGGCAGTGAGGAAGCTTCCTTCACCCCCATCATTCTGGATCCCTCTATTGTGATTACTGCCACCGGCTCCCAGACCGAGATCGGTGAAAGCGCAAACACCTACACCATCGACTGGAATAACGCCAATGAGAATAACTACATCCTGAAGGAAGACCTGGGCACCCTGACGGTTCTTCCCCTCTCTGATAACATCACCATCACCGCGCCTGAAGCCAAAAAGGTGTACGACGGCACTCCCCTGGAAGCAAGTGCGGATGACGTCACGGTCACCGGTCTTCCCAAGGGATATAAGTACAAGGTGGCTGTCGCCGGCACCCAGACCCAGGCCGGCGAGAGCGAATCCAGGATCACCAGCTATAAGATCCTGGATAAGAACAATGTTGACGTCACCGATCAGTTTGAAAACATCAAAGTAAAAAAGGGCACCCTCACGGTTGAGCCCCTTTCTGTCAGCATCTCCTGCGGCACCGGTTCCGCCGGGTATACCGGCAGCATGATCGTTCCCGAGCCCGTCCTCACATACGTGAACGGCGCTCATGCCGGTGAGACGGTCAAAGCCTCCATGCTGTCCGCTTCGAGGATCCGGAACCTGGTCGCCAGCGCTGTTCCCATGGCCCGCGCTCCGGAGCAGAAATACCGGTTTGTCCTCTTCACCGGAGATACGATTGAGATGTCCATTACCGGTATGGGTACCGGTGCGGGTACCTATACCATGAAAGCGGAGATCACGCTCGCCTCGGAGAACATCAGCTGTCCGTCCTCTTCCATCACCGGAACAACGATCACCATCAATCCTGTTCTCATTACCATCCGGACCGGTTCTGCTTCCAAGTTCTATGACGGTGAACCCCTCACCTGCGAGGACGTCACCATTGAGGGTCTTCTGCCCGGGGATCAGATCACTGTTACAGCCACGGGCACGATCACGGAAGTCGGCAAGACGGACAACACTTATGAAATAGACTGGGGCAGCGTAGATCCGAACAACTATGCCGTCTCTTCTGTCCTGGGCATTCTCACCGTCACTGCCCCTGCAGAAACGCCCACTCCGACGCCGACTCCTACACCGACGCCCACGCCTACTCCTACCCCTACACCCACACCGACTCCGACCCCGACGCCTTCTCCGACTCCTACTGAAACTCCGGAGCCCGTCGAGATTTACCTCTACGCGCCTTCCTATAGCAAAGTCTATGACGGTGAACCGATCATTCCTTCTGCAGAAGACGTCGATTCTGAGCTTTTACCTGAAGGTTATACCTTTACCGTCACCCTTTCCGGCACACAGACCGATGTCGGTGAGACCGAATGTACCATCGGCAGTTATGTGATTATGGACGAAAACGGCAACGACGTCACTTCTGCCTGCAAAGTTTATCCTGAAGCCGGCAGCCTGACGGTCCTTCCTTATCCGGTTTCCTTCACCACTTCCGGCGGAACCTATGACTATGGCGCCGATATCCCCTTCTCCGTCTCCTGCACCGGTAACGGCACCTCGCTCTCCGGAACCACCACGGAATCCGGTTACGATTATTTCGCTACCTATAACCTCATCGGGGACGATTCCATTGAGTTTGCCATCGGGCCGGTTCCGCAGCGCGGCGATGACGCGGATACCTATTATCTGGATATTGCCTATTCGCTGCATGGAAACGCCGGTAATTACGATGTCGTCGTGAACAACGGAACCGATGGATCCATCACCATCAAGCCGTATGCAATCACCCTTACCGCAAGCGACTACACCAAGACCTATGACGGTTATCCCTGCCCCATGACAACCGACTGGAGTTATACGACTCACGACGAACTCTCGATCGGTTATCGTGAACTCGGCTCCGATGAATGGGCGGCCGGCACATATACAAACACCCTCGAGATTGACTATGGATCCCATAAGGAAGAAAACTTCAATATTACAATCATTCCCGGTACGCTGACTATCAACAAGCGCAACGTAACCATCACCAGCGCGTCTGTCGAGTCGAAATACGACGGTACTGAGCAGAAATGTGAAGAATTCACGATCACCGAAGGCAGCTTCCTTGATGTAGATGGGTTCTCTGTCGCTTTCACCGGATCCCGGAAGGATGCCGGCAGCAGTGAGAACGCCTTCACAGTTAATGCCGTTGGCTATACAGACCTCAATAATTACAACATCAAAACCGTCTTCGGCACGTTGAAGGTGAACCCGCGTGACGTCACCCTCACAAGCGCGTCAGACAGCAAGGTTTACGATGGATCTCCGCTCAAAAACAGCGAGGTGACTGTCGGCGGCGATGGTTTTGTGTCCGGAGAAGGTGCGACCTATTCCGTTACCGGTGAGCAGACGGAAGTCGGTTCCAGCGCCAACGCTTTCACCTACACTCTGAATGAAGGAACGAATGCCTCCAACTATAACATTACAAAGACGGAAGGCACCCTGGAGGTTACAAAACAAGCAGTCACCATCAACACCGGTGACAGATCCAAAACATATGACGGTTCTCCCTTCACCTTTGATGGCACA
This sequence comes from Clostridiales bacterium FE2011, assembly GCA_017569305.1. Taxonomy (NCBI): domain Bacteria; kingdom Bacillati; phylum Bacillota; class Clostridia; order Eubacteriales; species Clostridiales bacterium FE2011. The sequence continues at coordinate 3,340,105 of CP069418.1, read as the reverse complement.
GAGTATACTGTGGAAAGCGCGCCCGGCCTGAAGTATACGCTGAAGGGTGCCTCCATTACAGACGCCGGGCAGACGGCTTCCAACGATATCAATATCACCGCCGGCGCTGATCTCTATGATATCACCGTCAACCCCGGCACACTTTCCATCGAAAAGCGGAATGTCACCATCACAAGTGACAACGGTTCCAAAACCTATAACGCAAGTCCCTTAACCAAGCACAGTGTTACGGTTTCCGGCGACGGGTTTGCTCCCGGTGAAGGGGCGACCTATGAGTTTTCCGGTACCATCACAGATCCGGGAAGCACGCCTAACACTTTCACCTATACGCTGAACAGCAATACAAAAGCCGACAATTACAACATCACCACAGCAGAAGGGACCCTGAGTATCAGTAAGGTTCTGATCAACATGTATGTAGGCAATCATACACAGGATGCTGCTTCTTTCTCCGGATACGCTATTTTCAGTTCTATCACCGCTAAAGTCGCAGGTGGTGAGCATGACGGAGATTCTGCGAATATTACCATCGGTGATAACGATTATGACTCTGCGAAACTCAATTGCCAGGTGGATTTGACTCCGTCCGGTGCCTCTAGTACATTATTTGCTAATTTCACCATTGATGTTTCGATCTACCACGATAGTGATTTCCCTGCACCCGGTACTTACAATATTGTCGCTGAGCCCTCAGGAGGCGGAGGATATCTGCAGTTCCAGCAAATCAATGGTGTCCTGACTCTGAACTAATCTATCTCTTTGCGGGAACGTAACTGAGATTTAGGGAACGAAAGGGACAGTCCCTATCGTTTCATCACCTCCTACCTCCTACATCCTACCTCCTACCTGATTTATGAGGGGTTTCCGGCATGAAAAGATCTTTAGTCCGTTTTATTCTCATTCCCCTGGCGGTATCGCTGGTGGTTCTTTCCGTGATCTATGCCGGTGCCCTTCATTACCTGGATCGTCAGGCCCAGGACTCCCTTTACCAGGCCAATGGAATTCCTTCCAAAGACATTGTTATCATCGGGATCGACAACAGTACACTGAACGAATTGGGCCCGTACGGGCCCAATTATCGTGCCATAATGGCCATGGCGTTGAAGGAACTGGCAGCGGATCCGGAAAACAAGCCTGCCGTCACCGCTATCGATATCCTCTATGAAGGGGAAATCGACAGTGCTATGGATAATCAGCTTGCCCGGGCAGCGGAAAAGCTGGGCAATGTGGTCACCGCATGCATGGCGGAATTCGGTACGGATATCACCTGGGAAAACGGTCATGCCCTGTCCCTGAACGCGGCAGCCGTTCTCGGTTTTGTGGATCCCTATCCTGCCCTGAAAGACGTAACCACCCAGGGGCATATCAACGCCATGCTGGACAAGGTGGATGGTATCCTGCGCCATGCACTGCTGTATGTGAGCCGTCCGGAAGGCGGACAGGTACTGTCCATGGCTGCCCAGACTGCTAAGATCTATTTGGAAAAGAAGGGTAAAACCTTTAAGCTACCCAACGTTGATGCTGGCAATCATTATTATGTGCCCTTCACCGGCAAACCCGGTGCTTTTGATGAAAAGCTGAACCTCGTTAACCTGATCTACGGAAAAATCCCTTCCGAAGTGTGGAAGGACAAGATTGTCCTGATAGGCCCTTATGCCCCGGCCCTGCGGGACGCGTATGTCACCACGGCTGACCGCAGCCAGCCCATGAACGGCGTGGAGTACCAGGCCAACGTAATCCAGAGTCTCATGAAAGGCAACCTGAAAGCCGAGGCCCCGGACCTTCCCCAGTTCATTGTCATGGCGCTGTTCTGTATCGGGGTTGCGTTCCTTTTCTTCCGGGTGAACAACCGCATCGGCGGTATCCTGTGCGTCACGATCATTATCATGTCCCTCATCGGTTCCTGGGCCTTCTGGCTCGGCGGATGGGTGGTGCATGTGCTGTGGCTGCCGGTCGCGATTGTCGCGCTGTATTTGGCGTCGGTAATTGCCCACTATATCCGTACCGCCATGGAGCGTCATGCCCTGGAACTGGAAAAGGAGCGGGTTACCACGGAGCTTTCTCTGGCCACACGGATTCAGTCCAACTTCCTGCCCAAGATCTTCCCGCCTTTCCCGGATCGCCATGAGTTCGACCTCTATGCTTCCATGACTCCTGCCCGGGAGGTCGGCGGTGACCTGTATGACTTCTTCCTGATTGACGAGGATCATCTGTGCCTGGTCATCGGCGATGTATCCGGCAAGGGTGTCCCCGCTTCCCTGTTTATGATGTTGTCCTCGGCATTGATCCACCACGTGGCCATGCACGAGCTGTCACCGGCGAAGATCCTGACTGAGGTGAATAACGAGATCTGCAATCGGAACCCTGAGCAGATGTTCGTCACGGTCTGGCTGGGCGTGCTGGAGATTTCCACCGGCATCCTGACCGCGGCCAGCGCGGGCCATGAGTATCCGGCGCTCCGGAAAGCCGGCGGTTCCTTTGAGATTCTGAAGGACAAGCACGGGTTTGTTCTCGGCGGTATGCCCGGCGTCCGGTACCGGGAGTATACCCTGCAGCTGGAACCCGGAACGAAGCTGTTTGTCTATACCGACGGTGTGCCCGAAGCCACTGACGCCAATCAGCAGATGTTCGGCACCGATCGGATGATTGCAGCCCTCAACACCGCCACTGATAAGGATCCCGGCGCCATTCTCGAATCCGTAAAGAATGCCGTTTCTTCCTTCGTCGGCAGCGCCGAACAATTCGACGACCTCACCATGCTCTGCCTTGAATATAAGGGTGCGATAAATAAATAAGTTAAAACCACCTTCTACCCAACGCGGAAATGTGACTGGGGGACTGACGTGCTGTCATCGTTCTTTTAAAGAATGTGACTGCAGGTCTGTCCCTTCTGTCATATTTCCGCTCCTGCCAGCAGACATCCCCATGTCATCCTGAGCAAGGGCGCTTGCGCCCGCGTCGAAGAATCTCCCCCGCCGCCGCAGCGGCCAGTCATTCTCACATGCGCCGCTGGCGCATATTTCACATTTGACGGAGTCAAATATTTCATATCGTGCGCAGCACGATATTTCACAAAAAGAGACGATACATTATCGTATCGTCTCTTTTTATTTCATTTAACTGCCGACATTTCCCATTATCGCATCATAAGCTTTAGCTGCGCCAGCGCCTTCTGATGCCGTAGCTTAACCGCTCCGTAGCTCAGCCCCATCATCATGGCGACTTCAGTCATCGGCTTTCCGTCATAGTACATCAGCACGATGATGTCCTGCAGTTCTTCCGGCAGCTTATTCAGTGCTCCTGCCAGTTCGCTCAGCGTTTCCTGGCTCAGCAGATGTTCATCCACCTCTTCATCACTTGCCAGGTTCTCATCCGGTTCTTCCGTCGGCCGCGTTTTCCGGAAATAGTCTATTACCGTATTCCGCGTGATTGTGAAGATCCAGGTGCTGATGCTTGCCTTGCTTTCATCAAAGGCGTCCCTCTTCCGGAATGCCTTCTCAAACACGTCTGCGCAAAGGTCTTCAGCGTCCGCCCGGCGCTGCACCCGGGCTGCAATATACCCCATCACTTTTCCGCAGTACAGATCATATATTTTCTCCCATTCAGGAGTGTTCATCTTTATCTTTATCGAACAGACTCTTTTTCTTCATGGCTGTGTCTGGCACGCCCGCCGCTGCCACCATGTCAGCCTCATCATCGTCCAGCATCCGTGCATGGGTGCTTCTGTAGCGTGCGTGCACTCTGTCGATCACGTTCTGAAGATCTGCGTTCTGTTCGAACTTTTGGTAGTCAAACAATGCTCTCAGTTTCTTCTCCAAATAGCTGCTCCTCCTTTCTGTTACATACGTCACTCGTATGTTATTCTGAACTTCACAATGTAACTACTGTGTCGTTCATGTATTTATACGAATGGTTTTGAAAGATGGCAGCTCTTTTCCGGGAATAAGTACTGTATGCCAAATACTTTTCCCTGCGGGTCTGGAAAAATCCATTCGGATCCTTCCCAGCGGAACATCTTTCAAATCTTATTTTATCTCAAATGTTTTTCTAATACAATCATATTTGTATTATTCTATTCTGTTCAATATATTTATATAATAAAAAACGTCTACAAACAATCATTTGTGACGTCTATTTTTCTACATATTTTTTTTGATATAGACTGTAAGATAATCTCAGCTGATTTATAGATAGATCATGAAAAACTATACAATAGCGATTATCTATACTTTCATTGGTTCTCTATTGTTAACATTTAGTTTTCTTTGATTTTCTGTCTCTTGTTCAATGAACTTCTCAGGATAATTATACTTCTGTACTAATTGATAAAAGCTTTCTTCTTCTTTAGGAGTTTGAAAAAGAACACAAACGGATATATGTATACCTTTTTCTTTCTTTTCGCTCATTCTCATTCACTCCTTTACGATGCAATTTCCTGTAATGCTATAAATAATAAATCTGCATAAAAAGCAACAAGATGATAACCAAAGGACCTCCGATCCCATTCAGGAATTGGATCCTTACAATCAACGCATATCATCCCCCCTATCTTTATTCTGTTTTCATGTGGAATAGACCATCTTATAGGTATAACGATTGTTGCCAAAAAGAATTCTTGCCAATTATCACGTTCACATTGGAATTTCGTATTACGAAGATCTCCACATACAAATGAATCACATTCTTCATTGTAAATATGATTATATGCCGTATTCCTTGATATCTCCTTGGGATCTTCTCGTCTTGGAACACCATTTATCTTTCTATTTGTTATATTCTTTTCACCACGAGTATATGTTCTTATAGTAGTCTCAGAACATGCTAGTTTAAAACTAGCACATATTTCCTTCTCGTAATAATGGCTCAATTGGTTTTCCAAACTATCAGCACACTTTTTCAAAAACTCTGCCAACTTGTCTAAGCGATCCATTCTATCCGACATTCTTTTCATGTCGGTTACGCATACTTTGATATTGTGCGCAGCCAAATGTTCTATTCTTGCCAACTCTGTTTTTTCTCTAATAAGTTCATTATACCTATGTTCTTCTTGTTTTTTAGCTTCATCTGTTATTGTTTTTATAGAATCGTCTCGTTCTTTTTCTATTTGTTTTATCTTTTTTTCATGATTCTCATTATTCTCTTTGATCAATCGATCTGATCTATTTCTTTCTGAGCCAAGCTGGAACGCCATGAATAGAGCATATAGAAGACAAACAGCAACTGTAATCCAACCTGCAGACAATCCTGATACAAAGCCAATCACGGCTACAACAGCTTCAAAAACAAAACCTGTAGTTTTTGCTACAAAATCATATACTTTGGGATTTTTTTGTCTGACTTTTTTTAGTTTTCCGCGAACTATATCAAATATATGGCATAAAAATAACCAGATTTTCTTAATAATTCCAGTCTCAATACGTATATTATAATTATATCCAAGTGGCTCCAATTCCTTCTGAAATGTTAGATCCTTTACTTCATATTTCTTTCTCCAATGAGTAAATCTTTGTTTTCTTTGAATTGGTTTAATTGATTTGTTTTCATTTTTCTCTATATCCTGAGGCATCAGAAAAGGAATAGTATATTTTTCTGATCCTACGGAAAAGCCTGCCACTATAACTTTTCGATTTTCTTGATCTTTACAATAAAAAAGTGGATCGAGTTGAATCTCTTCTCCATTTTCGCCATTGCTTGCGTATATTTTGGTCTTCTTAACTCTAGGCATATGTTAACACTTCCAACGCTTTTTTTATACAATACAACAATCACGCAAGCCTTGTCAATTATGTATTTACAATATTTGTATACTTTTATTTTTTCAATATAGTTGAAATAATGAAACAATAATATCATAAGTTGTGAGTAATATATCTTTTTGTTAGAAGGTATTCCGAATCATGTCTCTACTATACTTTCAATGCTTCTTTTTCTTATATTATGATATGAAGAATATTATTCTATGCAAAAAAACGTGGCGGAGGATTTCCCCCACCGCGCGTATCATTGTTCAGTTACACTTTTAAGTAATTTCATCTCCGATGAACTCCACGCACAGCATGGTCACATCATCAAATTGTGCCGCGTTTCCGACAAACCCATGCAGGTCTTCGTCCACCTTATGAATTACTTCTGTCGGGTCTTCTTCCGGATGTTTATTCAGCGTCTCCAGCAGCCTTTCTGTTCCGTAGAACTCCCCTGCTTCATTCGTCGCTTCCGGGATGCCGTCCGTATAGACAAACACCTTCATTCCCCGTTTAAGCTGCAGAGTGTAGTCTTTATACTTTACCCCTTCCAGGCCGCCGACGACAAACCCGTGCTTGTCCTTAATCACTTCATACCGTCCGTCTTCTCCCTGCAGGATCGGATACTCGTGTCCGGCATTGGCCGCGGTCAGCAGTCCTGTCTTCAGGTCCAGAATGCCCAGCCATACCGTCACGAACATCTGTTCCTTGTTCTTCTGGCAGATCTGGTTATTCACCTTCTGCAGCACTTCCGCCGGGCTTCCGCCGTTCATAGTGTGGTTCTGTACTAGGATCTTGGCGGCCATCATAAACAGGGCCGCGGGCACGCCCTTGCCGCTCACGTCCGCCATGACCAGTCCCAGGTGACTGTCATCGATCAGGAAGAAGTCATAGAAGTCTCCGCCAACCTCTTTCGCCGGCCGCATGCTGGCGAAGATGTTCATGTCCGTCCGTTCCGGGAACGGCGGGAAGATATTGGGCAGCATTTCCGCCTGGATCCGCCGGGCCAGGTTCAGCTCCGTTCCGATGCGCTCGTTTTCCGCGGTCACCCGGCGCACTTCGCTCACGTACTGGACCGTTTCATGGCTCAGCTTCGCGAAGGATTCCGCCAGCACCTCAATCTCGTCTCCGGTGCGGAAGGTCTCCTCCATCTTGAATTCCGGATTCTCTTCTCCAAGTTCTGTAATCCGCTTTGTAATCTTATTCAGCGGCCGTACAATCCGTTTGCCGACGATCACCGTATTCACCAGCAGCAGTGCTGCCAGTCCAGCGATACAGATGAATGCGATGGTTTTGCTGTTATTCGCCTTCTGACGGTAGGTAGAGGTGGCCTTTGACTGGATCTCTGTATATTTCTCCTGCAGCATATCCACGGGCGTTTCTGCCCGTTCTTCGCTGAATGCGGTGAGCAGTGTCCAACTTACCGTTTTCAGTGGAACACCCATCATGTAATAGTTCCCGCTGCCCAGTTTCACAATCCGGATATCGGTCTGGTCTTCCAGTGCATCTGTCACCAGCTGCCCCAGTTCAGCATTTTCCCCTGTCCGCAGGTCTGCCGCTTCTGCGCTGATGCGTGCCTGGAATTCCGGTTCCGCGGAGGTGGTAAACAGCACATGGCCGTCATGGTTCACCGCCGCCCGGAATCCGCCTTCCACATCGGAATTCCCCAGGCTCTTCAGGATATCGTCCAGGTATACGTCCGCCCCGGCCACAGCCGCCAGCTTTCCGTCCGGATAATACACCGGCATGGCGCAGACAATGTTCATTGCCCCCGTGGTGGCGTCCACCTCCACGTCAGAGAAGCACATCTTCCCCTCTTCCACGGCCTGCAGGTACCAGTGCCGCGTCCGGGGATCATAGGGCTTCATGCTGCCGTCTTCCAGGAACCACTGTCCGGAATTCCGGCTCACGGAGAAGAAGGTCCCGTCCGGCATGCCCAGGTAGATATTCGCGATATCTGTCACCGAGCACAGGGAGAGCATCGTCTCGGACATACTGGCCACCAGGCCCAGGTTTTCCCTGATCTGCGGATCATTCGGATCCACGTCATCGGCCATCAGTACCTGGGTTGCCAGCTTGCCTTCGTTCTCAGGCTTGGGCGGAGCATACGTATGGGACGTATAGTTTTCCGGATGGGCAAATACTTCCGTTGCATAGTCGGCCAGGAACATGACGCGGGTTTTCGCGCTGCGGAACATATCGTCCGTGATCTGGGCTTCCAGCACAGAGGAGCGTTCCATGTTTTCCCGTACCACCTGGTCCATAATTCCTACGGTGGTATCGGTGATGGTTCCCTGCTGCTTCTGGCTGGTTTCCGCCGCCAGCTGCGAGAGCATGCCGCTCTGGTACATCGTCAGCCCGCCGTATGCCAGCAGACTCAGCAAGATAGTCACCAAAACAAGGGCAAGCACCTTTCTCTCGATGCCGCCTTTGATCTTATGCCTGTCCTTTATCACGTAAGTTCCGCCCCTTCCGATATACTGCGAAGGTTTTTGATTATTATACTATATCCCTCCATCCCTTTCCAGCCATTTATCCGCTTTTCGCAGTACAAATCTTGCATAATCCCACCAGGCGGACACCGGGGACGGTTCTGTCACTGTCCACTTCCATGGATAGTCAGAACTGTCCCCGGTGTCGCACCAATATCGCTCTATTGGTGAGTTTCCATACCCCGTAAAGCCTTACTACACAATCGTTTCATCAAAACCATTGGGGAGCAATTCCGTCCTATTCACCATCAGATTAACTTTATCCTTAGGTCGAAACATCTCCCTGCCGGGCGGATACCGGGGACGGTTCTGTCACTGTCCACTTACGTGGATAGTCAGAACTGTCCCCTGGTGTCGCACAAAAAAGAAGGCTGCTTTCGCAGCCATCTTTACATCCTCAATGTTATCATCTCACAAAATCCGCTTTATGCTTTTGCCACCCACAGCCCATGCAAATTGCAGTATTCATACGCGGCCACAACCGGTTCCGTCACAGCGAAGTGTGCTTCCGGTTTATCGCCCGGCTTCAGGACATGTTTCTGATAGCCTGTTGCTGTCTCCAGGACAATCCATTCGATATAATGCACATCCAGCATAGGATGCTCAACTGATCCAACCTTCACTGTAACATGATCCCCAAGCTGTTCGATCACCGGCACATGCTTTTCATAGGCTCCGTCCGTCGTGTTGGGCGTAATAGGTTCACCAACAGGTACTTCCGATATAACGATCTTTCCATCAACCTTATAGAAATACATATTTCGGCCTCCCTCTTTTTCTATTTTTCTTTATATGTTTTTATTCTATCTCTTACCTCCTACTTCCTACCTCCTACCTGTTTCCGCCTCCTACTTCCTACCTCATACCTCCTATCTTTGGCCCTATGGCCACTTCGTTTTCAATATTCATTAGCCGCCACCGGCGGCTGCATTCTCCTCCAATCATCTCTCGCCGCCTCCAGATTTAAGTCATATATCTTATCTATCCATTCATCCCAGTCTTTTGATTCTCTTGTTATCCTGACCACGTTTTCCCTCAATTCCTGATTGATCTTTTCCTTATTCCAGCACTTATAAAGCGACAATGTATCAATATAACCCTCCAGCATCCGTTTCGCTGTCTCCTTATTCCAGTCCCGATACTTTCTCTGTCCTATAGCCTGAATATAATTGATAGACTGATGTACAGGCGTCGTAGTCCTTTTATGTAATATACCGCCAATCTTGTGCAGGAACTCATTCACTGATTCCTGAGTCGGCAAACCATTTGCGTCATACCGGAAATAGGTTTTAACTCCTGCATCTATACATTCCTTAATGAAATCCATAGAATACTTGTAGTAATAGAATCCAAATTGTTTTCTGTTCTTCAGGCTCAAAGAAAACGGAAAGGTCACCTTGCTCTCGATAAAGTTGATGAAATCATAGTAAGTCATACTGTTTCCCTCCTGTTGTGTTGTTTTTGATTGTGTTTAGGCATGAAAAAAGGAAGCTCTTTCGAACTTCCATTCTTTCTTACCTTAATACTATCACGGGATTGTACTCTTGTTCAAGTCTCAAGAAACTGTCATTTTACTATCCAACACTTGCTTCATATTTGGTGATTTATTCATGTATTTCCTACATTTCTAATTTTCATGATTGCTTATACTCATCAATTTTTCTATTTCTTTCTTGTTGTTCAATAGCAACAAATAATCCTAATGCCTGCTCGTACAATAGATCATACCACGCTTCTTGTTCAGAAGGTTTCATTGTCGCAAATTTGTCATTATACTTCCTTTTATCAGTTGGGTCTAAATTGTTGTGTCGAACATTCATTGTATTAATTAATTCAAAAAAATCGTCTGTATTTCGTTTGCATATTCCATTAAGTATTCCTCTTTTGGGTTCTAGTGCATCTGATATGTATTTTAGAAGTATCCTTTTTCTCTCTAAATTTCCCTTTAGCATATAATGATTATACTCAATAATAGTATCAGCCAACTCAGGTATAAAATCAGCTATTTCTGTTGCAACAGCATTTTTTTCAACGATTCTTATTTCTCTATCAAATTGTCTAAACTCAAAACCTACTTTTTCTATTGTTGCTATCATAGTCTCTATCATAGCGTTCCTCACAACTTTTAATGCAGGATCTATACGATTTTCAAATGCTGCCATAAGTGTAACTATCATTTCGCAAAAAGAAAAATACATATTCATATCAATAGCTGTCGCAGTCAAATGTCTAGCCTTATTTCCTATATCTATAGCAAAACCCATTTCTTCCCTAAGCTCTGAAAAAGAAATATAGTTTTTTCTATCTTTCCATTCCCAAAAATTCATCTCAATAAATTCATTTATTGTATCATAGTTTGACTCCCATGACGTGTTACACTTTGTTTCGCACAATGCCTCTAATTTAATATATTCCTTAAGATAATCATTTTCACGTTCCATTCTTTCAAAAAAGTGTTTTCTTGTCATATATAAACCACCTTGCTATTTTTTCGCATTAGTTAAAATGTGTTTTAATATGTGATATTACAAACGTTATCATTTAGCGACATAAAAGTAAATATAGAAAACTAAAAAGTTCAGTTTAGAAAACTGAACTTTTTTATATTTGATAAGAATTTTATAACAAATATCACGCACTATGCGTCGTGAATCTTTTCTTCGCCCCTTCACACGTTTCCTTTACCTTCTCCAGATACCCTTCCTTCCACACATTCTCCATATCATCTGTAATACGCTTCCAGGATACAATCTGGCCATCCGGCCCTATATACCAGCCTAAATATCCTTTTTTGCCTTCATTCTTATAATCTATAACCCTGTATTCCCCTGTTCCTTTATACAGATCCACTACGCCTTCAAAGCGCACATCAACACGCATTCCATCGGCATAATACTCCGGAATATACTGAAGTACTGTTTCAACGTATTCCTTTGTGCTCATCTCGTTCCCGGCTGCGTAGCGCTTCCACATGTCATTGTTCCTGACTTCATGGCAAATGATCTTCCTGACGCCGAAGTCCGCCAGCGTATCTACCGTTTCCCGCAGAACATCCGTATTCCCGCGGTGAATGTTCATTTCAACGCTGGTCGAGAATCCCCGGAGACAGCATCGGATCAGCGCGTTCCTTGCCGCATGCTCCGCGCCTTTGATGCCCCGCATCCATTCATGCCGTTCCACGCCGTCAAAACCCACGCAGAATTCCGGTTTCATACCGCGCTGTTCAAACTGGTCCAGCACGCTGTCCGTCAGCAGCCAGCCGTTGGTATAGATCTTATCGATCTTCATGCCTTTTTCCAGTGCGTAATCCACCAGGCTCCAGAAGTCCTCCCGCACAAACGGTTCCCCGCCGGAAATCTTCAGGCTCCGCACACCGCATTTCGCCATCCGGTCGATGATCCGGATGGCTTCCTCATGCGTTTGTTCGTCCATAGCGGCATCAGGCGTATTGACGCAGCAGAACCTGCACCGGAAGTTGCATCTGCCGGTGATTGTCCATAATACCGGTTCAGTATATTGCTTTACAAACGGATCACAGTAATCTTCCATGCTGTTCTCCTTCGTCCAGTCGAGCACGGCCTGAAAACCCTTCTACTCATACGAGCGAAGGGTTTTTATCTGCCATCTTCTTCCTTTTCAAAGACGATTACGGATTTTTTACCAGTGGAACCAGCCCCAGAAGCCTCCCCAGAAACTCGTGTACCTTGGTTTGGTCTTGGTGGAGCCGAATCCCGTATAACTGGTATGATTCCAGTTATAATTGCATCCCGTGTACTGCTCCCCGGAACAGGTCAGGATGTCTTCATTCCCCAGGTTGATGATGCTTACGGTTGCCTTTTGGTACTTCATTGTTTTTTTCCCCTTCCTCTTTTTATTGAATGGTTTCTATTGCGGGAGAGATACTCTCCAGAAATTCGCCAATGTCCTGCCTGGCGGTAGGCTCATCCAGGTCCACGTAGCGTTCCATGGAAGCTGCAATCAGCTTCTCAAAGGTCGTTCCTTTCTCAATCATTCCCCAGTAGAATGCCCCTGTTTCATTGGTCTGGATAATCTTCCTGAAATGATCCGCGTTTTCCCCGGTGGCGATAATCATGTATTCGTCCAGCATCTTCTGCATGACGAACCCTTCCCTGGCCCTGATCATCCGCATTCCTCCTTTTTCCTTTCTTCTGTCAAACAACGTATTGTACTTTCTTTTCCTTTTGAATCTGTTCCCAGAGCTTGTCCGGCTCTTCCTTGTACATATTGCAGGTATACAGGTAAAACGGCACTTCCCGGATAAAGCGTTCCATCAGGTTCATGAAGACGCCCATGAGCTTGGGATTGCTGGGCACCAGCACCTGTTTGAAGAGCCGCTGTGAGATCTCCTTCGCCTCCATGCGCCGGAGGGATACTTCCTCGCCCCGCTCCAGGAAACACACCGCTTTCATCGGAACGCTGGTGTTCTCGCCCAGGTGCTCCTTGCCCCGCCAGGGCGTTCCGCAGGCAAACAATCCGTCATTCACAAACCGGAGAATGGGTTTATCCCCGTTTACCACCTGCATCCGCTTGCCGAAGGCTTTCTTCCAGAGCAGGACCCGGGTGGTTTTGCCCGTACCGCTCTCCGCCGTAAACACCACGCCCTGGCCGTCGATATTGATGACCGCGGCGTGCATCAGGAAAGCGTTATAGTCCATCATCAGGAGGGCGATCTTCCGGTAGAGGCAGAGCTGCTCATTTTCCTCCGGAGTCGGCTGCCCTTCCGCGGCCATTTCCACTTCCGAAGCGGAAACCGTTACCCAGGGTTTCTTACAGCTCAGGTAATCCTTGTAGATCATCCTGGTGGATCCGAAACGGCTTCTAATCCCGACCGGAATCCCTGCAATTTCGATGGTAAACATCGGTCACCTTCCTCTGTTTCATCTCTTCGCAAATCATTTTCAAGAGTTGCAAACGCAATCTGTTTCGTTACTTTGCATTTTACCGGCCATGTATCTCAAATTCAATCCCCTATGTAACTATCGCTTATTTACGATTACATAACTGTGTAATTATTTAGACCTTAAAAACCATGTAACCCTTATAAATCAACGATTCCAGCAAAATCCAGTGTTTACCACACTTGTACGGTTTTGGGGATACATCCGTGTCCAAAATATGTAAAACGTTTCGTGCTTTTTTCAGCTTCATTTTGGGTTACATAACCAATATGTACATTTATCATGTAATCAACCATCAGCATAATAAAAGGATCTGGCCAAATATTGACCAGATCCGCATGGTTCCTATTGATTCGTCCGTACAATTGTCTATAAAACCCCGTACAACAGCAGGTTTACCTTGTATGTTTGGTTACATACATATCAAATTGTATTTGTTTTGTATTTTCACTAATGCCGTTAATTTTCCGCCTTTTCCGCAGCCTGTATCAATGCAGATGGTGCCTTTTTCCGGCAATTCTCTCCATTCTCCATAGGGCAGGATTTCGACGGTCTTCTCGTCCCCTGCAAACCACGTCGGATTTTCCAGGGCGATATGCCCCACGATCGTCAGCGGTCCTTTATAGCAGTTCCTCATCGCGATCCCGTGATCATGGATCATGGTCTCTGTATCATTCGCTTCAATAGGATCAATCAGCAGGCCGGCATGCACGCACTGGAAGCCTTCTCCCTTGTAATACATCCTGCAGTGTTCCCGGATCCAGGGGGCCGCCTCTTCCATCTTCTCCCCGTGGGACTTGAAGGAAGCGACCGTCGCGCCTTTCCCCACCTTATCCCAGATCATTCGCTCCTTCAGCGTCAGCTTCTCTTTCAGCAGGTAATCCTCGTGGTTTCCCCGCAGGAGCACAAACTGATCTCCATAGGTCCGCTGCAGGCTCTTTACGGTATGGAATACTTCCCAGCTTTCCGGCCCACGGTCAAACAGGTCGCCCAGAAGGATGACCTGGTCTTCCAGGTCGGGTTTGATCTTGTCCAGGAGCGCGCAGAATTCCTTATTGCACCCATGGATATCGCCGATGATGATGCTTCTCATAGTGGTGGTGTCCTTTGTGTACGGAATAGATGATATGTATGGATTATACAATAGGATGAGGATGTTTGTCATGGGATTTTGGATAAAAGAAAAGCAGGAATACCGGAGGGTGTTCCTGCTGAAGGGGGTTCCGGATAGGTTGAAGGTTTAGGTCCCCGGAGGAGATCCCTCGACTACGCTCGGGATGACAAGTGGAGGCTGCGGAGCGTGGAAACGGGATGTGACAGCAGGGACAGACCAACTGTCATCATTCCAAAGGAACGTGACAGTTGGTCTGTCCCTCTGTCACATGCGTCCTCCGGACGTAGTAAGGGATTCCTCGACTCCACTACGTTCCGCTCGGAATGACAGCCTTATTTTGCCAATCCATACGCAATGGTGTTCCGTTTTACTGCAGGGTACCGAAGGCGGCCACCGCTTCATCCACGGTCATGGTGCCGTTGCTCACCTGCCAGCCGGCTTTGCGCACCTGGGCGTCCGGCGTATCCGCCAATCCCAGCTCCGACATGTTGATGACCCGGCTCGCGTCCATCCCGCCGAAGGCGGCATACACGCCATCCAGGGACATATCCGTGCAGGGCGTTACCATCCGCTTGGCCTGTGCCATACGGTTCATTTCCCCGGGTGTGACCAGGAAGCGCATAAACTCATTGGCCATCTCCAGGTTCTGGCTGTTCTTGTTCACCGCAAACCCGATGGACACCAGGTTCAGGAAGTATCCCCCTTCCTTCGTGGAGGGCACCGGATGATAGCTGTACTTGAAGGGATGGGCTGTAAATGCTTCCGACTTCTTTTCCCGCTTCTCCGTGCCGGATACCGTATTGCCGGTGGCCATCATCATGGGCACGTCCCCTTCAAAGAACCGCAGGATCAATGCCTCATAGTTGTTGGCGATCTGGCTGCAGCTTTCCAGGTCTATATATCCCCGGCTCATGAAGTCCGCCGCCAGTTCCAGCGCGCTGCGCATATATTCGCCCGCGCCTTCCTCCATGTTGTTCATCTTCCGGATAACGTCCTCTTTCCCCTGGATCTGCGCGCAGAAGTAGGGATAGAACATGGGGAAAAGCATCTCGCTGCCGTTGTTGTAGGCCATGATGGGGCTGGCGTATCCGGCGGCCTTCAGGGCCTCGCAGGCGGCGATCAGTTCATCATAGGTCTTCGGGATCGCGATCTTGTTCTTCTCAAAGATCTCTTCATTCACCAGCATACCGTAGGTGGTGGTATAGACCGGCACCGTCGGCACGTTCCCTGCCGCGTCTTTATAAAGCAGGCTTTCCCGGATGCAGCTCAGGTCGATTCCCGTTGCCGGGTCCGCCAGGTTTTCCGCCTGGGTATATTCCGCGTCTCCCCAGGAGGAATAGGTAAAGAAGATATCCGGCGCCTCGCTGCTCTCCAGCGCGGTCGCGATGTTGTTCTTATAGTCGTCCATGTAGACGTACTTCATATTCACATTGGGATAGTACTCCGCAAACCGGTTGAATTCCGTCTCCAGCGCCTCAAAGTTTTCATAGTGCCCGGATACGGTAATCGTGCAGTCGGCCTTGGTGTCCAGCTTCGGCGCAAAGCCTTCCTGCTTCTTCGCTTCCTTTCCCGCGCACCCTGTCAGGCACAGTGCGAGCACCAGAACCAATACCAGCGTAAGCTTCTTCATTCCCAG
The DNA here is from genome assembly GCA_017569305.1 of Clostridiales bacterium FE2011. Taxonomy (NCBI): domain Bacteria; kingdom Bacillati; phylum Bacillota; class Clostridia; order Eubacteriales; species Clostridiales bacterium FE2011. The sequence continues at coordinate 3,324,203 of CP069418.1, read as the reverse complement.
CTTTTTCATGCCCTGTTCTCCTCCTTGATTCTTCTGATTTCCTTCAGCACGATCTTCATGTCAATTGGTTTGGCGATATGGCCGTTCATCCCGGCCTCAAAGCATTCCGCTACGTTCTCGGAGAAGGCATCCGCCGTCATGGCGATGATGGGGATCTGCCTGGCCCAGGGATCTTCCAGGGCCCGGATCTGCTTCGTGGCCTCAATGCCGTTCATCACCGGCATCTGGATATCCATGAAGATCAGGTCGAATTCACCCTTCCGGGCATTCTTCATCCGCTCCACCGCTTCCAGGCCGTTCACTGCCCGCTCGGTCTCCACGCCCTGCATCTGCAGGAGCATGGAGATAATTTCCCAGTTGATGTCGTTATCCTCTGTCACCAGGATATGCATGCCGGCAATATCCGCGTTTTCATCCTCTGTACCGTTGTGCTCCCGCTCATTGCCCAATACCTCGTTCAGCTTGTTGTACAGGGTGGAGCGGAACAGCGGCTTGCTGATAAACCCGTTCACTCCGGCTTCCTTCGCCGCTTCCTCCATATCACTCCAGTCATAGGCGGAAATCAGCACGATCGGCACCTTGTCGCCCATCTTTTCCCGGATCTTCCGGGCCGTCTCAATACCGTCCATATCCGGCATCTTCAGATCCAGCAGCACCACCTGGTACTGGGCTCCATCCTGGACCTTCTGTACCGCTTCCATGCCGCCTGCCGCGGTATCCGCTTCCACCCCGATGGACCGCAGGGTATCCGCGGCCGTCTGCCGGAGCACGTCGTCGTCATCCGCGATCAGCACATTCACCGGCGGAAGCTTCATTTCTTCCTCTGTCTTGTCCGCCACCGCGATCTCCAGTTTCACCGTGAAGGTTGTTCCCTTACCGACCTCACTCTCACAGTCAATGGTGCCGTTCATCAGGTCAATCATCTTCTTGGTGATGGACAGCCCCAGTCCGGTTCCCTGGATGGTGTTCACCCGGCTGTCCGTCTGGCGGGTGAAGGGATCATACATATGCTGCATGTATTCCGGCGTCATCCCGATGCCGGTATCCGCCACCACATAGGTAATCTTTACGGTCTTGTCTGTTTCTCCCTTCTCTTCCCGGATATCCACGTCCACTGTTCCGCCCGGCTCCGTATACTTCACCGCGTTGGACAGGATGTTAATGAAGATCTGGTTGATTCGCAGCTGGTCCGCGTACAGGTATTCATGCTCAAAGTGGCTGACCCGGAAGTTGAAGTCGATGTTCTTTTCCTTCACCATCGGCTGGGAAATGTTCACCAGGTTCTCCGCGCATTCCACAATGGAGAAGGTCACCGGGCTCAGGTTCAGTTTGCCGCTCTCCACCTTGGAGATGTCCAGGATGTCGTTGATCAGCGTCAGCAGGTGGTTGCTGGCCAGGTTGATCTTCCGCAGGCTTTCCTTCACTGTCACCTGGTCTTCCGTGTTCTTCCCCGCGATCGTCGTAAGCCCGATGATCGCGTTCATGGGCGTCCGGATATCATGGGACATGGTGGACAGGAAGTCTGTCTTGGCCCGGTTCGCCTGGTCCGCGGCCACAGCCGCCGCCTTCAGCTGGCGGTTCAGGTTCATCACGCTGTGCAGGTTGAATATGAGGAGCAGCAGCAGGCCCGCCACGATAATCCCGATCAGCGTCCAGTTGCTTTCATGCTCTTTCAGTTCCCGCATCGGGATCATCGTCACGATAATCCAGTTGTCTGTGTAGTTCACCCGCGTGTGGCCAATCAGGCATTCCTGGTCCTGGGAGTTTATCATCTCCACACTTCCGGGGTCTCCCCCGACGACCGCCCGCAGCTCGTTCACGCTGGCGGCAGTAAAAGTGTTATAGGACTGGTAAAACTCATAGAAGTTTGAGTTCTTGAAGGATTTTCCCCGGATAATATAATCCCCGTCGGCGTCGATCAGGGAGATCACCGCATCCTGGTAATCCTCTGTCGGGAAGACCCACCGCTGTTCAAAGGCGGAGATTGGGATAATCCGGAGGATCACGGCGTCCTTGTTTTCCCCGGTCTCTTCGTCCCGGATCTTCACGTTGCAGCAGAAGGCGATGGACTGGATCGCGTTCACCGGGTTGGTATAGGCTCTCGTCACCTTTACCACGCTGTCCTCATTCATCAGCATCCCGTTTTCATCTTCCAGGATGTCGATGTTCTTATACGATACGGTATAATCCCCGGGATCCTTTTTATGCGCTTCCGTGGAAAGACCCACCAGTTCCCCGTTTTCCTCATACAGGATGTGGGCCATCACCTGCGGTCTGTTCACGCTCTTCCCCAGGAAGGCGATAGCTTCCTCCGCTGTGAGGTCTGAGGCGTTAATGTACCGTGCCCAGGCGTTACACACCTGCTGTTCTCCCAGCAGGTAGTTTGCCGTCACGCTTTCCATGGCGGCCGTCATATTCTCAAAGTCTTCCCGCTTGGTTTCCATCCGCCACTGCTGCTCGCTGCTCACGTCCAGGAACACAGCCGCCAGCACCGCCAGGATAATCAGGATATTCCCCAGGATGATCAAGCTTTTCTTCATTTCGTCACACCTTTATAAACCCAGCCGTTCCCGGCCAAAGCATCATTCCCCGCAGATTCCCAATAACTTCTCCCGTTCTTCCCGGATCACCTGAACCAGTGCGGAATAGTCCGTCTCCTTCTTTTCCCGCAGCATTTCCGTGATCTCGCACACCGGGGTCAGAATCGGCGACAGGGCCAGGTTGCTCGTAGTTCCCTTCAGGGCATGCGCCGCGGCAAAGGCCCCCTCCAGGTCCCCTCTCTCAACGCTGGAAAACAGCTTCTCAAAGTTAGCATCCTGAGCCGCCATCTTCACCAGCCGGAAATAGAACCCTTCATTGTTCATGCACCGTGTCAGGCCCTGTTCGGTATCCATGCCCAATGCCTTCAGTTCCTCAATCGTCACAGTGTTCACCCTTCCTTCGGCCGGAAGCAGTCCCCGCCTGCCGGCCTGTTTTCCAGCATAAAGGTTTCAAAATCAGCCCCCGGCAGCGGCCTGGAGAAATAATAGCCCTGGATGATATCGCAGCCCATTTCCTTCAGGGCCGCCACCTGTTCTGCTGTCTCCACGCCTTCCGCGATGACCGGCACCCGGAAGGTTTCCGCCAGGCGGATCATCATCTCCAGCAGCCTTGTATCCTTCTTCTCCTTAAAGGCATTCCGGATAAACTGCATATCCAGTTTCAGAGCGTCAATGGGCAGTGTGGACAGCATATTCAGCGAGGAGTATCCGGATCCGAAGTCATCCATCTCAATCCGGAAACCGATCTCCCGCAGCTGCCTGACCTTCTCCACAATCTGTTCTGAATTTCCCGTATACGCGGACTCGGTCACTTCCAGCAGCAGCTCCCCGTCATGCAAACCGTTCTGCTCACAGAGTTCCCGAAGCAGATCCACCAGTCCCGGTTCATACATATCAACCCGGGACACGTTCACCGATACCGGCAGCGTGATCCCCAGCCGTTCCTTCCAGTCCCGGATCCTGCCTGCCGCTTCTGTCCAGACATAGCAGTCCAGCTGGAAAATGAGGCCGTTATTCTCAAACAGCGGAATAAAGATCCCCGGGGAGATCATTCCCAGCCTGGGATGCTTCCACCGCACCAGTGCTTCCGCGCTGCACATCACCGGCTTCTCCGGCCGTACGTCAAACTTCGGCTGGAAGTATACGTCAAACTGCTTTTCCCGCAGCGCCGCCGGGAAATCCTCGATCAGCTGCTGCTCCAGCATCTCCCGCTCATGCAGGGAATCGTCATATACCGCGATGTTCTTCGTAAAGTTTCCCTTCACGGTATCCGCCGCGCTCTTGGCCCGGTCAAACCGCCGCTCCACGTCCAGTTCCTTGTCCACCCCGGCATAGACGCCCATCCGGATCCAGACGCGACTCTCTTCCTCACCGTTTCCGCTCCCGGGCATCCGCACAGATACCTTTTCAAGCAGAGGAGCATAATCCTCCCGGCTCGGGCAGTACAGCAGGAAGTTATCCGCTTCACTCCGGCAGGCGATGCCGCCTGCCTCCTCCACAAATTCCAGGGCTTTCTGCCCGATCTCCCGCAGCAGTTCATCCCCGTATTTCTTTCCATACCGTTCGTTGATCGTATGGAAGTGATTCACATTCAGCAATATCGCGTCTGTCGGATAATCCTTATGACGCGCGTCCAGCTGCACCGCGTACCGGCAGAAGAAGTCTTTGTTATACAGACCCGTCAGCCGGTCCCGCTCCGTCCAGTGCAGGATATCCCGGTCTTCACTCAATTCAATGGTCCGGCGAACACGGGCCAGCACTACTTCCTGCCGGGGATAGGGCTTGGGAATAAAATCAATGGCACCCAAAGTCAGGCATTCCACTTCCGCGTCACTGTCCGCGGTCATCACGATGACCGGAATCCGGGCATACCGGCTGTCGTTCTTCATCTCCCACAGCACTTCCAGCCCATGGATATCCGGAAGATTCAGGTCCAGCAGCACCAGGTTCAGGATCTCATACTGCTCATGCAGAATATCCAGAGCCTCTTTCCCTGTCAGTGCCGGCACAACCTCATAGGTATCCCGCAGCATCATCTGCAGGATCTCCTGGTTGATCACCTCATCGTCCACCAGCAGGATTCTTCTCTTTTCTTCAGAAGGACGAAAACTCGTCTGGTTCTCCGCCATACTTCTGGCCTCCCGACGTTATCAAATGATATGCAAATCACCCTTCTCCTTCGAAAGGTGAAAGGGCCACTCTTTTCTCGTTTCTCATTCGGTTTCTGTACTTATTATTTTACCCGTTTTCCCCTTTATTTTCAATCCATCTGACCAATCAACTTTTCCCATTTATTGTGTAACTCATTGTCCAATAACAAAGCGTTTTGAATACACCCTTACGCCCCAACTGTCAGCCTGAGCGAAGCCGTCAGGCGAAGTCGAAGGATCTCTCCGCCGCAGCGAAAATTGTGCATTGTGCATTATGCATTGTGCATTTGGCGAAGCCACCGTCTCCCCGCCGCATCGATAATTATGCATTATGAATTATGCATTGTGCATTTGGCGAAGCCACTGTCCCCCTGTCACTGCTCTTGCCGCACAACCCCTACTCACACTCTCTTCTTCATCTAATGAAAGACAAGCCGAACATAGTTCGGCTTGTTTCCTTATCTCCATTATGCATTATGCATTGTGCATTGTGCATTTTTCTTGATTTCTTCCCACAGCATTTCCGGCTTTTCCTTCTCCAGGTTGCCGATATACACATAGAACGGCACCGTCTGTACAAACTTTTCCAGCAGGGAAATCAGCATGCTCATTTCCCTGTTTCCCCTGGGAATAATCACCTGCTGCATCAGTCTCAGTGCGGCTTCGTCTTGCGTCATCCTTTCCAGGGAAACCTCTTCTCCGCGCTCAATAAAGCACATGGCTTTCATCGGGACGCTTTCTTTGACGCCCAGTTTTTCCAGGCCCCTCCAGGGGGTTCCGCAGGCATATACGCCGTCTTCTTTAAGCCGGATGACAGGCTTGGCTCCGTTGATGACCTTTACCCTGTCGCCCATTGCTTTCTTCCACAGCAGCGCCCGGGTGGTCTTTCCAACGCCGTTTGCGGTTGCAAAGCCCACACCCTGCCCATCCACGCTGATCACTGCTGTCCTCGTCAGGAAAGCGTTATAATTTACCAGTGCGGTAGCAATCTTGCTGTTGATTACCATCTGCTCGGTGCGTTCGGAAATCTCTTCGTCTTCCATCATCATTTCCTCATCTGAAACCGATACAATCGTCATGGGCAACTGATCCGACAGATAATCCAGGAAAAACTCTTTGGTGGATTCAAACCGGCTGATAATCCCAATCGGCACTCCGGCGATTTCGATCACGAACATCTGCTTCTGCAGAACATTCTGCCGGTATGCCGTCATCAGGAAACTGAGATCTTTTTCAACAACTGCCTGAGTAATGATAATCCCTCCGCATCTGTCCTTATAGGACGGTCCCGATCATAAAATCGGGTATGCTTAATTATATTTTCACCTCTCCCCTCAATCAATCCATCTGTGTAACTTTTTTCTCCATAAACCGCGTAACTATGTAACACTTCATCCGAATGCACCGCAAAACAGCTGCTTTCAAACGTTTGCAGCCTCTTTTCGTTCATTTTCAACCGTTTCAGCCTGTTCTATTCAGTACTGACAAGTTTGTGACGAAGTACCTTTTGGCCATTTGAGCAACAATCCGGTTACGTAATCGATATGTCACCGTTCTTCCAAAACATTGTTGTCCGGTTTACAGGGCACCTAATGCACAACCACACAACTTCACAGCATTTTCTATATACGCGTATACATATAATCACTCATGTATTTTACATACCCTGATTTTTACTAAATAATTTAATAGATAAAACTTGTGTTTGTGTCTTCACTTGTGAACTCCTCTATACAATCCGATCCCTTTTCCCTTGAACAATCGGAACAACCTGAACACTTTTCCCTATATACGCGTTTGCGTACACACCCTGTGTTTTATACATCATCGTATTTTTCGCGCTTCAAATAATAGGAAAAGCTTGTTCAGTTCGTTCAACTTTTCCTGATCTATTACCAAGTCAGAAAAGCCGTCTGATTTTTTCATTGTTAATACTTCATTGTTTACCGCCGAGTCATCCCTCAGAGATGACTCGGTTTGTACCACAGTCTTCCGAACTTATAACTGTTCATCACACAGATATAGTTCTTCAGCAGCACCGCCATATCCGCGTAAGTCATCCGGCTCCCATTTTCCTCATTCTCTTCCTCTGCCATCTGCAGATACTCACTGAACTCGAACGGATGCATGATCTGCCGGATATCCTGCAGCAGCTCGTTAATCCTCCTGATCTGGTTCCTACTCATGGCCAGATCCGGTCTTTTCCCCATCTGTTCTTCAACCAGGCAATCGTATTTCATCAGCAGGTTATAGAGAAACTCCACCCGATCCTTCATATGCTCTTTCCGATCCATCTCTTCCTGGATCTCCCGGTCATTCTCCTCCGCCCCGGTTCCCATCTTTCTTTCCCCTGCTTCAGTCTCTTCCGGCTCATCACAGCCAGACGTTTCTATCGTCAATCCTTCCTGCTCCTGCATCATTGCAGCCTCCTCTTTTATTCCGTTATGCTTCTTAGGGTCTGTTTTCTTCCCATTATCCGTTTTCTTTTCAATCTCCGCACTCTTCTCCCTTTTCTCAATCAGCGGAGTAAACACCAATTGTCCTTCACTGTTAAAGTACTCATGATATTTCTCATTGATGATCATCATTCCCCGATAAATATGACTGATATCCGTCCCGATGCACACCCGCCGGTTTCGTGTCTGGTGCTTTTCCCGGTCATACCGGCGTTCCGTAATCAGTTCAATATAGGTTGTGCTGCCGCCGTATTCGTTTCTTCTCGTTTTACGGCTTATCAGCCCAGGCACCTGCGGAATCTTTGCCAGGATCATCTCTCCGCACCGGATCTCGTTCCCCTGCAGCTTGTCCGCCGAAAACCCTTCCCATCTTTTCACCGGATCCGCCTGTTCCGGAATGCAGTTATACCAGTTATTCCGGTCCCGCTTATCGATAATGGGCATCCCCCTTTCCTCCTTTCTTCGAGTCACACGAGTCACACAAAAACGGACCCCGAATTCAGAGCCCGTTCCCAAGGAAGCCCAACAAAAAAGCCTGTGAACTGTTTCAGCTCACAAGCTTTTCTTCTTTTGCTATTTTACTATATCACATTTTCACCTTACATAAAAGGCGCAGAATAGCGCAGAAAAGCGAAGTCTTTTCAGAAAACTTTTTTGAGTTAATTAAAAGAAAAACTCTGGCAACCGACAATGGTTACCAGAGTTCCTTACTTCAGTCTTATTCATCTTTCACTGTACTTGCGTCAATTTCCCATCCTCCAGATGGAACACCCGGTCACAGATCCCCAGCGCTGCCCGACGATGCGTCACAATAATCACCGTCTTATTCCGCATGGCGTCGATATTCCGCAGCACCTGTGCCTCTGTTTCCTCATCCAGCGCGCTTGTTGCCTCATCCAGCAGCAGGATTGGTGCGTTGCTCAGCAAAGCCCTGGCAATCGCCACACGCTGGGCCTGGCCTTCCGACAACCCGATTCCGCGTTCACCCAGCCGCGCTTCCATCCCGATCTTCTCCACCAGGTCATCCAAACAGGCCGCATGAACCGCCGCATGGATTGCTTCCTCATCCGCGGAATCCGTAAACATGGTCAGGTTTTCCATCAGGGTACCGCTCATCAGCATATTCCCCTGGGGCACATACGCAAACAGGCTTCTGGTACCCTTACAGGCCGGAACTTTCTTATCACCTGATACAAACAGCACATTACCGGCAGTCGGTTTATAGATCCCCAGCAGCAGCTGGAAGAGGCTTGTCTTACCACCACCGGATATACCCGTCAGCGCAACAAAGTCGCCCTTCTTGATCACACCGTCCACATCCACCAGCACATCTTCCTTATTCTCCGCATACTGGAAATGGACGCCTTCCAGCCGGATCTCATCAAATTTCTCCAGTTTCTCTCCTACCACTTCATCCGGCAAACCAATGACTTCCTGCAGCCGTTCCGCGGAAGCCACCACACCGTACATCTGGCTGATCAGACTTACAGCACTGGATATAGGGCCCTGGATCCGCCCAACCAGTTGAATCAATGCCGCCAGACCACCATAGGTGAATGTGCCCTGGTAGATCTTCACACAGCCCCACAGGTTACATACCAGCCAGCTGAGATCAAACAAACTGCCAAGTCCATTGTTCATGGCAATGGACAGTTTCCCGTTCCGGATCTGCTCCTTCGCCAGGTGCTCCCGATGTTCATCCATCGTATCCAGCGCCCGTTCTTCCGAAACAGACGCCTTAATCAAGCGCACATTCTCCAGCGTCTCCTGCGTAGAGGCATGCAGTTTTGCCTGCGCGTCCTGCATCCGTTTATGCCGGCGTTTCATCGGGTTCTTGAAAAGCGCAGTAACAACCACACCCAGTATTCCCACAATGATAATGACAGGTACAAACCGCCAGTCCATGGTAATGAGAATACCAGCCGCACCAAAGAAAGAAACAACCACTCTCAAAACAGATGGTAACAGATTCAGCACACCATCTTTAACAACACCCACATCTGAGAACACACGACTTACCAATTCCCCACTGTGGAAGGGTTTCAGGGCCGGATACTCCTTGCTCATGAGACTTGCAGTCACCTGGCGCTGCATCTCCAATTGCAAGCGTGCAGATGTCCTCGTCCGAATCCAGGATCCAAACACTGAAATTAACCGTTCAGTCACAATAATGACTACCAACAAAACACCATATTTCCACAGCAAACTGCTGTCATGGCTCGTTGCTCCATCGATCAGGCTCTTGGTTACCAACGTCATCCACAATGACAATACAGTTCCGAAAATCCCAAGTAAAGATATAAACAGAATAGCCCCATGGAACGGCTTTGTCCATCGGTTAATCGCTTTGTAAGCAGGGCTGCTAAATACAGCCTTAACTCTCTGCAGATTGTTTTCCATATTACTCCTATATTAGAAATATAGTTACAACTCAAGATTTTTTGTATTATATCATATATACACTTTCTATGCCAATACAAGGCTGTTTTTTCATCCGCCCTGTTCCTTATTGCCACGCTCTTTATTCTTACTGTTTCAGCTCTTCGATCCGTTTCAGACCCTCTCCCTGATATATTGCCTCCATCAATCCGGGCACAATCTCTTCTTTCAGGAAAAGGTATTTATCTCCGATCACTATTGCCGGCACATACCGCCGTTCACCCGACACATCATGCGCATCATAGTAATTGGTAATGATCTTCAGCATATCATCTTCCACTTTATTCAGGCACAGAAGCTTTACCTTGCTCACTGTACCGTCAGCAAGCGTGATCTCTTTCGGCAATCCTGCCATCAAGGGTTCCAGATCCCTGCAAAAAGGACAGTAATCCTTATAGAAATAATAAATCACGCTGTCCGTTTCCTCTATCGGATCCCCGAACGCTGCATCACTCTTCGGATGATAAGGTTCCGGCGTTGGCGATGGTGTCGGTTGCAATTGTGGCAACACAGGATATACCACCGTTTCCTTGATACCCGGCCATACTTTCGGCATCACCCGCCATCCAAGCACAAATACTACTGCCAGCACAAGCAAGCAACAGATTACTTTCAATCCTTTGTTCATAAACAATGCCTCCGTGAAAACTACCTGGCAGATTCTCTGCCAGGCGCTTTCAGTAAGGAATGAGAAATTACTTTATAGGGATTTCCAGGAACATAGTTCACGTGCTGGGACCATCCAGGAACTATCTGATGCGTTATTTCTCCTCTATACGAAGAATCCTTTTAATTCTCCGCTTACCCCATCCAATTATGCACTGTACAAAAAACTTCGTACGCAGAATCATCATCCTGACCGGATAAATATCACACCAGAGATGTACATAAAGCTTGTACCACATATTATCTTGTGTAATGTATTTTCCGTTTCTGAGCACACGGGTCATAACACCGATAATATTGGCATCTCTTATATCCCTTTCAACAAATGTACAGTGATCTCCCGCAATCAGGTATCCTTCCGGCAGCACCCGAAGGATTCTGTGCAGAATATACCGGTCTCCGCGCTTATAAAGAACCACATCGTACTTCTTGCAGCGGTCAGGTCCTTTTTTATGTATTTCAATAATATCCTTCTTCTGTCGTAGAAGGGGCATCATACTGAAACCCACATTTGTATACACGAAATACCCCTGTTCATTCAGTACATCTTCAAAAGATATGCGCTGTGTATCCGCTTCTGTGATCTTATCCATTCTGTTATATTCTTTCTAATGTAATTCGTTCGTAGCAGACTGTAACTGGTAATTCATATATTCTGGCTTTTATTGTTTTCTGTTGCTTTATTCTTTTTTCCCATTTACAAGAGCATTGTACGAGACAGCAAAACAGTCATCCTTGAAGTTATTGAAATGGAACCGCCAAAAAGACACGTTTTTACTTAATCGTTGTATCAGGTTTAGTGTTTGCCGCATTTTATCTCGGTCTTCGGGTTGGTATACCTGCTGAAGCATTTCAGGTAATATCTGAGCTAAGCCAACCCGCTCAATATGGTTTTCGTCTGCTCTTTCCATCAGAACAATTGCTTTCAGCGGCACAATTGTATTGGTTTGCATCTTTTCCTTGCCTGCCCAAGGTGTACCACAGGCCATCGGAAATTCGTCAGTTTCAGGGACAATAATATATGGCTTATCTCCATTTACCACATAAGCGCTGTCGTTATTAGTCAGCCAGCTTTGAATATGTGTGGTTTTACCAGTTCCGCTTTTAGCGGTAAACATATAGGCCTTATTATCAACAGCAATAACAGCGCCGTGCATCAGCATGGTATCGTAAGCGAGCAGAGCTTCTGAAATCATTCTGTGCAGCAACATCCATTCTGTGTTTCTGATGTCAGTCACTTTTACGCTCGTTGATATAATCCGTTCTGCCTCTTCGTTGATCAGGTCATCAGTAATTCGGATCTCGATATCCGGAATAACATTTCCTTCTGCCAGGTATGGCTTACATAGCTCATATACACGTGAGTATACGCTATGTATCAGGATATACCGGTTAGCGACACGAATGATAAAATCCATCTTCAACATTTCCCCTGTATATGAAATAAAGCGGAAAGGATCGAAAACTCAATTCTTCCCGCCTGGCAGTCATTCTTCCAGTAATCCTTCCTGGGAAAGCTGTCTGATATACTCGCTGACAAGAGGAGCAATATCTTCCTTTTTGCCTTCATACTCCTTCAATAGTTGAGCAACAATGTCTTCTTCAGTGGTTTCCTCCTGCAGCAGTTCCAGGATACGCATGGCCTCCTCATTCAAATTAAGCACAGCATGCAATTCTGCCGCGCCTTCTCCGACGGGAACCGCTACGATTTCGCCATCCAATTCCATTTTCTCAAATGAATATTTACTTTTCATTGTTTTCTCTCCTATACTGAAATAATCGGGCAGATAAAACTATCCACCCGATTGTTGAAATACTTACCAATTGTCTTACAGCTTCACAATGTAGCCCAACGCTACCATTTTTCTCATCATTTCTGATTCTTTGAGGTCCTTGTAGTTGTCCGCAATAAACTTGATGCATGCATCGTAATTAAGCACTTTGCACTGATTATTGCAGTTAAGCCCACAAGTGGTATGATCCGGACTGAAAACGATGGAACCACCAACTACCTGTTCAACGCTCATATCATCGATCTTTTCCCGTGCCATTGTTTTGCTCTCCTCATTTCTTCTTTTTTTACAGTCTTGTAATGTAGCCCAATGAACACATCTGCCTCATCATTTCTGCTTCCTTCATGGTTGTGTAATTTTCAGAAATGAACTGGATACATGCATCATAATCATTTACTTTGCACTGATTGTTGCAGTTAAGTCCGCAGGTAGTATGATCCATACTGAAAACAATAGAACCGCCTACTACCTTTTCCGCGATCGGATCTTCAATAATCTTCCGATCCATAGTTTTCCTCCTTTCTGTCGTCTTTCAGGCCTTGTTTGAAAAGACAACCTTTCATTTACGAGCGCCTAGCCAAATTCTGTTACCCGTTCGGCTAATTGTTTTCGTGCCCTTTCACCTGTTTATACGTACTTTCTGGAAGGATGGTAGTTGTTTTCGGAAAATTATATGAGATTTTCGTAAACTCAAATAACTCGCTCCCAAAAACTTTCAACAAACAGATCTGATTCTGTTATTATTCTCAATTACCAATGAGTAGGACAATTAGGATCTTCCGGGGGGTTCTCGGGGATATACGCTTCGTTACATTCAACCGCCACACAGTAGCAGCTTACACATCCCAACGCCTCAACCGTGCACTGAGAGTCGGTAAAAACATTTTCTGAAGCGAGTTTCATGACGTTCATCTGGGGAATTTCAAATTTTTTCATTTTTCTATTCTCCTTTTGATTTAATATTCCCGGCACAGGTAATGTCCGCAATTATATCCTGAACATGGCGTCTGTACTCCGCAGTGTTCATGATCCTGACACTGAGGGCATGTGAACCCATCACAATAATTGGCACCGCAATCAGTACTGCTGCAAATAATGTCATCATTTACCAGGTGAACCAAAGCCATGTGGGGAGTGTCGAATCTTTTCATTTTACATTTCTCCTTTTCTCTATTATGATTCGCATTCGGGTTGACTGGTTTCTTCAGAATAGTTCTCTGAAATATTGAGTAAATATTTCTGATACTGGTTTTTCATCATGGGAATATACTGATCAAATTTCCATTTCAGCTTAATCTTACTGCATTTTCCGGTTTCCGGACAAATCTCCAGATTAACACAACTTGGAAACAAGGGACAGTCATTGCATCCTGGTATATCTACCGTTGCTTTATATTGCGCTTCGTTAGTTTTATCACTAATGTCCCGGTAGATATCGCCGATGCCATCGCGCGAGGATTTGTTTTCGCACTTCCCTATTGTTCCGTCCGGATAAATCACTCGGGTTGAGTCATTGTCCGACATGCAGTGAACTGTACTCAGTTTGGGCATTTTCACATTACTGCTCAGCATCTTCTTTTCACGAAGTTTGGCTTCCAATACGCTGATTTGTGCATCGACCCATTCCCGCATATCATTGTCATAGGAAAGAGGATCAAATCCAACATCTTCGTATACTGCGTGAGCGTAACCGGAAAAACCTTTCTTTCCACTGAATCGGGCATCCAGTTCATCGATCAGTTTGCTTAAATCCTCTGCATTCTTTGGGGTTACGTTTAATCGGATATTCACCGCAATCCCATGATCCAGCAATTTTTCGATGTTCTGCAATACATGCTGATAAGGATTATCCTTGGGCTGAACGTAAGCTTTGGTTTCATTGTACACCTTTTCAGTACCATCCAGGGTGATTTGCACCAACTGCACACGCCAATCATCCTTCGCTGCCTGAATAAGCTTTTCATCAAACAAATACGCGTTGCTTACAATCGAAGATTTGAACTGGATTTCCCTCTTGCGCAGGCCTTCACATATTTGTGCAATACGTTTCGCACCTACGAGCGGTTCTCCGCCAAACCAGGTAATATCGATTGGTTCTCCCTTGCATATATCTGCAATGTAAGCCACCGTATCCGCAGCTACTTGTTCCGTCATTGTGCAACGCGGATGGTCACTTTCAAAACAGTAGAAGCAACGTGCGTTACATTCAGTGGTGGGCAGGATGGTGAAACCATGCACGCGTTTTGACGGTTTAAGCTTCTTAAGCAGCGCTCGAAGTTGATGCACGGACTTGCTTTCATCGAAGCCCTCCGGCACTAGATAATGCCGAGCAATCAGCTCATCCATGTCCTGCCTGTACTTGACTGCGGAACCTTTAAAGAAATCCATCTCCACCTCGTCAGCTAACACCATTTCTGACGTAACCACGTTGTAGAGAAGCAGCCCTTCATTAACTGGAGTTTGAAGCAGAAATTTCATCGGACGATAGGTGCCTTCTGCCAAAGGTATTGGAGAGTGCCAAAGTAATGCGATGTTTTTTCTTGCCTCTTTAATCGTTTTCACTTTCCGGCGTCATCTCCTCTTCATTCTCGTCCATTACATAATGCATATTATATGTCTATTATGTAACATACTAATAATATAGCAGGTAACTATTGTTGTCAAGCCTTATTTATCAACGGTTACAAGGTTTTTTTGTTGTTTTCAGCAACATTGTAACAACCGATGTTTCGCCAACAGTTACATCTCCGCTGCAATTTCTGTCCCTCAAAAATAAGGTTACACCTTATTCCATCAGTTTATACGTACAAATTTTGGCAGCGGCACTTTCAAAACAGTTACATTCATGCCCCATTCTGTGCTCATTTCCTTACCTTGGGCTTTACAGCATATAGTATTCTTTATACCACTCTGCAAACTTTCTTAACCCTTCCCGGATCCCGATCTTCGGCGTAAACCCATAATCCTTCTCTAACCCCGTTGAATCCGCATATGTCACCGGCACATCGCCCGGCTGCATTGCCACCAGCTTCTTATGTGCGTCAAAGTCATAATCTTCAGGCAGCACTCCCGCCCGTACCAGTTCCTCCTGCAGCGTCTGGATATAGTCCAGCAGGTTTTCCGGCTGTCCTCCGCCGATGTTATACAGCGCATAAGGCGGTACCGGCAGTCCATCCTCCCCGACCTTTTTCTCCGGAGCGCCCTGCATCACCCGCAGGATTCCTTCAACGATATCATCCACATACGTGAAGTCCCGTTTACAATTCCCGTAATTGAAGATCTGGATATCCTGTCCCTTGATCAGCCTGTTGGTTGCCGAGAAATAGAACATATCCGGCCGTCCGGCAGGACCATACACCGTAAAGAACCGAAGTCCCGTGCTGGGGATGTTATACAGTTTTGAATAGCTGTGTGCCAGCAGCTCATTACTCTTCTTGGTTGCCGCATACAGACTCACCGGATGATCCACCGGATCATCCGTGCTGAAAGGCACTTTCTTATTGCCCCCATACACAGAGGAAGAAGAAGCATAAACCAGGTGCTGTACTCCTGAATTCCCATTATCATAGCTATGACGGCATGCTTCCAGGATATTATAGAATCCTATGATATTGCTCTCGATATACACATCCGGATGATCAATACTGTACCGTACCCCTGCCTGGGCCGCCAGGTTTACTACAACATCAAAATCATATTTGCGGAACAGATCATCCACCAATCCCTTATCCGCAATACTGCCTCGAACAAACTTATATTCGCAGTTTCCATCCATCTGCGCCGTCTTGTTCTGCAGACAGCGGTATTCCTTCAAGGCCGGATCATAGTAATCATTCATGTTATCCAGGCCAACCACAGTACACCCACGGTATTCCCGCAGAATCCGCTGCGTTAAAGCTGCACCGATAAAACCGGCTGCGCCGGTAATCAGGATGGTTTGGTTGTTCAGATCAATCTTCGTTTTCACTTCTTTAATTCCTTATAAAGTTATTAATTTACAGTCTGTCTATCAATAGATTTACCAGTCATTCTTATTATGTATTTATTTAATTCATCAAAAAATAAACTACTATTAATTACTACACCAAGATCCAAGTAATCTTTACTGTCATGTTCGTTACGCTGTAACGTTCTTGTTAATACACCAACAAACAGTATTCTGTTCCCTACAGCTATACCATTTTTTGTCGGATATGCTCCTCTATTATAGATAAAAACAGGACTTCCACTTGATCCAGGAAAAACTCCCGCATCAATCAAAAATGTTTTTTCACCTTTAAAATCATTCCAGATGGGAGTTGCTGTGATACCTTGTCTTATAATTGGTATTTTATTTGTTGTGTCATATATTGCGCTAGGATATCCTATAAATGTAATCTCTTCTATAGATGACAATTCATCAATTATATCTTTATTGGGAATTATGTCATATGAAATGCTTTTAAAGTATATACTTTTACCTTTATTATTTAAATCTTCAATAGCACCAGCCAGAGGTAATGCAACTAAATCTGTATCTCCGAGTTTACTCGGAAGAAGAATAGATTTGTCAAATCTTATCTGAGCTGTTTCTTTTGATGGATTTCCATTATGTGCAATATGCATTTCAACATATCCATGTTCTGCACCCTCTACTACATGATAGTTTGTTATCAACAATGGAATTGAAACATTCTCTGATACGCTTACAGAAAAGAAAAAACTTGTTCCAGCTGAAATAGCGCCATTAGGAAGAAAGGCATATAGAGGTGCAGTCGTATACATTAATTGTGTACCAATATCATCAAGATTCATTAATCTGTACCTCCTCTATTCTCAACATACCCATCATCAGGTAAATACTCAAGAATATGCGTTGCCAATGTGCTTGCTAATGTATATTCTTTTCTGCGCGTGAAAAAAAACGCAACAATACATCCAATTGTTATCCCTGGAGATATAGAATAAAAAAGCACACTCTTAAGTCCCGAATCCATTGGTATACCAGATACAATAGCGCTTAAACATGCTCCTGCAAATAAGCCTGCGGCACTCAAGCATACTTCCGCAACTGGAAAACATGTTTTTTGAACACTATGGCAAATTGTCTTTATCTTATTTATATCTCTCAAATCAATAGCAACACTCTCGAGCTTTTTGTTAACTATAACCATGTTCTTCTGGTAAACTTCCATCATTTCGCTTTTTATTTGTCCTGTCGTTGTGACGTTAGCCATACCAGATTCTATATCCTGTTCAAGTATAGATTGTGGATCGCTCGTCAATTTCACTGCTTCTCTATTCCTCCTAATTTTATTTCATAGTCCATTTTTTGTTTATAGGATGGTTGTTAATTCTTTTACACTATATTATCAAGACCTTTTATTATGAAAAATATACTATACAACTCAAAAGTCTTCAAGCAAGAAACCAATGTCTGTTTTATCTATGCTTACTATTTTATTCAATCCCCTTATACGTTTCCTGTACCCTCTTATAACTATCCAAATTCCCGATATCATACCGTTTCCCTGGCATCTCATATGCATGCACCACCGTCTGCGTTGCCAGCCAGGCAATAAAGCTTCCCGGTGCATCCACACCACAACCACTTTCAATGCCCTTCTTTACCAGCGGTACATCCTCTGCCTTATAGATATAAAACGGCGGTGTACACCAGTTGCTCTTCGGTTCTGCCGGCTTTTCTTCCATAGAGAGAATCCGGTCCTCTTCATCCACAACCGCTACGCCTGCTTTCCGCAGCTTATTCACATCCGGTTCATAATAACGCATAATGCAGGTTGTATTCTTCTTTTTCTGATACGCCAGATAATCTACCAGGGAGAAATCCAGCAGGTTATCTCCTGCGATCACCAGCAGATCATCTGCCAGGCTAAGCTTCTCAATAGCGAACTGAATATCCCGTACTGCTCCCAGCCGGGTTTCATTGCTTTCGGTTCCATCATCCAGCACTGTAATCGGCAGCCTGTGTCCATTCGCCCATTTTTCAAAATGCTCGGCAAACTTGTGGTTGCTGATGACAATATACTGATCCACACATCCTGCGCTGTCGATATCTTCCAGCAGCCAGTCCAGGATTGTTTTCCCCTGCACTTCCAGCAAAGGCTTCGGAAAGTTCTCGGTTAACGGATATAACCTTGTTGCATATCCTGCCGCCAGGATCACACACTTCATAAACTGACTCCAATCCCATCCGCACTCTTACACAGATGAAAACTGTATTTCCCCTTCATTTCCGGAAAAGAAATCAGATACTTCCGTTCCACTTCTTCCCGGATATTATCGACCTTATCCGGATTCACCAGTGCCATACAGCAGCCCTTGAATCCCGCTCCGGAGAAACGGCCGCCGTAGATGCCGTCCGTTTCCCGCATAATCTCATATAACCGTATCTGCTCCGGAGCTCCGGATTCCCAGTTATGAATCGAAGACCAGCCGCTCTCAAAGCTCAGCCGGCCATATTCTTCCAAATCTCCCCTCCGCCAGGCTTCTCCTCCGGCTTCCACTCTCTGGAATTCAGTATACCAGTGTTCGCAGCGTTTTGCCCACTGTACAGGCAGTTTATCTTTATATGCCTGATATACAGAGAAAGAAACATCCCTTGCATTTGCCTGGTTGAACTTACCGTAGTCATATCCGGAGAATGCCTGTAAGGCATATACTCCAGCCCTCAGTTCATCCACCCGCATATTATACTTCGAACCAGCCAGAGAATGCTCCAGGCCAGAAAAGAAGATTGCAATGCTATACGGCTTCATTGTCGGCGCTTCCGGGATCAGTTCATAACGGTTATCCTTACAATCCAGATACAGCAAATGATTTGCCTTGGATAATACTTCGCAGCTCTGATCCAAAGTACCGACATTAACCCCTACATAATTCTTTTCCGCGTCAAAGGCAATATCAATTAGTTCCTGAGGAGAAAGTCGGATCATATTCACTTTTGCCAGGGCATTCAGAAAAGCCAGAATCACAGCCGCCGAAGAAGACAACCCGCCAATGGGAAGACTGCCTTCAATCACACCGCAAAGCCCGACAGAAAGCATATGCTCCTTCGCCAACGCCCAGGTAGCCCCCCGCAGATAATCCGCCCAGTCTCCTGTCTTCTCTCCGATTTCCCGGATATGCCACTGAGCCCGTTTAGGAAACTGAAGCGAGGTCATTTCAATGACCCCGTTCTGTTTCGGCCGAAAGGCAATATGAATTCCTTTATCAATAGCCAGACCGGTAATCTTCCCCAGATTATGATCACTGTGCGCACCGATCGGACAGATGCGGTATGGAGAAAAAGAGAGTCCTTCTGCGTCCCGGCCATAGATCTCATGGAATTTTAGTTCGCAGTGCATATGATTTGTCTCTCCACTATCATTCTTGTTTAGTATTAATTATATTATTAGACACCAAACATTCGACAATGTGACTCATTTACTTCTTCTGGTGTATGGTATGTCGGAACAACCTTCATTAGTGCTTCTTTGACTGTTGTATTATGTCCTGTTGCCAGTGCCTCCTTCAGGATATCTAATTTTTTCTGGATTTGTTCCTGACTAAGGGGTTTATCCCGCTCTATGAAGATAAGATCATTCTCAGTCTTATCCATCTCTTCTGTTTTAATCAGAAGCTCTTCATATAGCTTCTCTCCAGGCCGTAATCCAGTTTCAACTATTTCAATATCTTTATGCGGTTCCAGCCCAGATAGCCTGATCATCTCCTCCGCCAAGTCATAGATTTTGACCGGTTTACCCATATCCAGCACATAGAGTTCCCCGTTCTTAGCCATAGCTCCTGATGTCATAACCAACTGGCTGGCTTCCGGAATAGTCATAAAGAACCGTGTGATCCGTTTATCAGTTACAGTAACCGGACCGCCATTGGCAATCTGACGCCGGAACAGCGGAATAACAGATCCGTTGCTTCCAAGCACATTGCCAAACCGTGTGGCGGAGAAAGATGTCTTGTCCCCTTTCCGGCTCTGTACGATCATTTCGCACATACGTTTGGTTGCACCCATGACATTAGTCGGATTCACAGCTTTATCCGTGCTGATCATGATAAAACGCTTAACACCATATTTCTCGCATACTTCAACCACATTTAATGTGCCAAATACATTATTCTTAACTGCTTCCATGACATTACGTTCCATAAGTGGAACATGCTTATGAGCTGCTGCATGCAAAACAATGTCCGGCGTATTGACGCTCAAAACACGTTCGACGCCGTCTCGGTCACATATATTAACAATTTCCACTCGGAGATTGAGTTCTGGATATCTTGTTTTAAGTTCCTGCTGAATGTCATATACTCCGTTCTCATAGTTATCTAACAGTGTCAATCGGCTCGGACCGATTTTGGCAATTTGTCTTGCTAACTCAGATCCGATTGATCCTCCACCACCTGTGATCAAAACATTCTTGCCACGGTACCAGGAGGCTGTTTTTTCATCGATCACATCAACAGTGCTACGATAAAGAAGATCTTCTATAGCAAAGTCACGCATCTGGCGACGGCCATCTGTATTCTCAAGAGAAGGATAATCGTATACTTTGATCTTATATCCTTTTCCTTTATAGATATCGAATAGTTCTTTCCGTCTTTCATTGGATATATTTGGAAGCGCAAATACCACTTCCTGAACATTATAGCTATTGAGATCAGTTTCATTGTTAACAACTGGAATTCGAGATATTGTCCTACCAACTTTTTCCTTATTTGCATCCACAAAACACACAGGCTTATATACAGCTTTAGGATTATTAAGCAACTCGTCTGCCAACATCGCACCAACACTACCTGCGCCAATAATGGCAATTCGAATCTTACGGTTCTCCGGTAGCGCTTCATCCTGTGCAAATTTAACTCCTGTGATAAACTGTAGAAAACGAAGAATAGTACGCTGAGCTTTTGATGTTTGATTACGATTCTGGTAAGCAAACTGATAGGTAAGGCGCATACAGATTGCTCCAAGAAGATTAAGACAAATCAAAGAAACTGCTCGAACAAAAGTTAACTTACGCGGTGAAACAAATTCACGGAGTAATACATATATTATTCCTGCAGCAAAATCTGCAATAACTATCCATAGATAATCTGAAGATCCTGCATATCTCCATATTCGTTTGTAAACACCAAACACAAAACGCAAGGCAAAAACGCACACAGCACCTAACATTATATAGATGATTTGATCAGATACTGTCAGTTCTTCTATTGTACTTGGATAAATAATGAAAATGAAAATACCTGTTAACAGATAAAATCCAAGATCAAACAGGAACAATTTCCATCGAGGTTGTTGCTGCTTCAAAGTCATACCATTACCTTCTTTTCACTTTAGAAATATGTCTCCAGAATTTGATACGAATTAATAAATCTGTTGTCAGTTTGACAAAACAAAAACCCAAATATCCGCCAATTGTGTTGCTGATAACATCGTCAAATTCACAAAAACCCAGTCCCGTAAAACACTGGATTCCTTCAATAACTATAGAAAGAATTATAGGAATTATCAGTATTCCTTTTCTTTTAGTTATCTGATATAAAATCGCACCTAACGGAATAAAAAGCCATATGTTTTTTATTATCTGTGCTCTAACTTCGCTATCTATGATAATTCTCCGGTAAGACCAAAGAAAACCTGCCACTTCATATGTGTTATCGCCTTCCCTGTTCAACAATGTAAGATATAAAATGATGCATAAATATAAAATAAAAAAAAGACTATTCATTTTCTTTTCTGAAATGCTTGATAGAAAAGTGACCATAATAGCAGCTATAATAACAGTCCTTGGATGATTATATAGGAATCTTTTAAGATTGAAAACTTTTTCTCCATTCTTATTTAGATATACAGTGTAACCATCATCTTTTTTTATCCCATACTGTCCTTCAGATAAAGAAATTGGCTTTCCTTCCAAATTATAGTATTGTTCAGTCGCTATAGAGTTATTCGCATGGTATGTTCGGATAATGGTTGTATATCCTTTGGTTGTTACAATCGGCTCCCCTCTTTCATCCAAATACGTAAAGTTTGATTCGCGCCCATATTCATCATATTGTTTATAAACTCCATATTGCCCTAATGAAAGCTTAACTGGATTTCCATTTTCATCAAAATAAAACTCTGTTTTTACTTTACCATTTTTTTCTTCATCTGATTCATAATAGTATCGTTTTACAACAGCATATCCTTGTCCCGTTAACATTGGCTCACCGAATTCATCTATATATATAATTTTGTTTATTCTACCCTTTTCATCATACTCATTAACCTTACCATATCCATATTGCTTTGTTAGGATTGGCTTACCTTCCGTATCATAATACGAACACTTTTTTTCTTGCTTGTTTTCATAATACTCTTTTTTTTCTATAGCATATCCATTATGTGTGATAACAAGCTTTCCTGCATCATCAAGATATGTTTTTTTGTAAATATTTCCGTTTTCATCAAATTCCGACAAAACAGCATAACAACCCAAATACGTTTGTGTTGGATTACCATGATCATCATAGTACTTTTCTAGTATGCCATTTTCAACTTCAGTCGTAACACATGATGCATATCCCAAATTGGCTGCTATTGTTATAATACCTTCACTATTAACATAATCTATTCTCTGGATTTTGCTATCCTTAGTAGAAACTGTCCTTAATTCATATGAATGGGGCAGTGATTCCACACTTTTATCCATCGGATGAATATATAAAAAGGATAGAATAATAAATATTATCAAGCAAATAAAAAAAAGCTTTGTTTTGTGTATCATTATCTTTTTATTTTTCATATTATCATTTCGAATTCAGTATTATCTATTTACAGAAATCATAAACATCCTAATATATAATACATACAACAATTGATAATTATACACCTGATCCATTGCCTAAAAAGCACCTAAAAATCGCATATTGTGTTAAACTCATTTTGTCTATATATTCCATTTTTTCATTAAATTCCTATGATTATCCATAATTTCTTTTGATTCAATTGAAACTTTGTTTTTTCCCGAGCATCCTTTTCTTTTTAATTTATAATAAACACGATAAATCCAGCCATAAGGTAGCAACCATTTTTTTCCTGCAATAAACGAACAATATGGTAATGTAATCATTTTTGAATATGGAATAAACGTATTCCTCATAATATAAATAAAGTGAGTAAAAAAGCCCGTTCTTCTATCTGAATTCAAATATGCTTCTGCTACATACAGTGATTGATTTTTGTTTTCAAATCCAAACACTCCGCTACTGAAAACGTAATCTGTTGTTTCTTCATAAAAATTCTGCTCAAGCTTTTCAATTGAAAAAGGCGACTCCATCCCCCACCATATATAAATATACGTATGTGCTAAGACTGCAAACTTCCAAAGATCTATTTTTTGCAATTGTATCTTAATCCATTCCCAATCCAACTCCGAATGCTTTTGTGCGAAAACAGCAAGATCAATAAATTGTCTAAACCCAATTCCCCTTGTTCTAAAATGTTTCTTTATGTGTTCTACTAAATATACATAATGGAAATTAATATCCAAATGATATTTACCGTCTGAATCGACAATTAAGTATTTCCAACACGTATCAAAATAACGGCGTCGTTTATTATTTTCCAGCGTCTCTTTATGTAATAAATGAGTATCCAATTCCAAATTGATACTCTGTTTTCTAAATTGCAATCCAAAGTTTTTTTCAAGTAACGTATAACCCAATTTTTCAAGCGTTTTTGATGCTTTCACCTTTTCTTTTGGAAAAACCACAATATCCAAATCGCCCATTGTTCGATACATTGGGATAGGATAACACGATGCAATCTCTAATCCTTTAACCGGGAAAAAACGAATGTTATATACTTGAAAAGTATTCTGTATTTCATCTATAGCATGAGAATTTAAAGCATAATAATATATACATGCCGCTTTTGATTTTTCCAATTGGCTGGCAATGCTTATATATTCCTTCTTGCCAGCAAAAAAAGCTTGCAATTGATGAAAAAGAATCCCCTCTAATTGGTGGATTTGAGCGTATCTATAGATTTGTGCCCAATCTAACTCCGCTGCCATGCTATCTGAAAGATTAGTTTTTCGACCTTGAAGATGGTCAGAAATAATCCTCAAAAACATCCTCTGTTCTTTATTCATTATTCAGTTTCACCACACATATAAGAAATATTTTACACAAACTCATATATTACTTTACCCCATATTGGTAGTCTTTTTCTTCACGATATCCTATATTCTTTGCAGGTACACCTGCAACAATCGCATAATCTGGAACATCTTTGGTCACAACGGCATTAGATGCTACCACAGCACATTTACCAATTTTAACGCCTGGCATGATAATCGCCCTACTACAAATCCAAGCATATTCACCTATAGTAACCGGAGCACCCTTCCCACAAAAATACAAATCATTATAATCGTGATTTAAAGTCCAAATAATCGCTTCATAAGCAATAACTGCATTCTTTTTTATATATAATTCTTTACGGCCATCTAGCAGCACCTTGGGGCCTATATTTACACCATTTTCTAAAACAATGCCTTTAGGATTTCGAATATGAGCTCCCTCATATACATATACTCCTTTTCCAATTTTCATTCCAAAAAGTCTATAAAAGAATTTTCTTACACAATTCCCTGGTATATAACAAATTATCACATTTATTACCCACCACTTAATTGAATTTAATATTTTGAAGACTCTATTACCAATTCCCATTTTCTTATTCTCCCATATTCACATGTATCAATCATTTGTTACAATTCACTAGCCAGTTATAGTAGCATTACTTCTAAATATCGATTAAACTCTATTTCGATAGTAATATGATTTGGCGACAACACTTGCTAATCCATTCATTATTTTGATTGAAAAATACAAAAGTATGCTTTTACCATATACTCTATAAAACCTTTTCGGTTTCTTTTCTTTTTCTATATATATTCATTATGCCCTGGAAAATGCCTTTTATGGTATCTCTCTGGAAATAGCAAACTATGATATATGCTAATATAATCGTTATCCAAGCATATGGAAAATCAAGCATAGTTAATATCGATATTATAAAAAGTAGACTGTAGCAAATTCCTGTAGATACAATCGGTATTTGTACTTTTACAATTTTCTGTATTGAGATGATTCTTACTAACCATACAATAAAGAAGCTTACGGCTGTTGCAATTGCAGCACCTATAACACCTATTGTTTTTAATAATACATAGTTTAATACTATATTAAGAATTGAACCGGCTAAAACTGATACAAACAAACTTTTTGTCTTCTTTTCTGCGCGAAATGCTGCTGCTAGTATGCCCGCATGAGATGAAAACATTGCAGATATTAGCAACATAGGAACGTATTGCCATGCAATAAAATAATTATTAGCAAATAATAAACTTGCTAGCAATTTACATGTTAGAATAATAAAAAAGCAACCACTTAAGCTTATGAAATCTAGTCCCTTATATACATTTGAATAATACTGACTTTCATCTTTCGAACCATGATTAGTTATAACGGAAATTTGCCATGCCTGAGAAAAAATAGAAAGAATTGTTGTTAAAATTGTTGGAATCTTATGAGCTACACTATATATACCACTATCACCCAATCCATACATCCAGATAATCATGTATCTATCAATGCTCGTATTTATAGCCCAAGCAAGAATTGTCGGAATCATTGGAATGCTGTATTTAAGCATATCAAGCAATAAATTCTTTTCTATTTTAAAGGGCACAATATACTTATATATTTTTGCCGCGAAAAACATAACAAGTATTGGTGTACAATAACCTATTATAATGCTCCATAAATACCCATACAAACCCATTCTAAAACCCACAAGGAATAATACATTACATATAATTATCGTTACAGTATGAAGTATTCCTTGAATAGCAAATAGTGTTGTTTTCCCCAATCCTTTGACAAAATTTGAAAGAAGGTTATGAATATTAAATAGTGCGTAATTCAACACAAAAATCATCCAGAATTTATCAAGTGAACTATCTATTAGGCAGATAAATGGTTTGAATACCAACAAAACAAATACTGATATAATAGTAAACAGACTCGAAACACCAAAAACTGTATTTTTATCCTCATTTTTATCCAACGCATATCGTAAAGTTGCGTCTGCAATTGCGAGTGTCAGAATTGGATATATAAAAGAAATAGTAGTCGTAATTAAATCTGCTATTCCGTATTCTGTTGTTGCCAATACTCTTGTATATAAGGGAGTAAATAAAAAAGCAAGTATCTTTGATCCGAAATTGCTAATAGTAAATAGACCTGTGTCTTTTGCGAGACTTTTGTATTTTGAACTTTTATTTATTTCCATAGCTCCTCCGATGTTTTACGATTGACTAGTCTAGACACAAGTTTTATATCACAGACTTTAGCATTTATTTGAAATATTTCGAGATCAAGTTACTCTTTGGCTGATTAGAAATGTTGTCAACACCAGCGTTGTAATACTTGTTTATAATTTTTATCATGGAGATTTGCATAATCATAAAAAGCATAATAACATCATGCCAAATAAATGGATGGGCTACAAATGCAGCTAATAGTATAAGGCCTTGAAAAAGCATAGAAAAAAGCAGTTGCTCTTTATCAACATCAGATAAAGAATCAAGACATAATACTTTTTTTAGTTTTGAAAAACCCCTGATAAATGGTCTGACAAACCCATACAATGAAATACCTCCTCCCAACCATCCAAGTTCAAGAATAAACTGCATGTAAGAGTTATGGAGGCCTGAAACATCTATTCCAATTCCAAGTGGATTTGCCGGAATACTCGCTATTGCATCTGTATAAGTACTAAAACGACCATCAGATATATCTCCTTCTTCTAAAAACTCTAGTGACCGCACTATTGAAGTATTCAAAGCAGGTAATTGTTGTGACAGAAAAACGACTCCCACTCCCAACCCAGCAAATATTAAAAAGATTTTTATGAGTTTTCTTCCAACATCTTCTCCTATGCGCATCAAAAACACACCCCAGAGTATGAGGACAATTGCAATCAAAGAATAACTTCTCTTGCCTGTACAAAAAATCATTACTAAGTATAGTAATAACATTATTTTGTTTATTGTTTTCCTATTACCCGATATGATTTTAGAATAATATAGCGCAAACCCTATAGACATCCATAAACCATTCTTACTTATACCTATTGTGAATCCTTGTATACATAGTCCAAACGTTCCAGACCGTAAATAATATCCTTGTTGACCATCAAGTAATGGAAGAAAAACCTTTTGATAAATGTCTTTAAATAATAGCTCAACAAACGAAACCCCCAATAAGAAAAGCAGAAAAATCTCTATAATTCTTCGTTGTCTACAATAGTTGTCATCACAAGCAGAAACACCTATTGCGAAGAGAAATGCTAAAACCAATCTTTCTGTAAAAACAATTGATCTATTATTATTGGCACTTATAGCAATAGAAAATGCACAACAGAATAGATACAATCCATACATTATTATCTGGTTTTTAATACTTGTGCTTTTTAAGCTATTACTGATATTCGGTAATAACACCACTGTGAATAAAGCAACGAATGCCGGCCAAAGGATAACATAATAAGGGCGCAGTGCTGATGAACCACTCAAAAAAACACACCACATGCCCCCAAAGTAGTAAATGGTGTTTATTAGATCATCCTTTTGTATCCTTAAGCGCATATTCATTCCCTGTAAGTGACTGTTGTAAAAACAATCTACTTGTCTTTCTATATTCTGTCAGTATTTCCGAAACCTTATCAAATTTGCATGGGTAGAAATGCTTATCCTTTTCCCCAACATGCACTAATCTTGACTCAAGATTAAAACTCTTAAGTAAACTATACATTCTTGTATTCCACAAATCATTTTCATTCCCCTTGATTACCGTATAGAAATCTTTATGCATTATCATTGAAAGGGCAGATGCATGAAATGAATTTGTACAAACTATTCTCGCTCCGTATAACAATTTCAAGAATCCAGAAGGATCAATGCTCGATTTGTTTCTTGAGTGAAAACCATATTTAAGCATCGTTAATAGATTGTCTGCAACATAGATTATCTTTAAATTCATCTCATCTGCCATTTTTCTAACAAATTGCGGAAGATAATCTCCCGTACCCAGTTGATAAACAAAAATGTAATCTTTTAATAACCTTGTACTTTTGCCTGACATATTTGAGATCCAAAAAACCTTATCCATTAATAACACCGGATCAAGAACATGTTCAGCCTTTTTTCCAGTCAACTCTTTGACAAGCGTAATCCCACTTTCTTCTCTCACAGAAATACAAGGGATCCCATATAAATACCTTGCAATAAAATCTCTTTCTTTATCCTCTAATTTACTTGCTCCAAAGCTTGCAGCATAACTGATCCTTTTATCTTCTTCAACAAAATCAAGAAAATAAGCACTATCAAAATTATTTGCTTTTAGCTTCCAGACTTGATCACTTCCAACAATTATTTTATCCAAATTATGCGCTATTTCTCTTAAATTGTTTTTATCTGTAACAGATAGCAGTTTAAATCGTTTTTCCCATATACGGAAATTCTTTTTCTTTGCAGGTAAATATACCAAGTTCTGAATATCCCATTTTAGATTTGTAATAAAATCCTTATTTATCCGTAAAGGCTTTAATTTATACTGCTCTTCAATTGAGGAATTCCTGTAATTAATTATATATGCATCGAATCCCATGTCTAGTAGATACTGTTGTAGAGCAAAGGCTTGAAATACTGCACCATAATTAATTGCATTATGATAAGTAACTATCCCTATTTTTTTCATTTTCCTTCTCCAAATATCAGCAACAACTTCCTTAGATTCTGTTTCCAATCTAATTGCGTTTTATAATAATGTAATGTATTTTCTCGCAAATCATAATTATCATTGCTAGATAATATGTTAAGTGCGTCTGTCATTTCTTTTATATTTTTACATACAAACCCTGTCTTCTCATTCTCAACATATTGGGTTAAACCAGGTAAATCAGAAACAATAACCGGGACACCATAGCTATAAGCAATTGGTAAAACTCCACTTTGTGATGCTTCAATATACGGTAATACAATGGATTTAGCATGCGGAATTAACCATTTCATCTCACCGTTAGTAATATATCTATTTAGAATAATAACATTTGTAGATTTTCCTATTTTTTCTTTTTCTTTATCTGTAAACTTCCCTTTCCCTGCTATAACTAATGGAATTCTTTGTTGTGAATTATTATATGAATCAAGTAAATTTTCTATACCTTTATATTTGTCAATAACACCAAAGAACAAATGGAAATCCTGACCATCTTGAATTTCAACAGGTTTTTGTGGATCGTCTTTCGGAATATGTGCTCCAAGAGGAAGCAAAACGCTCTTATCACAATATTGAGGAAACATAGTTTTATACTGAGAAAGGCTTTCAGCAGACATTAATACTATGTTCTGTGCAACATTATACGCTTTCTTTTTATTCAGCTCAGCATATTTGTTATATAGTGATAAAAGTATACTCGACTTATTTGATGGATGAGACTTCGGATCATGAATCGTTATAATCGTCTTACATTTTTTATATATTTTCCTCAATACAAGGGATGACATCAAGGGAGTATCAGTAAACCATACTGCATCACTCTTTTCTTTTACTATTTTATCAGCTACCTCTGTTACATTTCTTGAAAAGACGCATTCATATGGAGAGATCGAATAGTATCTACAATTCAACTCTTTTCTACTAACATCTGTCCCTTCAGGAAAAAAGCAAACACATTCAATTCCGTCTTTATTGAGAATCTCCGCTATTTCTTCTGTCATTTGCTCGATACCGCTCGATTTATTAGCTGTAAATAGCACAATTTTTCTTATCATTCTTGTTCACCCTCATCAATTACAAATGTAAAAAATATGATTCCAGCAATCATTATCCTGAATAACAATCCTTATGCATGCCATACTTTTGATAGCAGTTTTTTTAGAATCATATATCTCGGCATTTTTTGATAAGCTCCCAAGCTTAATTTCGCAACCCATTTATCAAAAAAAGCTTCAGGTAAAAAACCGGGATGAATAAGTGAAAATGCAGTCCTATTAAAACCATCGAACTGGCCTTTCCTAATATTCTCTAAATGCTGGAAGTTGTTCCCTTCTCTTAATCTACTAGCAATCATATAGCATTTATATCCGCATTTTTTTGAAATATCAAGAGCTGCTTCTGTATAGCCGCCGCCTGGAAAACAGAGTGTGGATATTTCCTTGTTAAGCTTTTCTTCCAGCACTCTTTTACACTCAACTATTTCCCACACTATATATTTTTCATAGTCTGATATATTTTCGTATTCTCCATGCTTTCCAGCATATTGATCAGTTACATATCCATTTTGTTGAAATCCTTTAATAAGATGTTTGACATAATCTGGATCTGGATTAAATTTTTTTTGCGCAATACGTCTGCCGTACTTAAATATTGGATATCCTATCGGTATCATATCTTTATATTTATAAGCTTCGCTATTCCACTTTGAGGGTGACTCTGGAAATAACATCCACGCTAACCAATAAAACTTATTAAATTTATTTGGTGTATAAAAATCTATGATTTCATCTGAAATAAAAGCAAATTCATGAGTCATTGTATGCGCTTGGATATCAAAAACACCGCTTTCTTCAGCCTCTAGTATTTCCTCCCATGTCATGAATCCCCAATCACTTTTCTCATCAGTTTTTTCACTAGTATAATTGGGATTAACAAATATAGTCGCTCTTGCCTCATATCGTTTAAGTATTGGTAGCGCAACAGTTAAATTATCTTTGAAACCATCGTCAAATGTTAATACAACGAAATTTCTATCATCAGAATAATTATGATTAATAAGATCAGACATGCTAATCATTTGATAATTCCATTTTTTGAACAGTTTTAAGTACTGCTCAAATCCAGCTGCAGAAACAGATAATTCTCCCATTGGACTTAATTGGGGAGTATCATTTACTGAGTGAAACATTAAGATTGGTATATCAAACATTTTGTATTGTCACCTCCATAGTATTAATCAACCCAACACTTGATTGTATAAAGATTCAAACTCTTTCACGACATTTTTATCCAAAAAAGTTTTCGTAAACATCTCTTTAGATTTTTCTCCTAATTGTTTTCTATTATCATCTGGAATATCAATTATCTTATTCATTGCATTAACCAGAGAATCTAAATCATTGTTTTTAACAATAAATCCATTGTTGCCATTGTCAATCATTTCTGATAAATCTGTACAATTCGTAGAAATTATCGGTTTTGATGCACGCATTGCTTCTGCAATAGTATTTGGAGATCCTTCTGTGATACTGGTTTGAACATATACATCTGCTCGAGATAATGCAACATCAATATCCGAGCGATATCCCCATAGTTTCACTTTTCCTGCTATTCCCAGTTCATCAATCTGTTTTTGTAAATGATAGTATTCTTCACCATTACCAATTACCCAGAATCTGACATTATTATGTGTTTTAAAAATCTTACTTGCCGCATTAATCAAAAGCTGGATATTTTTAACTGGTTGTAATCTTCCTACTGTACAAAAAACAAAGTTATCCCCTTTATCTTTATCATAATCCGTCACTTCATTAATATGGTAGTTTATTTCTGTATCTGAAACAAAACCATTATGAAGCATCCTAATGCGCTCAGGAGTAGTAAATTTCAAATCTTTTCGTAATATAGGAATCAATTCAACATTATTTACTGTCCACCAGTTGCCTTTTAAATTTAAAAGTGAATTCATTATTCTACTCGCCAAACTTGAAAAGTGTTTTTTCCCTAACATTGCTCCAATCGGAATAGTTTTCTTCGACAACATAGCACCTGCGCGACCATATATATTAGCCGAACAGCCGCCAAAGGCATGCATTATCGAAATATCGTTCTTTTTTATATAATCTGCAATAGTTAGAATTGTTTTTAGCCGTCCAACTTTTTGTTTGTCAATAAATACTGTTTTCATGTCTCCTAAAGGTAACTCATCTTTAACGTGGGCATAATATAATATACGAATATCATAGTCACAGTAACGACTAAGGATATCGTACATATATATCATTTGTCTTTCTGCTCCGCCACATCCAAATGCATTCGTGACCCATAAGATTCTTATTTTTTGTTTCATTCTTTCAATCCCTCGATATAATTCTGTTTGGTAATGTAATCATATCGCCAAAAATTTTATCGTATTCGGCCGGTATAAACTTTCCATAACCTGACGCCGGGAAAAACGTGATCTCACCAACATATATCCTTTCATTAACCGAATAAAAATCTATCCGTACGTATGGTTCGCCTTTAGATAGAGTGCAAGCTATTCTAATCATTTCATCAAGATTATTGGGTTTTTGAATATGAATTTCCGGATGTGATGGATAATTAAAAGAAAAATCTAATAATTCCCATTTCGTATTGTATATGTTTTTTTTATGATCCGTGAAACGATCGAAATCCACCTGTATGCAATATGGATTGCCATTGAAACAAAAAACCTTATAATCTTTCAATTGATTCCCTGATTCATCCAATATATACTCTTCTGCCAAAATTCTAGGTTTCACATTTTTGTATGGCCATTCTCTATATTGTATATAGTAATCTGTATGTAAGGAGCGAGTCAGTTTTTGTTTAGTAGCTTCTATATCAAGATCTTCTTTATTTGTGCATATAATTATGCCCCCGCAATCATGCGTGGTCTTTAAAACAAATTGTTCTGGCAAAGCATCAAAATCTATTTCATCAGCTGAATCCCATACTCCTAATACAGGCACAACATAACCAGGACCTATTGTTTCTGTTACATACTTTTTCATCTCATATTTATCTACAATTCTAGTATGGTCTGGTCTCTGATAATACAACTTTAGCCATTGGAGTTTTTCATTAAATGTTTTAGGATTATCTAAATCTAATTTTCTATGAAAATGTGTAAAATACTTGAACTGAATCCATTTTTTATCTGATATTAGTTTACTACATTTCAAAACAATAAAATCTCTTAAGTTCATTTGTACACCTCATTCTCTTGTTATTGTCTTGTACCATCGTTCCAGAATCACATCTTTTTCAAAAGATTTTGAAGTGTTGTGTGCTTGTTTTCCCATACGAGCAGCATCTTCAGGGTTGTTTAGGATCCTTTTCATTTCATTCAATAAACCCTGTTCATCTCCCACCTTAATTAGAATCCCATTTTCATTATTATTTATATACTCATCTGCTCCGGCACAATCGGTCGAGATACATGGCAATCCCATCATCATTGCTTCTAATAGTGCATTTGAAAGTCCTTCATAATTCGATGATAAAACGAAAACATTGGCATCAGCAATCATTTCATGTATGTTTTCTATATTTCCTGGAAATAAGACTTTTCCATCCATATTGAGCTCTTTTACTAATTTTTTTAATTCCTCTTCAAGATATCCTCTTCCATATATCGTTAATGTCGCTTGGGGAAAACTATCAACAATATGACTAAATGCTTTTATTAACATTTCGTGGTTTTTTTGTGGTTCAAGACGTCCAACAGCAACTATCTTCCCACTTTTCATTTGTGTCGCATATGTTGTAACCGATATAGGATTTGGAATTACAATACTGTTTTTTAGACTTATCCTTTGGAAATAACTTGCTGCACGTTGCGTCTGAAAGACTACATTTTTTGCCTTTGGATAAAGAAAAAAAGTCAAAAAATCTAATATTTTATTCCTTCCATCCATATATGGATCATTTCGTTCTGACACAGTAATACTACTATTTAGTCCTATACATGCAATTTGAGTTAATACATTCATTCTCGCAGCAAAAGACAATATCTCATCCGGTCTAATCTTTTTTGTTAGTTGTCTAATATCTTTTAACCAAGCTGGACCTTTTTTTACACGACTTCCTTTTCCACCAGTTAGATCAATAATATGAATTTCTTCATGTAGTTTATATTCAACAGAATTATAAATAAGTAACCCTATCCAAACTTCCCAGCCACGTGAAACAAAATCATTGGCAATCAATGAAATTACGCGTTCCGCACCGCCGCGGTTCAAACTTCCCATTATGATAAGTAATCTTTTCTTCATATGAGTTTCTCCAATGTCATCTTAATCACATTCTTTTTATCAAACTTCTCTTCCATATATTGCCTTCCACATATACCCATTTGTTTTCTTTGATTAATACTCATACCTATTATTTTTTTCATAGCTTGATATAAAGAATTGATATCTTTAGGCTCACAAATTATACCTGATTGTTCAGTGACTGCTTCTCTACATCCTGGAATGTTACTTGTTATAATAGGACGTCCTGAACTAGCGCATTCTAGATTTGTGTTCGCCATCCCTTCATGATAACTTGGAAGGACAAAGCAATCACAATCTTTTATGAATGGTCGAACATCCTCCTTGTAACCATGGTATTTTAACCAACCTTCTATTTCATACTTATCAATCTTTTCCTTGTAATTTTCTTCAAAAGGACCAACCACATCTAGGAAACACTTCTCTCCTTCTTCTATAAGTCTTCTTGTAGCCTGAAACAGTTCTTCTATACCTTTCTCTTTCATCACACGCCCAATGAAAAGAAATCTTATAATGTCATTATTAGGATACGATTGATAGTTGTATATTTCTGTATTAACTCCAGCTCCATTAAGGACCACCGTTTTTTCTTTTTCACAACAGCCAAATGATACCAATTCATTTCGATTACTATTATTTTCAAAAAACACTATTCTCGCTTGCTGCAGAGCCAATTTGTAAAGCATTTTAACAACCATTCTAACAATACCAGGTTTTTCAAATGCGGTTCCAAGCCCAGTAATATTTATAGCATATTTTTTTCCTGTTTGCCGAGCAGCAATCCCGCCATATATATTCGGTTTTATTGTGTAAGTAATAACAAGTTCAGGGTTTACCTCTTTCATTATTTTCTTGTATCTTATAAGGAGTTTTATATCTGTTATTGGATTAATTCCACGGCGATCTACTGGGGTGTTTATAAAAATACATCCCATTTTTTTTAATGCATTTATCAAATCACCCTCTGGAAGTGATATGAAAACTTCATGTCCTTTGTTAAGAAGTTCCTCTATTAATTCTTTTCGAAACTTATACAAGCCTAAATCAAGATTCGCTAAAATAAGTATTCTCATTTTCTTCTCCTTGCCGGCACGCCTACATAAGTTCCAGATTCATCTATATTCCTTATAACTACTGCGCCTGCACCTATCATACTATCACTACATATATTTATATTGTTGCTAACAATACTTCCAATTCCAATCCACGTTTCTTCGCCGATCACAACGTTCCCTGCCAGATGTGCTCCAACAGATATATGTGAATAATTACCAATCACGCAATCATGATCTATGGAACTACATGTGTTAACTATACATCCACGGCCTATTCTTGTTCCTGGATTTACAACAGCTCCAGCCATGATTACTGAGCCTTCGCCGATTTGAACATCTTCTGCAATGATTGCCTTTGGATGAATCAAAGTTATACACATACCCAGTTGATTCATGATCCGTTTACGGATTGTTGTATTTCCAATAGCAACAAATAAATCACCTTCATCAGGAGAATAATCTTTCGGTTTCCCTATGACAGGATATCTGCCACATTCTTTGCGTGTCATATCATCATCCAGAAAAACAATATCCGTATATCCTGTTTGTCTGGCAATATCTGCAACAACACGACCATGACCAGAAGCCCCCACAATCATTAGTTTATTCATTACTGTCCGTCCTCTGTCCCCATGAATTCTTCCATCGTTGCAGATGTATTGGAAGTAATCCCTTCCCGCTTTATTACTGTCTTTAGTGTTGTAAAAATGATTTTCCAGTCACCAAGAAACGTTATATGATCAACATAGTAGACATCTAAATCAAATTTCTCTTCCCACGAAATAGAATTCCTTCCATGAGTCTGTGCTAATCCGGTAAATCCCGGCCTGACTTCCTGTCTTCTCGCTTGATGTTCATTATATCTTTGAAGATATTGTACAAGAAGTGGTCTAGGACCAACAACTGCCATGTCACCTTTTATTATGTTAAACATTTCTGGCAACTCATCCAGACTTGTTGAACGAAGTAAACGGCCGAATTGGGGTAATCTTTCAGAATCAGGTAACAACCTTCCATCATCATCTCTTTTATCTGTCATAGTTCTAAATTTATAAAGCTTAAAAACCTTATTATCTTTTCCAGGTCTATCTTGCTTAAATAGCACAGGTGATCCAAGTTTTATTCTCACCAAAAAAGCAACAATAAGAAACACCGGAGAAAAAGCAATAATGGCAATAAGGGAACACAAGAAATCCTGAGGTCTTTTTATAAACCGTTCGTATATGCCGTATGGTTCATGTCCCATTTCGTTTCTCCCTTACTCAAAACATCTGCGGATTATCTCTATCACTATATCCTGCTGATGTGTCGTCATCTTGTTATCACTCGGCAGACACAGTCCTCGTTTGAACAGATCTGCTCCCACATCGGGCGCTTCACCTTCAATATAAGCATTGCTCCTGGCCCGACCGTTGCCTTCCACGGTGATAAACTTATTCATCTGGTAAATCGGCTGCATATGCATCGGTTTCCAGATCGGCCGGCCTTCTGCCCGGAACGTTGCCAGCGCTGCCAGAATTTCTCCCGGGCTGCTCATGCCGCTCACCGAATGCCAGAGTTCATCCTTATCACTTCTCACGTGCGGTGCCATAGCATCTTCATTGATCAGCATGCAGGACAACCAGAAGTTCGGTTCAGACTTTTCCTCATCCCAGGGATTCATCGTCACGGGAAGATCTTTAAATCCTTCCTTGTAGCGTTCCCATATCTTTTTCTTCTGGGCGATGTGCTCATCCAGATGCGGGATCTGTCCGCGGATGACACCGGCAACAATGTTGCTCATGCGGTAGTTATACCCAATCTCTTCATGCTGATACCAGGATGCGTTTTCCCGGCTTTGGGTAGACCATTTCTTTACCTTATTGGCGTCTTCCAATGAATCAGTCAGGAACATACCGCCGGAAGAACCGGTAATGATCTTGTTTCCGTTGAAGCTGATGCAACCGTAATCCGCCAGCATACCGGTTTCAACCCACTGGCCGTTGAGCTTGTATTTTGCTCCCAGAGATTCCGCTGCATCTTCAACAATCAACGCTCCATGAGCGTCAGCGATCTTCCGGATCTCATCCATCTTGCCAGGTGTTCCGTACAGATGAGCCAGAACGATCAGCTTTACCTCCGGATACATCTCAAAGGCTTTTTCGAGAGCTGCCGGATCCATATTCCAGGTATCCCGCTCTGTATCAATAAAGATGGCCTCACCATCTTCATACGCAACAGGATTGATCGAGGCATCAAAAGTGACATCAGAACAGAAAACTTTTTTTCCGGCTAATGTACCCTGATCAGGTCTTGCCTGACCATACAGCCTTTCTCCGGCAAGCTTTGTAGCCAGATGTAGCGCAGCGGTACCAGAGCTGAGAGCAACAGCATACTTACAGCCAACATACTCCGCGAGTTCTTTTTCGATCTCGTTGATGTTGGCACCGACGGTACTCACCCAATTGGTACGGATTGCTTCGTCCACATAGCGCTGCTCATCTCCATGCATTGTTGGAGATGAGAGCCAGATTCTGCCATCAAAAGGCGTAATTCCATTAAACCGGGGATCATTCAGGAAATCCATGTATCAACAGCCTTCCCTTCGTAGTTCCGGATTGTTTGCTTGTTCGATTGTTTAGAGATAGGAATTGCTTAGCTTTTTTACACTATCAGAAGTAGCTTACTTCGCGGCCTGTCTGTTCCTGATAGACTCTCATCCAACTGGTATCTTCTTCCCGCTTCTTCAGCACCAATTTGGTTGCCTGAACTTTGACAACATCATATTCACCTGGTAATGTGGAAAGACATTCTTCAGCAGAAGCAAAGGATTGTTCTTTTCCGTCCACATCCACCACAATGGGCATATCCATGACATCCAGAAGATTAGTTAGGGGCAGGAATCCGGACTGGTTGCTCATATAGCCAGTAAAATCATCAAGTTCCAGGCCCTCGGATATCTGTTTGATATGATCCCGCTGTTCCTTGTTGAGATCTTTATCCGCGATGAAAACGGCCTTGATATCTTTATCCTTGATCTGGCTTTCAATTTCTTCCATAGAAACAACCGGAACGCCATCCATCATCCAGCCGCTATCCTTACCGGCAATGGCCACAGGCTTATAAAGCGTATTATTTTCGAGATGGTGCAGGACTTTCTGTCCCAGATCTCCGGATCCAATAATAACAGCCGGAACAGTACTCATTTTTTTACTGTCGATCTTGGCTTTCTCAATCATAAAGATTTTACGCCAAAACCGAATGAAGGTAATATAGATAAACTGCAGAACCGCGCCGATCACATAATAGGAAAACGGCATACGGTAAATGTTGTGTTCTTTTTTGATCACCGCCAGGACGATAATTGAGATAACAACATGGAGGATCGAGGTCACAATATGGGCCTTGATGATCCTGTTCAAGTCATTAAGTCCGGCATATTGCGTCAATCCACCGTAAAGGCGGAAAACAAAAAATACTGCAATTGCGACCACTGTATAGAAAGGAGCGATCTTCCAGAAATAATCCAGGTATGAAACGCTGACCTTGAACTCCCCGTGTACAAAGAAGCGCAGAAGTAGCGCAACAATATAGGCCAGGTTCACCGCAATAATATCCAGCAAGAGGATAAATCCCTTTGTTCTCAGGAATCTGAATACGCGGTTTTCTTTTTTCATATGCTCCATGATACTCATCCTCCGCCTGGTACTATAATTGTAAAAAGCAACAGACTTAACTGTTGATGGATGACATTATATATCTTTCTTTTCTTCTTTGACAAGAAAGCAATTAAACAATTATATTATTTCACAGTCCAATAATCAGTCTACTTAATGGAATACACCTATTAGAATAGCCAATGTCATCACTACACCAATTATCGAAAGATAAAACCAACCTTCAACCTGAGCAAACATACACCGAAGAAAACCTATATTTTTATCATCGTTAGTATTTATGTCATGTATGTCCATGTCAAAAGTTGTGATTTTATCATCCAAGACCTGTTTATATAGGACTCTATATTTTCTCTCTATTTGCAGATAAAAAGCGTCAAGCATCCAGAATGCTAGTAATGGAATAAAAGCCAACAAAAAAAACTTCTTTTCAGACCCCTGCGCAGATAATGCGCCAATTATAGAAACAAGAGTAACTGACCAACCTTTAAGTTGAAAACTGTTATTCCCTATCCTTTCAATTACAGTTTCTATCATCTCAAGATGTTTTATCTTTTTATCTTCTTTATCCATTCTTTCTCCTCACTGCATCTTCAATCCAATGATGTAAGTTTGTATATCCTTCATTTATATGATAATCGTATATTGCATCAGCTACTTGATCAAAATATGCTGGTGTTCCGTCTTTGTAATATCCGATAATTGTATGTTTAGGACAAGGCATTGAAACTTGACCTTGTAAGTTTCTTATATTATTTATGTAGACGCCAATAATAGCATTTCCTCTTTCTATGCTTTTACATATCTCATATTGTACGTATGGTCTTTGTAAGGTTTCTGATCCAATCAATACAATTGTTGCAGTAGTTCCATCCATCTGTTTATCTATCCAACGTTCTATTGCAACTTGACCTTGTCGTTTTACTTGTTCAAAATCGGCGTTATCAATGACCTGTGATGCAAGTTGTCCACCATAGGTTACCCATCTATTCCTAACAACCATTACTCTAGATATATCATTTTCATAATGAAAACTAAAGAAAACCTTCCTAGCCATAAGTTCATGCCTTCCTTCTATACTTGCTCATTCATCGGTCTTATTAATTCATATCCCAACCAGACGGTCCGTTTGACCTGATCGAAGGTAAATTCCACGCAACAGCGTTTCCTGCCGCGATCGATCTTGATGACTTTTCCCTCCATCTTCTGCCAGAGGGGGTCAGACACCGTGCAATGCTGACCGACTTCTGCCAGATGTATGGTACCCATGACGCCGTTGTGCTCATAGAGCATATTAGCAAAGGCCAGGTCTTCGTCTTTGAGTTCCCCGTCTCCCAGGCGGCGGATGATCCCGGACATGTGGATCGCATGATCCAGTGGTTCTTCTGTATAGTGGAAAATATATCCGGGAAGCCATGGGTGACGAACTTCTTCACAGACACCCTTGGTCCATTTGCGCTGAATGATTTCTGGAGAAAAGCAGGTTTCATTTAAGGTACGACGGATGAGAGCAGCGATGGTGGAACATTTCTGGGTTTCGCAGAAGTAACAGTAAGCGTACAGTGCCCTCATCTCCCTTCATAAGCAATTCATAATTCACGATTCATAATTCATAATTATCATTAGTTTGCCTTATCAATGCGGCTAGGAAACAGTGGACAAAGCCAAAATTGTAAGACTTTTTGCGGAGATCAACCATAAAAATGGGTAGGCTCCGCCGTCCCGGTTTTTGCCGGGATATAGTGCTGCCCGCGGGTATTATTCCCGCGGGCAGGCTTCGGTATGTTCCAGGGGTTCGTCAGCCTGCCAGTCCGGTCAGTACTTGGTTGCCCTTTCTTGCTTAGTCTTCGGTATACAGGAACTCCTTTACCGCAGCGATATTGGCTTCCTTATCAATGAGATGTCCCTGTGCACCAGCCACTATGTCATAGGGCTGGGTTGCTTCCAGAGGAAGAATAGTGGATTTGATGAGATCAAAGATACTTGCCCCTTCCCGTTCGGCCTGGTAAGCAATCTTGGCAAGAGCAAGTGTAATGCTCCGTATTTCATCCTCAGTCATATTGTTCACGGACATCTGGAAGATGGGTGCAATTTGATCACGAAGGAACTGATAATCTTCTTCGGTTATTTCATCCAGATTGATGAGTCTTCTGGCATAGTCGTCTGCAGGTACACCGGTTTCATTGGTATACAGAGCTACTTTATCTGCAATGAAGCTTCCGGCGCTGTGGAAAAGACCCGCGACAACATTTGCGTCCCTTTGGCAGCAGTTATACACGCTGTCATACTGCAGCCAGCCGTAGCCCACGGCCTGCAAGCCGTTCAGGTGGGTGTTGGGTCCAAAGTCATTCAGGTAATATTCCTGAGCCAGCATATCAATCACAGTCTGTCCCAGTTCACCCGCCGCCACCTGCTCCTGCAGGCGGATCTTCTTGGACGCCACCATACCGTTCAAGGCATTACGCTCCGCACGGGTGATATCCACATTGATTCCGCCATATTCATCGATCAGGGAAGCCAGATTCAGGTAGTTCAGACTCAGGTAATGATTAATGTTCAAACCGAAGTTTTCATTGAAGACTTTGACCGCTTCTTCAGGCCCATTATTCCGATAAGGCATATCCAGCTTCTGGGGAACATCGTAGCCTTCATAGTTAATGAAGGTATCCCAGGTGAACATCATCAGGTGGATTCTGCCCTGATCAGGCTCCATGGCTGCAACCATCAGGGTGTTGCCGGCATTGCCCTTATCGTTGTTCATGCCTTCATTGCAGATGAGCAGGAATGATTCCCAGTTGCCTTCCTTCTTCTCTTCCGCTGTTGCTGCCAGAGGAAGCAGGCACAGGAGAAGAAGCAGCGCAGTCAGTTTGATAAGAAGGTTCATTGTCTTTTTCATTTTGCTTCCCTCCTTTAAGGATTCTGAGTCGGAAGTGCTTCCTTATCCTGATTGTACTTGCTGGTAATGATCAGGTTGCCTTCCGCGTCATAGTAGCCGTTCCAGCCTGCAACGCCTTCCGCGTTGTTTGTCAATTTATTGTAGCGATCCTGGTAGCGTTCCCCGATCAGGCGTCCGGCGCTGTCATAATCGCATTCTTTGCTGGAATAGCCTGCGTCGCAGTTAGCCTGCCCGCCGTACTTATCGAAGTAGCCTTCCCAGGTGCGGTTTCCGTTTTCATCCTCTTCGTACTGAAGCTGGGCATATCCCTTATTCGTATTGATTGGCTTACCTTCGTCATCCAGGTAAGTCACTTCATGTACCCGAGTATTCGGATAGAAGAGGATGCTCACTCCATAGGCTCCCAGGGTATCCGCGCAAGGTTCATCATTCGCGTCAAAATACTTCTGGATATATTTTTCCACCTTGGCGGCATTGGTCAGGTCATATGCATAAGTCAAGGCTGCATAGCCATTCGCATTCGGTGCAGGATTGCCGTTCTCATCCAGCCAGGTCTGTTTATCGATCCGGCCAAAGGGAGTATAGGTGGTAGCCACACCATATGCACCGTTCACAGCGGTTGCTTTATTTGCCGCATCGTAGAACTTCTCCAGCGCGATCTGGCCGCGTCCGGTGTATTCCTTTTCCACTGTGCTGGCGCCCTCAGCGCCAACAGCCGGATTACCAGCCTTATCGAAGTAGCTGATCCTAATCATCCGGTCATACTTGTCGAAGGTCTGACGGCTTTCGATATAGGACTCGTCATCCATGGTTTCATTGATGACACGCAGGGTGTAGGTACGATTCTCCTTATCCTCATCCACCAGTTCACGTTTGCTGTAGCCATTATACGCAACAGGTTTATTCTCGGTATCGAAGTATGTTTCTTCCTTCAGACGTCCGGTTTCGGTATATTCTGCATAGTGAGCTGCATATCCATCCCGGCATAGTGCCGGTTTGTCCATTTCGTCGTAATATTCCTCACTGAGGACCCGTCCGGCGTCATCATAAGCCATGAGATAGTAGGCGTAAGCGGAACCTTCCGGAACCACCTGCAGCTGCGAGGTATTCAGGTATCTGACAGTCAGCCGATTACCCAGTTCATCATAGGTAGATACTTCCTTGGCATAGCCCATCTGGGTATCTACCAGATTGCCATCCACGTCGTAGTAGCATTCTTCGGTTTTCAGTCCCAGAGTGTTATACTCTGTAGTCATCCTGGCATAGCCGCGGCGGACCGCCATCGGCTTGCCTTCGACATCATAATAGCTGACTTCTGTCTGCCGTCCGGCCAGGTCATAGACATACCGGGCTTCGGCATAATCGCTGGCGTAGAAGGTGGGACGTCCCTGCTCATCATAGAAGTGGACTTCCAATACCCGTCCGTCCTCATCCACTTTCCGGGTCATGGAAGAATAGCGTCCGTAGTTGTGAACAGCAGGTTTCCCGCCCCTGGTCAGAAGACGTTCTTCGATGCAATGGTTCCGCTCGTCATATTTCAGCAAAATCTCGCAATAACCGTCATTATTCCAGATCAGTTCGCCATCCTTGTTATAGTAGGACTCACGGATCTTGTTGCTGTTATTGTCATACTGATAAGCCACAGCGCAGTAACCGCTGGAAAGTTTGGCTGGCTGACCTTCTTTGTCCAGATATTCACGCTTGATAACTCTGCGGAGATTATCCCATGTATTTCGCAGCGTGGCATATCCACCCGCACCCGCAACCGGCAGATCATCATTATCCAGGTAGGTTTCCGTCAGGATGTCTCCGTTCTTGTCCACCGAACGGCGGATACCAGAGTACCCAGCACCGATGTATGTCCGGTTGTATTTATCATCCAGATAAATCGTACCGACAAGGTTCAAATCATTGTCATAGATGTTTTCACTGGCGGCATAGCCATCTTTGAACAACGTCGGTTGTCCGGAAACATCAAGGTAAGTAGTACGCCAAATCTTACCCTGATCGCTGTACTCATAGCGAATCCCGGCATAGCCGGCGGAAATCATTTTGTTCAAACCATTGGCATCAAGATAGGTAATACCGGTGCGGCGATTCTGATCATCATAAGCAAACTGAATCGTGCTGTAGCCAAACTGGGTTTCAGAAGCTTGTAATCCGGTATTCAGATATTCGATACGAATTAAACGGCCACGAGCGTCATAAACGTTTCTGGAAGCAGGCTGGCGTTCCGTCAGAGACGCAATCCGCTCATTCTCATCCAGATACTGTTCCAGAATTACGTGATTGTTCTTGTCATATTCACGCTGCCAGACGCTGAAGCCTTCCGGCAAACGGGTCAGTTTATCATTCACGTCCAGATAGCGGACCTGAAGGACATTATTGGCATTATCATATACTTTCTGCTCGGCTGAATAACCCTTTTTCGTCATTACCCGCTGCATCTTGTCATCCAGGCAGGATGTCTTGGTAATACGACCACGACCATCATATTCAAAGGACTTGGCAGCATAGCCTTCCGGCAGAGTTACGATATCCATGTTGTAATACCAGACGCTGCGCACGCGGCGATCGAAGGCGTTATAGACATGGACGACACGGTTATAACCGTCCGCCAGTACAGTAGGTGCACCTTCATGGTGATACCATGCTTCTTCGGTCAGGTTGTTGTGATTGTCATATTTATAAGTCTTATATCCGTAGGTGTTTTCCTGCAGAGCCGGCTGATTGGATTCATCGAACCAGGCTTCGCTCAGCAGATTGCCGTGGCTGTCCCAGGTCTGTTGTTTCTTAGCATAGCCAATCTGCTGCATGAGGAGATTACCTTTGCCATCGGTATATTCCTCTGACAACAGATGTCCGCGGATATCATAGGTATCTGTTTTCTGGGCATAACCCTTGGTGGAAATCACAGGCT
This sequence comes from Clostridiales bacterium FE2011, assembly GCA_017569305.1. Classification (NCBI taxonomy): domain Bacteria; kingdom Bacillati; phylum Bacillota; class Clostridia; order Eubacteriales; species Clostridiales bacterium FE2011. Next base: position 3,279,499 of record CP069418.1, on the reverse strand, counting down.
GTCCTTCTGTACCGAAGAACTTTTCGGTCAGCAGATTGCCACGGGCATCATACTCGCACTCAGTAGAAGCGTAGTCCCCGCGCAGCATATAGGGCATACCGGTTTCATCCAGGTACTTCTCACTCAGGAGCCGATTTTCATCGTCATACTCACGCAGGACTTCCGGCGCACCGGCAATGACTTTCGCAACTTCCCCGTTCACACCGAAGTGTACTTCACGGGTGGTATTGCCGTTCTTATCATACTCGCAGAGGAAGGAAGCGTATCCTTTCGGACATGCGACCGGTTTGCCGTTCTCATCGAAGTACTGCTCTCTCAGCTGATGGCCTTCCATATCCCAGGTGTTTTTCTGGGTATGGTAGCCGTCAGCGATTTTTACAGGCTCATTATTTGCACCAAAGTAAGCGATACTCACGGTGTTGCCCATGTAATCTGTTTCGGTTACCTTCGAGGCATAGCCGAAGGAAGTATCCGCCAGTTCACGATTAGCGTTCAGATAAGAAACCGTTGTCTTATTGATATCATAAGTAGTTTCAGTAACAGCATATCCGTCGCGGTTTTCTTGTAGGGTTCCATCCGCATTGTAGCGCGCTTCTTCAGTCACCCGTCCCTGAGCGTCAATCTGACGCTCCAGTTTGGCATAACCAGGTGTCGCAGGAGCAACAAGCTCACCCTTCTCATCGTAATAGGCACGCAGGGTCAGATTCCCGGCATGATCATACTTGACTTCATAGGAAGCGTAGCCCTGGGAAATGACAACCGGTTCGCCCTGAGCGTCCAGATATTCCACCTTGGTTGTCAGGCCGGTTTCCGGATCATAGGTCAGTTTACGGGCAGCAAAGCCATCGCTTTGCAGGACCGGACGGCCGTTGGTACCAACGTTCAGTTCATAGGTCATATGGTGAGCGTTGTCATATTCCCGTTCCACTTTAGCCCGTCCGCTGACCAGGGTGGACATATTTTCCGCATTATAGTAGGAAATGGAAGTGATATTTCCCTTCGCGTCATAATCATAGATGGCGCTGGCATAACCATTACTGTTGGTCACAGGAGTACCGTTCTCATCGAAGAACTTTTCACCGGTGTGATGTCCGGCATAGTCATAGCTATGAACCTGAGCAGCATTAGTGCCGTTCACAGCCAAAGGCTTATTGTCATCCCCGAAGGTGACTTCCCACAGCAGGCTTCCCTTGCTATTATACTCCCGCAGCATGGCCGCTTCCCCGTTCCGGGTGGCAGAAAGGGTTCCATCCGCATTGTAATAATGGACTGAAGTCTGCAGCATGTTCCGGTCGTAAGTATAGGCAGCTTTATGTGCACCGGTCACAACGCTGGTATCCGGATTTCCTTCCGCGTCAAAGAAGGCTTCTTCCAGGAGAAGATTCTTCTTCGGTCCGCCGTAGACCATGCTCCGGGCATAGGCACCGGTAATGGCTTCAACCGGATTGCCGTCTTTGTCGAAGTATGCTTCATAGCAGGCAGGTTCAGTGGGATCGTTGGTTTCGTACTGATATTCGATCCAGGCGTACTGGCCTTCCTCATACCGTGTAGGCAGCCACTGATCGTCCATATAGACAGTCTTTATGATCTGGTTATTCTCATTTTTGAAGTTCTCGATACCGGCATGGCCTGCTTTCCGTTCAACAAGCTTCATATCCGTACCGTAGTATTTTTCCCACTGAGCATAAGGAGAATTCAGCACCCAGAGTTTATTATCATCCAGTTTGAAGTTGTTATCATCGAAAAGCTTCCATTCAATCCGGGCAAAGCCACCGTTGGACTGAGTATATTCGTCCAGGATGTCATAATAAGTTTCCCGCTTATCCCAATCGTATTCATTGTTATCATCATATTCGAATTCGATCATGGAGACGCCGGATGTAATCATGGTACGGTTACCATCCGCTCCAAAATAACGGATATAATGTACCCGTTCACTGCTGCCATAGTATTCATAAGTTACCCGAGCATAACCATTCAGCATCTTGAGCAGCTGACCGTCACGATCCAGATAATCAATCTGGATGACCCGATTTAGCTCATCGTAGGTGTTAACTGTAGACGCAGTACCGGTAGAAGAGATGATCAGTTCCCCATCCGCACCATAATAATCTGTACGGGTCAGGTTGCCGCGTTCATCGTAGCTGCGAACTTCCCGCTGCCAACGCTTTGCGCCGAGAGTTTTGCTGCCGTCCGTTCCATAGATTTCCGTGGAAACCAGCATGGGTTTTCGATCATTATCATCCAGGACTACAGTGTTAAACAGCTCTCCCCGTTCACTTTCCGGCATAGAATTGGGTGTACCTTCACGGTCACGGATAGGCATATTACCCAGCAACATCCCAAGGCCCATATTATCCACCCGAGCATTTGCGGCTGCGGTCAGGCCTTTGGCATAAATATAAACTATCTTTGCTCCGCCTTCTGCACCCAGCAAAGCATTACCGTTTGCATCTTCATAACGTTTGGTGATCACAACTGCGTTTTCATCCTCTTCCAGGCTGTAGAGGATCCGGGCATAACCGCCGGTGGGCTGGATTAGATTACCAGATGCATCATAATAAGCGGTGGAAAAGATCTGGTCTCCGTCCCATATATCCCGGCGGTAACTGTAGCTACCGGGAATGTCTGCACGGCTGCCATCCGCGGTATAGCGATCTTCCGCCACGATGTGGGGAACTCCCTTGGAGTTGTTCTCATAAGTGAAAACAGTTTTGGCATATCCCCCATCCGCAACAACAGGCTCACCGTTCAGACCGGTATAGGATTCGGTCAGGGGATTCCCCTTCGCATCCCAGGTATATTCAGCCTTATGGAATCCACGGCTATTAACGGCGGGATTGCCATCCGAGTCATGGACAGTTTCAGAAATTAACTGTCCGTTTTCATTCCACTCACAGTCCGTCAGGCTGTAAGCGGGCATACGCAGGCTCTGGGGCGTCACCGCGGCAGACGCTCCATAAACGGTGCTGAGTAACAGTGTCAGAATCAGAAGAACCGGAATCACCCTGATGAGCTTTTTCATGCTCTTTCCCCTCTCATGTTCCCTTTAAAATATCGTGTATCAGTCTTCGTTTTTTGTTGCGTGTTTCTTCTTTGGGTTGTCCGGATCACCAACCACTCTGGACCGGGTATCATATTTGTTATAGTATTCATATCCCCGCTGGGAGCGCTTACTGTAATATTTTCCCTGATGCAGCTTTTCTCCATAGAAGACAAAGCCCAAGACTTCCAAACCGGTCATCTCGCAGGAGACCAGTGCCCGGCGGATTTCCCGGTGATCCGAGAACTCCTGCCGAACCACAAACAGGGCACCGGCGCATTTGCTGGAAAGAGCCAAAGGATCGGAAACAATGTTGATCGGCGGCACATCCATCAGGATCAGATCATATGTTTCTTCCAGTTCCTGAATCAGTTTCTCCATTGCAGGGCTTTCCAGCAGTTCGCAGGGATTGCTCGGCATGGAACCTGCCGGCAAGATGTCCAGGTTTTCCCATACTGTAGAAACAATCGCTTTCTTCGCAGTTGTACTTCCAGTCAGGATATCAGCCAATCCAGGAGAATTGGGATCATAGTAGAAAATTTCACTCTGACATGCCCGGCGCATATCCGCATCTACCAGAAGGATCTTCTTCCCGCTCATCGCCAGGGAAACTGCCAGGTTTGCAGCAATGGTACTCTTGCCTTCTCCTGATATGGCGCTTGTGACTAAAACGGTCCGATGCATCTTTTCAGACAAGGTATAGAGCAGGTTCATTCGGAGCTTGGCATATCCTTCCACAAGATCCATATCTGTTTTCTCATTTAGCAGGAAAGCTCCAGCATCTTTTTCTGAACCTTTTGCTCTTCTGATATAAGACAGGATCGGCGGAGTATAGTGATCCGTAATTTCGCCGGGCTTCTCCACCTGATGATTCATCAGGAACAAAAGCGTCAACAGAGCACAGGCGAGAGCCGCTCCAGCCAAGCCTCCTATCAGGCCTTGCCTCTTATCATTGCGCCCATTAGCAAACATAGGAACTGTTGCGTAGTCCTGTGCTTTTGCTTCTCCAGCAGAAACAACATCTTTAATAGCTCCTGGGGCAACTTGTAATACACTATTGCATATATCAGCTGAAAGATTCGGGTCTATTGTTGTGCATGAAACCTGAACCATCGGGGTTTCATGCACCGATTTCATGGAAATAGCATAGCGTATAAAGCTGGTAGACAGGCCAGGATATTTCTGGCTCAGCAAAACATCTTCTTCATTGCCGTTCTCACCAGCCGGTTCAATGGCGTATTCCAATACACGCTGCATAACAGTTTCACTTTTTACAACTTCACTGTAGATATTCACCAATTGAACAGCACTAGAGATATCCGTCACATTAGCATATCCATAATTTACAAGGTTCGGGTTACTGTTTGTTACGAACATCGTTCCGGAAGCCGTATAGGTATCCGGGGCTTTGGAAGCGCGGTAATACATCACGCCAAAGCCAATAGCTGCGCAAAGAATTACCAGCCAGATGCGCTTAAGAATATAGACGGCCAATCTCGCGAGATCGATGCTTCCGCCCTGTTTGTTCATCGTTAACCCTCCAGCTTCTGTTTCAGTTCGAGTGGTGTAACTTGGTTGTATTGATTACATCGTATATCTATTTGATTTTACCATATGACCTTTCGGCCTGTAAAGGTAAAAACATGCAATTTGAAGAGGTTTTTCCATTGTTTTTTCAACGTTTTCAGGCGTCCTATGCACATTCTGCAACGTATAGTCGTTTCATCATGGAAAAACTGCAAGGAATTTGTTCAAACGTTTGCAAATAGTAATGCGATGTTGTCACATTTCCCACTCTCTTCTCTGTAAGGATGGAATGATTTTCACATAAGGTTATACGCAGGCATTTGGCAGATGGCAGTGGATCTGCAAAAAAGTTTGTATATTTTTTGCAGAATGAAATAAATGCAACATCGGCAAGAAGTATCTGCGTATTTGTCCCACCCAAAGAATTGGGTTACGTTGGTACGTTTTTGATGGCTTGGTCCGTATTTGTATGTACTTTTGAAGGCTCTCATGTATCTCTTATGTAACTATTCATGATTTTGACCTCCTTCTTGTGGGAAGCATAAAATGGAGATACATCCGTCGAGAAGTTACCTGGGTCATTATATACTAGTGCGAGTAACTTTTGTTTTCGGTTCGTCCCTGTTTTGGGCCGTTTGTCCCCAGAGTGGGCAAAGCCCAAATTCACAATTCATAATTCATAATTCATAATTATCGTCCTTCGGACGTAGTTAGGGATCCTTCGACGCACTTCGTTTGTTCAGGATGACACACTGTCCTGAACGCTGCGATGTTCCTATTAGGTTCCCGAACGTGAACGGGCGAGGAGACTGCGTCATCGCTTTATACGATGACAATGAACAATTAACAATGAATAATTAACAATTATAGAAAACGAGATCCCTCCACGCGGCTTACGCCTTGGTCTGGATGACAGAGTGAAGTCATCGATGTCCCATATATAAATAAGAAGACTTTTTACTATTGTATATTTTTCGTCCCAGATACTTGCAGCTTGTCCCGTGACGGTGAAACGCTCTTGCTAGAAATGTATGAAGTTTGATATACTTCTCTCAGGTTTTACAATCGAATGTCGAGAGGGGCTGTTGGTGTGTCTGAACAGACAAAGGTTAAGCTGTTCCGGGAAAAGAGCCTGGAGGCCGTGGAGTCTCCGGAGAGTTTGAATGATTATCTTCGGGTAACGTCTCCCGGGGTGTGGCTGGTACTGGCGGCAGTGATTGCATTGCTGGTGGGCGCTATCCTGTGGGGTGTGTTCGGTCATATCAAAACCACTTCTTCCGTAGCGGTGAGGGTGGAGGATGGCAAGAGCCTCTGCTATATTCCGTATGACAAGGCGGAAGGTGTTCTTTCCTATGGAAATGTATCCATAGACGAGAAGGAATATCCCCTCGCCTCTTCTTCTGAATATGAGGTCATCGTCATCCAGGCGGATGAAAGCATCCGTCTGCTGAAAGCCGGCGGGCTGAACGTGGGTGATCCCGTGGTGGTGGTTCCGGCGGATACCGGACTGCCGGACGGGGTGTACTCCGGGGTGGCTGTGACGGAAGATCTGAGACCCATTTCGCTGTTGCTGCAGTGATGGGTTGGTTTATTGCTCTTTCATTTATTATAGGAAGATATGAGCGTAAGCTTGTGTGAGGGTTTGATATGTTCAGATTGAAGAAGAAGGTACCGGCGCCCATTACCAAGGGTGTGTGCCAGGTGCCGGTGGTCATGCAGATGGAGGCGCTGGAATGCGGGGCGGCTTCCCTGACCATGATCATGCATTACTATAAAAACTGGATACCGCTGGAGCAGGCCCGGGTGGACTGCGGTGTTTCCATGGACGGTGCTTCGGCCAAGAACATCCTGGTTGCTGCCCGGAGCTACGGGCTGACGGCCAATGCCTGGCGGGTGGAGCCGGAGGATCTGCTGGAGGAAGGGCCCTTCCCCTGCATTATCCACTGGGGGTTCAATCACTTTGTGGTGCTGTGCGGTTTCCAGGGAAAACGGGCCGTGCTGAATGACCCGGCCCGTGGACGGGTGAAGGTGGAATGGGAAGAGTTTGACCGGGAGTTTACCGGAGTGTGCATGTGCTTCGAGCCCGGTGAGGATTTTAAGCCTTCCGGAAAACCGAAGAGCGTGCTGTCTTACGCTAAGGAGCGGCTTCGTGGTTCCGGGACGGCCGTGGCCTTTGTGGTATTGACCACGACAATCTCTTCCCTGCTGGGGATTATCTCCCCTGTGTTTAACCGGACGTTCCTGGACCGGCTGCTGACGGGATCGAACCCGGAATGGCTGCCCATGTTCCTGGTGCTGTTTGCGGTGTTCGGGGTGATCTCCATCGTGGTGACCTGGATTTCTGCGGTGTATTCGCTAAGGATTCAGGGCAAGATGACCTCCTACGGCAGCAGCTCCTACCTGTGGAAGGTGCTGCGGCTGCCGATGCAGTTTTTCAGCCAGCGGCTGTCGGGTGATATTGCGGACCGGCAGGCCACCAATGCCTCCATTGCGTCGGCATTGGTGCAGACCTTCGCTCCCCTGGCCATCCAGGCCGGGATGATGATCTTCTACCTGGCGGTGATGATCCATTACAGTCCCATGCTGGCGCTGATCGGTGTGGGAGCCATTGTGTTGAATTTGGTCGTTTCCGCGTATGTGACTTCGAAGCGGGTGAATATTACCCGGGTGCAGCAGCGGGACGCGGCGAAACTGTCGTCTGCGACCATGTCGGGTATCTCGATGATTGAGACGATTAAGTCAAGCGGCGCGGAGAACGGTTTCTTCGGGCGCTGGGCAGGATACCAGGCCAGTGTTAATTCCCAGAATGTTTCGTATACCAAGCTGAACCTGTTCCTGGGCACGCTGCCGAGCGCCATCACGGCGACGGCGAACATCGCGGTGCTGGGACTGGGCGTGCTGCTGGTGATCCGGGGGAAGTTCACCGCCGGTATGGTGATGGCCTTCCAGGGATTCTTAAGTTCCTTCATGGCGCCTGCTTCCCAACTGATTGCCGCAGGGCAGAGCATGCAGGAGATGACCACCCAGATGGAACGGGTGGACGACGTGATGAGCTATCCCGAGGATCCCTCCTTTGTGGTGAGGGAGAAGACGGCGGAATACCAGAAGCTCTCCGGCAATATTGAACTGAAGAACGTGACCTTCGGTTATTCCCGGCTGGGCAAGCCCCAGGTGACGGACTTCTCCATGACGGTGAAACCGGGACAGAAGATCGCGTTTGTGGGACGGACGGGCTGCGGCAAGAGCACGCTGGCCAAGCTGATCTCCGGCCTGTACCGGCCCTGGAGCGGGGAAATCCTGTTTGACGGGGTGCCGATCTCGGAGATCGACCGGGACGTGTTTACCGGGTCCGTGAGCGTTATCGACCAGGATATTACCCTGTTTGAGGACACGGTGAGCCAGAACATTAAGATGTGGGACGACTCCATCGAGGACTTTGAAGTGACGCTGGCCGCCCGGGACGCGGGCATCTATGACGACATCGTAACCCGGGACGGCGGCTTCCTCCACAAACTGCTGGACGGCGGACGGGACCTGAGCGGCGGGCAGCGGCAGCGGCTGGAGATTGCCCGGGCGCTGAGCCAGGACCCCACGATCTGCATCATGGACGAGGCAACCAGCGCCCTGGATGCCCGGACGGAGTATGAGGTGATCAAGAGCATCAACGCCCGGGGGATTACGTGCATCATTATCGCCCACCGGCTGAGCACCATCCGGGACTGCGATGAGATCATCGTGCTGGACAAGGGAAAGATTGTGGAGCGGGGCACCCACGATGAACTGTATGCCAGGGGCGGCTATTACGCCGACCTGGTAAGCAATGAGTAAGGAAGGAGGCGCTGAAGATGGGCTGGTTTGATGATCAGATAGAGTTCAGGAAAAAACATGAACGGGAGCTCCTCAGTGACTCCTTTGAAAACATCGCCCGGTCGGTAACCGGACGGAAGATCCATACCTTCCTTTCCGAGGAAGAGGACGTTAACGACGCGGTATCGGGTCTGCTGAAGCACATGGGCGTCAAGGAGCGGGAGGTGCCCGCCACGGTCCGGGGGCTCCGGGACCGGCTGGACTTCCTGCTGAGCTCCACGGGTATCCTGTACCGGGAGATTATCCTCTCCCGGGGATGGCAGAACGACGCCATGGGACCGATGATCGGGAGCCTGAAGGATACGGGGACCGTTGTGGCCATCCTGCCCTCCGAAATGGGCGGATATGAGTATACGGATCCTGCCAGCGGGGCGAAGGTGAAGATCAACGGGCATACGGCGGCGAACATCTCCGAGGAAGCCCTGTGCTTCTACCGTCCCCTGCCCATGCGTGAACTGAAGCTGAAGGACCTGCTGCGGTATATGCTTTCCTGCCTGACGCCCCGGGACCGGATATCCTTCCTGGTGGCAGCGGGAGCCATCGCGCTGGTGGGCCTGCTGATCCCGAAACTGAACCAGATCCTGACGGGTACGGTTATCGCAGCGGGCAGCACGAGGCTGCTGGTGGCGGTGGTGAGCTTCCTGTTCTTTGCCACGGTGACGACGATCCTGCTGACCATTATCCGGAACATGCTGCTTTCCCGGATCCGGTATAAGCTGAACGTGAACGTATCCGCCGCGACCATGATGCGGATATTGAGCCTTCCGGCAGCCTTCTTCCGGGATTACAGCGTGGGTGAACTGAACCAATATATATCCTATATGGACAGCTTGTGCACCACGATTGTGGACAGCCTGTTCTCCACAGCGATCACGGGCCTGTTCTCCCTGATCTACCTGGGACAGATCTTCGCCTTCGCGCCGAGCCTGGTGGTGCCCAGTTTGTTGATCACCATCGCGACGCTGGCGATCAGCCTGCTGAGCGCGCGGGTGCAGATGAAGATTGACCAGGAGACAATGGTGACCACCGCCAAGGAGCGGGGCCTGGTGTACGCGTTTATCAACGGCATCCAGAAGATCCGCCTGTCCGGCGCGGAGAACCGGGCCTTTGCCAAGTGGTCGGACCTGTATGTGGAGACGGCGACCACCACCTTTAACCCGCCGAGCATCATTAAGCTGAGCAGCGTCATGACCACGGCGGTATCGCTCATCGGTACAGGGGTCATGTACTTCATCGCCGTGAGAAGCAAGGTGACCGTGGCGGACTACTTCGCCTTCAACGCGAGCTATGCGTATATTTCCACCGCCTTCTCTTCCCTCGCCGCCATGGCACTGAGCGCGGCATCCATCAAACCGGTGATCAACCTGGTGAAGCCCCTGCTTTCCGCGAAACCGGAAACCTCGGATCACCGGGAGACGGTGACAAGGCTGAGCGGCAACATCGAAATCAGCCACGTGACCTTCGGGTACGATCCGGAGAGCAAGCCGATTTTTGAGGACTTTAACCTGTCCATCCCCGCACGGCAGTATGTGGCCATCGTGGGCAAGAGCGGCTGCGGCAAGAGCACGCTGGTGCGGCTGCTGCTGGGCTTTGAGAAGCCGGCGCGCGGAGTTATCAATTACGACCGGAAGGACCTGAACCAGCTGGACCTGCGGAGCGTGCGGCGGCAGATCGGCACGGTGATGCAGGACGGGCGGCTGTTCAGCGGTTCGATTTTTGACAATATTGTGATTTCCAACCCCACGCTGAAGCTGGATGAAGCCTGGGAAGCCGCGGAAATCGCCGGCATCGCCGACGACATCCGGGATATGCCCATGGGCATGCATACCATGCTGCAGGACGGCGGCGGTACCATCTCCGGCGGCCAGCGGCAGCGGCTGATGATCGCCCGGGCCATCGCCCCCAAGCCCAAGATCCTCATCTTTGACGAGGCCACCAGCGCCCTGGACAACATTACCCAGAGGAAGGTTTCCGAGGCCCTGGATAAGATGAAGTGCACGAGGATCGTGATTGCCCACCGGCTGAGCACGATCAAGCACTGCGACCGGATCCTGGTCATCGACGGCGGCAAGATCGCAGAAGACGGCACGTATGATGAGCTGATTGCAAAGGGCGGTATCTTTGCAGCGTTGGCAGAAAGACAAAGACTGGATGCGTGACAAGGGGACGGTTCTTCTGTCACGCTTTCCCGCCACAACAAAAAACCGTGACACGGGGACGGTTCTCCTGTCACGGTTTTTCTTTTCGTCGCTATCCGAGCGTGACAGAGGGACGGTTCTCCTGTCACGCTTTTATTGCTCTCTCAATGGCTCCGCGGTTTATTCCTGTCAGTCTCTCAATCTGCCGTACTGAAAGTCCGTTCTCTTTCAGAATGCCAATCTTTTCATTCCTCTGTTTCCGTTCCATCTGTTGAAGCTGTGTCCCGCTCTCCAGGCGCAGGACCTCTTTGATGATTCGCTGCGCTTCCCTGTCTGTCAGATGCTTCGATTCCCTGCATTCAAAGAATCCTTCATCCTCAGTAAAAGGATCCGCTTCCGCACTGTACTTCATGAAGCCTTCTGCCCCGCCAAGCAGGTTATGGACTTCCTGTGTATCCACCAGACCCTTCAACTCACCGGTGTAATACCGCCAGCTGCTCCATTTATACTTACTTGCCAGGCAGATGCCCGCCTTCACAGGATTGTTATGAATATAGCGAACTGCAGTCAGCAGATAGACGGTGTTGTCGATGGGCTTGCTCATATAACGATCCTGAAACAGATGCCCGGTCCTTTCATACTTGGTATTGTAGTAGGATGCATAAGAGGTGGAGATCTTCTTCATGACCCGGTCCAGGCCGTCGTCGATCTTCAGGAGCAGATGGAAATGATTCTCCATGAGGCAGAAAGCGATGACGCTGAACTTCTCTTCCTGCTTATATTTCTTCAGCGTTCGCAGGAAGAACAGATTGTCTGCCTTTTCCTCAAACAGAATCTGCTTGCCGATGCCGCGGGCGATAATATGATAATAGCCGGTGGCGCTCTTTATTCTTGCTGTTCTGGGCATGATTCTCACCCCCTTTTATTCAGTATATGCGGTTATACCAGCGAACTCAAGGCGAACAAAAAATTATCTGCAAAAAGTCTGTTGATTGGATAATGTAATTATTTTATCATTTTTCTCCTGTTTTTTGCAGTTTTGCCCTTGCCAGGAACTGTTAAAATATGGTATTTTTATATAGGCAAAAGCTTTCTGAGACAAAAATGATACCGTTTGCAAAGCTTTTGCTTCTTTTTTTCGGTTTTTGCAATTGTCTGCTGCCATCCATTCAGATTCCTGCGTATAAAGGAATGGAGAAAGCAATGACAATTGTTTCAACACCATATCACGCCCTGGAGGTATTTTATGAAAAAGTTCTATCGGATTTTTCTGGCATCGGTTCTTGCCCTGTCACTCCTGACGGGCAGCATCGGTATTCCCGTTTTCGCGGAAGAAGCCGAAACCGCTGAACAGGAAGAAGTCCTCAGCGGTGCAGCCCCGGAAAGCAATGAAACTGCCGGGCAGGAGGAAGAATCCCTCAGCGGTGAAGCCCCTGAAAGGGATTATTACCCGATCAATCATACAAATCATCTTAATTATGTGGCCGATACAGGGAACATCTCCGGCCAGTTAGTCAACTGGGTCTATATTGAAAACGACGGCAAAGCAAAGGGCCCGCAGCAAACTGCCGTTACGCTCGGCGCTGCGAACGGATACAGAAACAATGTAGGTTTAACAAACATCTACATTCACGTCAGCTACGCCGGAGAGCAGGTAACGCAATCCGAGCCCACCGCCCTTCATGTTTTCGCTGAAAATGAAGGCACAGCCGACATCACCCTGGGAGGCATGGCTATCGCTGAAACGGCCGGTTCCAATGGGCCCGGCGATCCCACAGCCATCAAGGCAGAATCCAGTTCCGGCGGCCAGACCACGGTGACGGCCGAGGGACAGGTAATTGCCGGCGAGGACACAGAGGGCCTATACCTCGACCATACACTTGTGAACGCCTCCTCCACGGGTGAAGGCAGCAGCACCGCCGTTACACTGCTCAGCACGGCCAACGGCGATGTGAAAATCAGCGCAGCGGACGGCGGTAAGTCGGTCATCAATATTGACAACGAGGGGCAGGGTCTCGGCAGACGCGCCACGCTGTCCTCCAACGACGACGGCAGCCTGGCCCAGCTCAACCTGAAGGAAGGCAATGTGTCCGAGATCCGGTTCCGCGGTGAAGACGGTACGCGTGAAGCGAACATTAACGGCGACGTCAAAATACAGGTAGAATCCTACTTCGCAGGCGGCGAAGCCAACGCAAACATTACCGGCAATGTCGGCAACCCCAATGCCTCACAAGGCGGCATCAACGCCACGGTCAAGGATGGCGGTACCGCTAATTATGATGTGGACGGAACCATTTACGGCCATGTTTATCTGAACGAAAACAGAAACGAAGATCACCTGGACGGCGCCAACATCAATGTGCAGGCCGCGAATGTCGAAGGCGAAGTCAGCATTGGTTCCCAGCATGACGGCAAATACAACGTCACGATCAAAGAAGACATTACAGCCAAGGAAGACGCCCTGAAGATCAGGAACAACAATTCCGAAGTCAACGTTGATGTCCAGGGAAGCATTACCTCCAACGGCGGAACCGGCATTGCCGTGAACAATGTCGGCGACCTTGAATGGGTTGAAGCCGGCACGTTTGACAACGTGGATGATCTGCCGGCAGGGCGCAAAGAGCTCAAATCCATTCTGAACCCTGCCACCACAGGGGATGAGGTGACGTTCACGCTCGATCACAAGAGCACGCTCAACGAAAACACCGAGCAATACAACGACGACATTCTCTACGAATACACAACAGACGTGTATACAGATACTCCTATCCCCCTCCACAAGGATAACAACCCGGACAATCCCACCATGGCCAGATGGGGCATTAATGACGAACAAAACATCACGGTCGTCTATCCGGGAAATACATACAAAAAGTATGAAATAACCGGTGAGGAATATAAACCGGAAACCCAGACAACCTACGCCCGTGAGCGCATTGACTACGAAAACACAGACGTGACAAACGTGAATGTGGGCGAAGACCTGATTGTCAAAGGCGAATCCAGGGAGCTTACGGGCATCAGCGTCCGGAGCGATAACAAATTCAATGAAACCAATATCAACATCGGCGACAACGTGAAGGTGACCTCCCTGGACACCAATGAAGAAGGTGACCACACCGCCACCGGTATCCGCGTGGACGCCCTGGAAGGCGACATCAACATCAACGTCGCGACTGACCTGGTGGTCGAAGGCGGCGTCAACGACACCGGCATCGTCCTCAACCGGCATGCCCATGAAGAATTTGCCGCCAGCGACGCGGAAAAAGTCAACCCCGAGAAGCTGAACGGCATCTCCCTGGGCGACCAGATCATCGACGGCAAAGTCGTTCAAGTGTATGAAGCGGAACAGGAAGACGGTACCGCGCTGTATTACGATGAAGAAGGCAATGTATACGACTGCGTCACCGTGGCAAACGAAGGCACGACCCAGATTGTCATCGGGCGCGACGTGATCAGCGACGGCAACGGCGTTGAACTGACCGCGGGCGGAGAAGAAAAGACCGACCTGATCATCGACGGCTCCCTGGTCGCCACCGGCGGCACCAGCGTTGTGCTCAAGGACGACACGGCCCTCGGCGATAAGCTGACCCTGACCGTATGGGAAATGACGGCAGACAAGGACGGCGACTACGTCAAGCGTGAGGAATATGACGAAACCACGGACAGCAAGAAGCTTGTTGCCGACCGGGAAGCTGAAAAAGCCATTCAGTACATTATCCGGGTTGACCCCAGCCAGGAGGGCATCATCCACACCAACGGCACCAGGGATTACAAGGGCCGCGAAGTTGCCAATGAAGGCGACATCATTGTGCTGAAGATTGACGTGCCCGCAGGTCTGATGATCGACGAGGTTTACGGCGACCAGGCCCATAACAAGCTGATCCAGGACAGCTACGGCAACTATTTCATGATCGTTCCGCGCGGCGGCGGCGTGCTCTTCTCCGTAATCCTGAAGGATTATGTTGAGCCGGAACCGCAACCCCAGCCGGAACCCAAACCCCAGCCCGATCCCGAACCCAAGCCCGTGCCGAAACCCGATCCTGAACCCAAGCCGGAACCTAAGCCTGAACCTAAACCTGAACCCGAACCCAAGCCCGCACCGGAACCCGAACCTGAACCCAAGCCGGAACCTAAGCCTGAACCCAAGCCGGAACCGCAGCCGCAGCCGATTGATGAAGGCATCAACAAGCCCGCTGAGATTGCCGTTCATGTAGTACGTCCTCTCCTCTCGGTTACCGACATCACCGGAAGCGTACAGCTGAACTGCTTCCGCGGCGGCACTTTCACAGTCCACCTCCTGAAGGGCCGCAACACTTATACAGGCAAGATCACTCTTTACAGTGATGGCACTATGTACCTCATCGGACCGGACGGTTTGGAAATGCCGATCGACGAAAAAGGTGATTTCACCTTGATCGTGGGAAGCGAACGGTTCTCCTTCGTGTTCACTGCAGCAGATCTCGCTGTTCTGCGGGCCTGCCTCCCATAAACCTGACAAACCCAACAGACAGGGGAGCCTGCCTCCCCTGTCCTCTTTTTAACCTATTTTCTGCTTGAATCATACAGTGATATCCTATATAATATTTTTAATGAAAAAAAGATGATGTGACGTTTGGAATCCTATCACTGCATATTCCGCAGACTGAACGGAGAATGAGCGTGAAAGAGCTGACCCTTGAAGCCAAAGTGGCGAATCTCCAGCAGGTGCTGGATTTTGTGGACGAGAATCTCAAGTCCATGCGCTGCCCCATGAAGATCCTGATGCAGATCGACGTGGCCGTGGAAGAGATCTTTGTCAACGTCGCCAGCTATGCCTATGCCCCGGATACCGGCTCCGTCACCATCCGGATGGACCTGCAGGAAAATCCCCGGTCTGTGGTGATCACCTTCATCGACAGCGGCATCCCCTATAATCCCCTGGCGAAGGCTGATCCTGACGTTACGCTTTCCGCGGAGGAAAGGGCCATCGGCGGGCTGGGAATCTATATGGTGAAGAAGAGCATGGACAAGATGGAATATGAGTATACGGACAAGCAGAACATCCTGAAGATGTATAAGATCATCGAATAAAAAGTGGACACTGGGGACAGTCTGATATGTACCCAGTTTCCTGGACACATTGATTTATGATCGAGGCTCAACCCATGGATGCCATCCTGTATTTTACGGGTGGCATCCATTTTGTTTTTGCCTGGATGCGCTCATTGTTGTAGTAGTCAATGTACTTCGCCATGGCTGTGGAGAACTCCTCATATGATTTGTAGTCTTTCTCGCATCCATAAAACATTTCGTTCTTCAGTCGTCCGAAGAAGGTCTCCATGATACTGTTGTCATAACAGTTTCCCTTTCGGGACATGGACTGAATAATGCCACGCTTCTCAATAGCCTTTCTGAAATAAGCATGTTGGTACTGCCATCCCTGGTCAGAGTGAAAGATCAACCCATTAAGTGAGGAAAATTTGTTCAATCCTTTCTCCAGCATCCGTCGAATCTGTTCCATGTTTGGACTTAACGAAAGATCGTATGAGATGACCTCGTTTGTGTGCATATCCAGAATTGGAGAGAGGTAGCACTTTCCCCAAGGGAAACTGAATTGAGAGACGTCGGTTGTCCATTTTTGCAAAGGTTTCGTTGTACTGAAGTCTCGGTTAATGAGGTTATCTGCCACCTTTCCAACTTCTCCCTGATAAGAATGGTACTTTTCTTTCGGACGTTTACCTTTAAGGTACATGCAATGCATTAAGCGCTGGACCTTTTTGTGGTTTACCTTATAGCCTCTGTTGATCAGTTCGTGGTGTACTCTCCGAACACCATATCGACCTTTGTTGTGTTCAAAGATTTCCCTGATCACACATGCGACTGCTTCGTTCCTTTTCGCTACCACGTCTTCTTTTGAAACTTCGTAATAGTACGTGGATCTGGAAAGGCCAATCGCTTTAAGAAGGCACTTCAGTTGGTATCCTTCTTCTCTAAGTTCTTTGATGATCGCTGCTTTTTCGCCTTGAGTCGCGCAGCCTCTTTTTCTTCTCTCAAGGCGATCTCTTTTTTTATGACTTCGATTTCTGCTTTAATGTATGCGTTTTCGGCCCTTAGTCTCACAAGCTCTTCATACTCGGATTCATTGAGTTTCCTAGGGTTGTTGTAATTGATTTTCTTCATATGGGGCTCCTTTGATGGTCGGCCTTTTCTCATGTTTACCAGACCATTATACCCCTCGAGCTTATATTTGCGAACCCAGCGAGAAAGTAAGCCGTTGTGTATACCTGCCTCATTAGCTACTGACAGGATTGATGAACCTGCAATAACCTTGGCAACCAGCTCATATTTCTCTTCTGGAGTCCATTCCTTATTAGTCCCCCGGCGCTTGAGAACCTCCGGCCCATTTGCTTCTTCTGCATGGAACCATCGCAGAATCATCCTGTGAAAGTTTTTAGGATCTTTAATACTTGTGGGAGTCTCTGGCCACCTTCCCTCTCTGTACATCTCAACGCATTTCCTCTTGTACTCATAACTGTAATGCATAAAAATACCCTCCTTACTGGTGTCCAGTAAAGAGGGTACATATCAGTCCCCAGTGTCCACTTTTTTGCTTTTTGGACACCGGGGACTGTCCCCGGTGTCCACTTTTACCAGATTTCATCATCACCATATGTAAATGCAGATTCATCGGACTCATGAAACTGGATTGACTTTCTTTCCAGCAGTGCCGCAGGGTCGATCCGCTTTACTTCCCTGTCGACAGTTGTCCTGGGCATTCCGGTTATGCGCGAAATCTGCTTTACAGAAAGCTTTTCAAGAAACATATCCCTCACATAATTCTTCTGGATTTTTCTATCCAGCAATTGAAACTCCGATACAGAAGAGCAATTTGAGATCTGCTTCATTATGTCGATTGCCTGATCATCCTTAATCCGCCAGGCATAGTCATCCTCATCCGGAACAGTATCATCATTTTCCTCTTTGCAGAAGGTAAGCAGGTTGTCTCTGCCTCCGAAAATGCTTTCAGCGTATTCTGTGTCAGTAATGGAACCAATTCCCTTTTCATACGCGCGGTAACTGGTCCATTTGTATTTACCCGGCGAGGATTCCAAGCCAGCTTTCATAGGATTCTGCAAAATATAACGCAGAACGGTCATAAAATAGCGCTCGTTCTCTACATTTTCACTCCGATAACGATCCTGAAACAAATGTCCGGTTCTTTCATACTTTTGATTGTACCATTTCACATAACTGCTGCCGATTCGTCTGAACACGATTTCAAGCGGTTCATCACCTGCCTGAATCAACATATGCACATGATTTGTCATCAGGCAAAAGGCATACAGCTTAAATCCCGATACTTCCTTACATTTTCTGACTACGTTCATAAAGAAATACCGATCACTGTCATCCTCAAAAATGACCTGCTTGTTTATTCCACGCCATATAACATGGTATATGTTTGTTACACTCTTTAGCCTGGCTGTTCTTGGCATGTTAATCACCCAGCAAGATGATAACATTCGTCGTTCTTCATGTAAAGAAAAAGTGGACACTGGGGACAGTCCCCAGTGTCCAAAAAGCAAAAAAGTGGACACCGGGGACTGTCTGATGTGTACCCTCTTTACTGGACACCAGTAAGGAGGGTATTTTTATGCATTACAGTTATGAGTACAAGAGGAAATGCGTTGAGATGTACAGAGAAGGAAGGTGGCCAGAGACTCCCACAAGTATTAAAGATCCTAAAAACTTTCACAGGATGATCCTGCGATGGTTCCATGCAGAAGAAGCAAATGGGCCGGAGGTTCTCAAGCGCCGGGGGACTAATAAGGAATGGACTCCAGAAGAGAAATATGAGCTGGTTGCCAAGGTTATTGCAGGTTCATCAATCCTGTCAGTAGCTAATGAGGCAGGTATACACAACGGCTTACTTTCTCGCTGGGTTCGCAAATATAAGCTCGAGGGGTATAATGGTCTGGTAAACATGAGAAAAGGCCGACCATCAAAGGAGCCCCATATGAAGAAAATCAATTACAACAACCCTAGGAAACTCAATGAATCCGAGTATGAAGAGCTTGTGAGACTGAGGGCCGAAAACGCATACATTAAAGCAGAAATCGAAGTCATAAAAAAAGAGATCGCCTTGAGAGAAGAAAAAGAGGCTGCGCGACTCAAGGCGAAAAAGCAGCGATCATCAAAGAACTTAGAGAAGAAGGATACCAACTGAAGTGCCTTCTTAAAGCGATGGGCCTTTCCAGATCCACGTACTATTACGAAGTTTCAAAAGAAGACGTGGTAGCGAAAAGGAACGAAGCAGTCGCATGTGTGATCAGGGAAATCTTTGAACACAACAAAGGTCGATATGGTGTTCGGAGAGTACACCACGAACTGATCAACAGAGGCTATAAGGTAAACCACAAAAAGGTCCAGCGCTTAATGCATTGCATGGACCTTAAAGGTAAACGTCCGAAAGAAAAGTACCATTCTTATCAGGGAGAGTTGGAAAGGTGGCAGATAACCTCATTAACCGAGACTTTAGTACAACAAAGCCTTTGCAAAAATGGACAACCGACGTCTCTCAATTCAATTTATCTTGGGGGAAATGCTACCTCTCTCCAATTCTGGATATGCACACAAACGAGGTCATCTCATACGATCTTTCGTTAAGTCCAAACATGGAACAGATCCGACGGATGTTGGAGAAAGGATTAAGCAGGTTTTCCTCACTTAATGGTCTGATCTTTCATTCTGACCAGGGTTGGCAGTACCAACATGCTTATTTCAGAAATACGATTGAGAAACGTGGCGTTATTCAGTCCATGTCCCGAAAAGGAAACTGTTATGACAACAGTATTATGGAGACATTCTTCGGACGACTAAAGAACGAGATGTTTTATGGATGCGAGAAAGACTACAAATCATATGAGGAGTTCTCCTCAGCCATGGCGAGGTACATTGACTACTACAACAATGAGCGCATCCAGGCAAAAACAAAATGGATGCCACCCGTAAAATACAGGATGGCATCCATGGGTTGAGCCTCGATCATAATTCAATGTGTCCAGGAAACTGGGTACATATCAGTCCCCAGTGTCCATTTTGCTTATTTGTCGTAGTTGACAACCTGGCTGAAGTCAGGAGCCTTCAGGCTGGCGCCGCCGATCAGGCCGCCGTCGATTTCAGGCTGAGCCATGAGACCCTTCACATTCTTGGGGTTCATGGATCCACCGTACTGGATGCGGACCTTGTTGGCGGTTCCCTTGCCATACTTGCGGGCCACGGCGGCACGGATGACGCCGATGGTCTCGTTCGCCTGCTCATCGGTGGCGGTCAGGCCGGTGCCGATGGCCCAGACGGGCTCGTAAGCGATGATGATCTTGGCAACCTGTTCCTTGGTCAGGCCGTTCAGGCCGATCAGGGTCTGGTATTCAACCAGCGCGTCGGTATAGCCGGCTTCGCGCTCTTCCTTGTTTTCGCCAACGCACATGATGACCTTCAGGCCAGCTTCGACAGCGGCCAGCACGCGCTGGTTCACGGTCTTGTCGGTTTCGCCGAAGTACTGGCGGCGCTCAGAGTGGCCGATGATGACGTATTCCACGCCGCAGGCCTTGAGCATATCAGCGGACAGCTCGCCGGTGAAGGCGCCGCTCTTCGCCCAGTGCACATTCTCGGCACCCAGCTTGATCTTGCTGCCCTTGGCAGCTTCCTTGACGGCCGCGAAGTTCACGGCGGGAACGCACACGACGACGTCGCAGTTAGCATCCTTCACCAGGGGCTTCAGCTCGGTTACCAGGGCCTTCGCCTCTTCGGGCGTCTTGTTCATCTTCCAGTTACCGGCAATAATCGGTTTACGCATTGTTTTCGTCTCCTTTTTCACGTTGCCGAAGGCAACATTTCACATCGCGAAGCGATATTTCATATTGGTCGAAGGCCAATATTTCACATTCGGCTAAGCCGAATATTTCATTGGGAAACGGCTATGCCGTTTCTCACTTCTCGTCCAGGCAGGCAACGCCGGGCAGGGTCTTGCCTTCGAGGAACTCGAGGGAGGCACCGCCGCCGGTGGAGATGTGGGTCATCTTGGCGCCCAGGCCCATCTGTTCAACAGCCGCAGCACTGTCGCCGCCGCCGATGATGGTCACAGCGTCGGAATCAGCCATGGCCTGAGCCACAGCCAGGGTGCCCTGAGCCAGGGTGGGATTCTCGAACACGCCCATAGGTCCGTTCCAGACCACGGTCTTGGCGGTCTTCACGGCGTCTGCGAACAGCTCGCGGGTCTTGGGTCCGATGTCCAGGCCTTCCACGTCAGCGGGGATCTTGTCGGAGTCAACCACGGTCACATCCACAGGTCCGTCGATCGGATCCGGGAAGCCGGCAGCGCACACGGTGTCGATGGGCAGAAGCAGCTTCACGCCCTTTTCGGCAGCCTTGGCCATCATGTCCTTGCAGTAGTCGATCTTGCTCTCGTCCAGCAGGGACTTACCAACTTCGTAGCCCTTCGCCTTCAGGAAGGTGAAAGCCATACCACCGCCGATGATCAGGGTGTCAACCTTTTCCAGCAGGTTGTTGATCACGTTCAGCTTGTCTTCGATCTTCGCGCCGCCCAGGACAGCCACGAAGGGACGATCAGCGTTCTCCAGAGCCTTACCCATGATGGACAGTTCCTTGCCGATCAGGTAGCCGGCCACGTTGGGGCTGGTGTAAGCGGTGACACCGGCGGTGGAGCAGTGAGCGCGGTGGCAGGAGCCGAAAGCGTCATCCACGTAAGCGTCAGCCAGGGTCGCCAGATCCTTGCTGAAGGCTTCGCCGTTCTTGGTTTCTTCCGCACGGAAGCGGGTGTTCTGCAGCAGGACCACGTCGCCATCCTTCATAGCGGCAACAGCAGCCTTGGCGTTCTCGCCCACCACGTTATCGTCATTGGCGAAAACAACGTTCTGACCCAGCAGCTCGCTCAGGCGGACAGCCACAGGAGCCAGGGAGAACTTTTCTTCCGGACCGTTCTTCGGCTTGCCCAGGTGGGAGCACAGGATTACTTTGCCGCCGTCAGCGATCAGCTTTTTGATCGTGGGCAGAGCAGCGACGATGCGCTTGTCGTTCGTGATCTTTCCGTCCTTCATGGGGACGTTGAAGTCGCAGCGGACCAGTACCCGCTTGCCTTTTACCTGAATGTCATCAACCGTCTTCTTTGCCATGATTTTATCTCTCCTTTTCTTATTGGATACTAACCTATATTGTAAAGCCTGAAGGCTTAACAATCAAATTTTGGAATTCACAATTCATAATTCATAATTCACAATTATGATTGCTTTCCCCATACGCCTACGCTGTCATTCTGAGCGGAGCCGTCAGGCGGAGTCGAAGGATCTCCTCCGCAGTCACTTACCTTCAAGTGAAGAGTGATCAGTGATCAGTGATCAGTTGAAAGAATGCTAAGCATTCTTTCGGCAGCACCCTGATCCGTCACCAGCAGGTAGTGCCTTGTATGCCGCAGGATCGAAATAATCGCTTCCGCCTTGGAAGCACCCGCCGCCGCCGCGATCATCCGGCAGGTGGGCTTCAGCTTCGCCAGGTCAACGCCCACGTTTGTGGACTCCATGAGGCACTTGCCGTTCAGGTCATAGTACGCACCGAAGCTCTCGCCCTTTGCGCCCTGGTGAATCAGATTGCTCTGCACCTCATGGGGCAGCCTGCGCTGTTTCATCATCCCGGAAGCCGTGCCGATGCCGTGCAGGATCACGTCCGCCCGCTCCAGCAGTTCCATGGCCTCGCTGACCTCAGGCAGCTTCAGCATTTCCTGCAGGGCCGCCGCGTCCAGCGTATCCGGCAGGTGGATCAGCCGGTAATGCCCGCCCAGCTTGCCCGCAATTTCTTCTGCCAGGGTGTTGGCCTGGGTTTCCACGGTACGGCCGAGGCCGCCCCGGGCAGGAACCACCATGACGTTCAGGGGCGTGGGGCTCTGGATGCTCTTTGCCACCGCGGCAATAGTCCGGCCGCCGGTCACCGCCAGGGTGTTGCCGTTGACCAGGATATTCCGCAGCCTGGCCGCACAGATGCGGCCGACATCGGACAATACCTGTTCATCCTCATCCGCATTGCCGGGAGCAATGAACACCTTATCCACGGGCAGGAGCTCACACAGACGTTTTTCCGTTTCAGTGAGACCGCTCATGGCCTTGGAGAAGGCACGGGAGGTTTCCAGCACCTCTTCCGCTTTGCCGGAAAGCGACATGCCGGAAGCGTCCAGGTCTACATATCCCAGGTCCTTCAGGATGGCCGCGGTATTGCGGATTTCCCTCTCCGGAAGATTCAGCTTGGCAGCCAGCTGACGCCGGCCGACCGGCTGCAGGGCTGCGATCCGCTCCAGTATCAGTGCCCGCCGTGTAATCTCGTCAATCAGATCGGGAGCAAGTTTGCGCATCAGGGTAATGAATCCTGAGTCCATCTGCTCGCCTCCTTTTGACTGGCGGGACGATTTTTGCCCGCAAGGGTGAATTGTGTCCCAAAGAAGATTTTAACACAGAAACTGACGCTTTACAAGCAAAAATGAGGGGTTTTTGAGCGATTTTTAGTCAAAAAACGCTTCAAGCCAATTTTGGACACTGGGGACAGTCCCCGGTGTCCAAAAAAAGAAAAAGTGGACACTGGGGACTGTGATATGTACCCAGTTTCCTGGACACATTGAATTATGATCGAGGCTCAACCCATGGATGCCATCCTGTATTTTACGGGTGGCATCCATTTTGTTTTTGCCTGGATGCGCTCATTGTTGTAGTAGTCAATGTACCTCGCCATGGCTGAGGAGAACTCCTCATATGATTTGTAGTCTTTCTCGCATCCATAAAACATCTCGTTCTTTAGTCGTCCGAAGAATGTCTCCATAATACTGTTGTCATAACAGTTTCCTTTTCGGGACATGGACTGAATAACGCCACGTTTCTCAATCGTATTTCTGAAATAAGCATGTTGGTACTGCCAACCCTGGTCAGAATGAAAGATCAGACCATTAAGTGAGGAAAACCTGCTTAATCCTTTCTCCAACATCCGTCGGATCTGTTCCATGTTTGGACTTAACGAAAGATCGTATGAGATGACCTCGTTTGTGTGCATATCCAGAATTGGAGAGAGGTAGCATTTCCCCCAAGATAAATTGAATTGAGAGACGTCGGTTGTCCATTTTTGCAAAGGCTTTGTTGTACTAAAGTCTCGGTTAATGAGGTTATCTGCCACCTTTCCAACTTCTCCCTGATAAGAATGGTACTTTTCTTTCGGACGTTTACCTTTAAGGTCCATGCAATGCATTAAGCGCTGGACCTTTTTGTGGTTTACCTTATAGCCTCTGTTGATCAGTTCGTGGTGTACTCTCCGAACACCATATCGACCTTTGTTGTGTTCAAAGATTTCCCTGATCACACATGCGACTGCTTCGTTCCTTTTCGCTACCACGTCTTCTTTTGAAACTTCGTAATAGTACGTGGATCTGGAAAGGCCCATCGCTTTAAGAAGGCACTTCAGTTGGTATCCTTCTTCTCTAAGTTCTTTGATGATCGCTGCTTTTTCGCCTTGAGTCGCGCAGCCTCTTTTTCTTCTCTCAAGGCGATCTCTTTTTTTATGACTTCGATTTCTGCTTTAATGTATGCGTTTTCGGCCCTCAGTCTCACAAGCTCTTCATACTCGGATTCATTGAGTTTCCTAGGGTTGTTGTAATTGATTTTCTTCATATGGGGCTCCTTTGATGGTCGGCCTTTTCTCATGTTTACCAGACCATTATACCCCTCGAGCTTATATTTGCGAACCCAGCGAGAAAGTAAGCCGTTGTGTATACCTGCCTCATTAGCTACTGACAGGATTGATGAACCTGCAATAACCTTGGCAACCAGCTCATATTTCTCTTCTGGAGTCCATTCCTTATTAGTCCCCCGGCGCTTGAGAACCTCCGGCCCATTTGCTTCTTCTGCATGGAACCATCGCAGGATCATCCTGTGAAAGTTTTTAGGATCTTTAATACTTGTGGGAGTCTCTGGCCACCTTCCTTCTCTGTACATCTCAACGCATTTCCTCTTGTACTCATAACTGTAATGCATAAAAATACCCTCCTTACTGGTGTCCAGTAAAGAGGGTACACATCACTGTCCCCAGTGTCCACTTTTAGACGCGGATCATCTCGACGCCGTCCAGTGCCCGCTGAATCAGTTCCTCGCTGTCCAGGCGGCTCTCCCCTTCCAGGATCTTGTCCATCTTGGGGTGAGTGGCCGGATGCCGGGGCGTGAACACCGTGCAGCAGTCCTCATAAGGCAGCTCAGAGATCTCCAGGGTGCCGATCTTCCTGGCTACGTCGATAATCTCACTCTTGTCAAAGCCGATCAGCGGCCGGAACACGGGCATCTCCACCACGGCGTTGGTAGTGCCCAGGGCCGTCATGGTCTGGCTGGCCACCTGGCCGATGCTCTCGCCGGTAATCAGGGCTTCGCTCTCGGTATCCTTCGCAATCCGCTCGGCGATACGCATCATATACCGGCGCATGATGAGGGTGGTGTATTCCTCCGGGCACTTCTCGTGGATGGCCATCTGGATCTCGGTGAAGGGCACCACATAGACCTTGATGCCGCAGCAGCTGAAAGACAGCTTCCGCGCGAGGTCCAGCACCTTCTCCTTCGCCCGGTCAGAGGTATAAGGATAGGAATGGAAGTGCACCGCGTTGATCTGCACACCGCGCTTGGCGATCATCCAGCCCGCCACAGGGCTGTCAATGCCGCCGGAGAGCAGCAGGGTCGCGTTGCCGTTGGTGCCCACAGGCATACCGCCGACGGCCGGAATCACCTTCACGTAGAGGTAAGCCATATCCCGGATTTCGATATTCACCAGGTGCTCCGGATTATGCACGTCCACCTTCAGGTCAGGATTGGCCTGCAGGATACGGTAGCCCACTTCCTCATTGATGGCCATGGAGTTCATGGGATACCGCTTGTCCGCGCGGCGGGCATTGACCTTGAAGGTTCCCTTCAGGTCCTTTGCCATTTCCACCGCCTGGGCACAGATGGCCTCAAAGTCCTCCTTGGGCATCTCCACAGCGGGACACACACTGTGCACGCCGAAGACCTTCGTGACCCGGCTGATGCACTCCTCCAGGTCATTGAATCCCTTCACAAAGATCCGCCCGTCGTGCACCCACACTTCGGCTCCCATGCCACGGACAGCGTAGCGCACCTTCCGCACCAGCGCACGGATAAAGTACGGTCGGTTAAGGCCCTTGAGGAAAATCTCGCCGTAGCGAACAAGTAATAAGTTCTGCATTGTTTAACCCCTTTTCCTTACCTTCTCACAAACTTCTTCAGCATATTATAATGCTTCAACGCACACTCCACCGCATAATCAATCTCTGCCTGCGTGGTATCGGCGCAGAGGCTGAACCGCAGCGAGCAGTCCGCCTGCTCTGTGCTGACGCCCATGGCCTTGAGCACCGGGGAAATTTTCTGCTTGCGGCTGGCGCAGGCGCTGCCGGCGGACACATACACTCCGTCGCCTTCCAGGGCGAAGAGCATGGTCTGGCTCCGGACCGGCATCAGCGCCACATTCATGATATGCGGTGCGCAGGTTTCCGGGTTCTCTTCCGGTCCGTTAACCTTTGCCTCCGGAATCTTCTCCAGCAGGCTTTGCCGCAGGCGATTCTTGAGATCCCGCATTCTTACATTCGCTTCCGGATCCCAGGTCCTGACCGCCTCGCCCAGTGCAATAATCCCGAAGGTATTTTCCGTGCCGGACCGGAGGTTTCCCTCCTGCCCGCCACCAAACTGCACTGGACGGATCGGATGATCCTTCCGCACAATCAGGGCGCCGGTCCCCTTCAGGCCATGGATCTTATGCCCGCTGAAGGCATAGGACTGGATGCCCAGCTTATTGAAATCCAGCGGCACCCGCAGGAACCCCTGGACGCCGTCCACATGGATGGCTGCACCGGGCGCCTTCGCGTTCCGCAGCTTCACAATCTCCTGCAGCGGCTCCACAGCTCCGGTCTCATTGTTCACCTGCATGACGGAGATCATGAGGACGTCCTCGTCCAGCATTTCCTCCAGCTTCGCCAGGTCCACGGATCCGGTCTTCCCCGCCGGGATTTCCTCCACCGTATGGCCCATCTTCCGGATCTCATCGGCACAGGCCGACACCGCCGGATGCTCCACAGAGGAAATCAGCACCCTGCCCGGCTTCCGCCGGCTCTTCAGGTGCCCCAGCAGCGCCAGGTTGTCCGCCTCGGTACCGCCAGAGGTAAAGATCACCACCTGCCCGGCAGCCCCGGCCGCCTTCAGGCAGGTTTCCCGCACCCCGTCGATCCGTTTCTGGATCTCCAGGGCAGGCTTATATAAAGCGGATGGATTATACCATCCGCTTTCCAGCATTTCGCTGACCACCGCCGCGACAGCCGCGGACGGCTTTGTCGTAGCGCTGTTGTCCAGATACGCCTTCATTGCTTACTCCCGATACGCTCCATTGGGCAGGTACTTGCGGATATAATCCACCATCTCTTCGCTGGGCTCCAGGATGATCATCTTCTTGTCGGAGTCCTTGGTGAAGTAGAAGTAATACAGCTCCGCCTCCCGGTTCAGGAACCAGTTCATCCGCTTGATGCCGGGCATGTTCAGATACCGCTGGAAGGCAGAGGAAGACACCTTGCCGAAGGCTTCCACGTTCCGCACGTTCAGGCTGCCCAGGCTCTTGCGCTTCTTGTTGTTGTACACTTCCGCGAAATCCAGCGCGCCGTTGGTGAAGGTATACTCATACTCCGTCAGCAGCTTATCATGGAAGAAGTAAGTGTACACCGCGACGCCGCCGGTAATCACGATCAGGATGACGGAGAACCAGCTGAAGTTGGTAGACAGCGTGCCCAGCGTCATGCTTGCGATGATGGCTGAAAACACGATGATGATCCAGCTGAAGTAATACAGGGCCCGGTTCAGTCCATTCTTGTGCTTAACCACGACTTCTTCCAGAAAATGATCCATGAAAGGCATAAGATTTTCCTCCAATTCGTGATTCTGAATCACGAATTGGAGGAAAATCAATTCATAATTCATAATTCAGAATTCATAATTATATATGGTTTACCATTTTTATCAGGGGCATACTCAGGAAGACCTGCCCATGCTCCAAATATTCTGAATTCAAATTCATTGGTTCACACTCCATAATTATGAATTATGAATTGTGAATTATGAATTTCCTTAATTCTTCCGGGTGAGGGTGCTTTGGGCAAGGTTGCGGAAGAAGGCGGTTTCGTACGGCAGGCTGTCCAGGGCTTTCATTGCCAGGGCGACCTGCTCTTCGGCATCCTTTTGGGTGCCTTCCACGCCCTTCAGGGCGACCCAGGTCATCTTGTCCAGTGCCGCGTCCATACCGGTGTTCTTGCCCAGCAGGGCCGCGTCTCCGATCACGTCCAGCAGATCGTCCGTCATCTGGAAAGCCAGACCCAGGTGCAGGCCGTAATCATGGGCTGCCTTGATCTGGTGCTCATCCGCCCCAGCCAGCGCCAAGCCGGCCTCCATGGGGGCTTCCAGCAGGTCCGCCGTCTTGTGGGCGTGGATATAGGACACCAGGTCTTCCCGGGGCTTTTCACCCTCAGAAAGCACGTCCCTGGTCTGCCCGGCAATCATCCCGGTCACGCCCGCGTGGCGCATGATAATCTCCAGCGCCCGAATGCCCCGGGTATCCGCCATTTCCACCGCCGTGCGGGCCATCAGCTCCGCCGCGGCATTCAGCAGCCCGTCCCCGGCCAGGATCGCCAGATCCTCGCCGAACACCTTATGGTTTGTAGGCTTGCCCCGGCGCAAGTCATCATTGTCCATCGCCGGCAGATCGTCATGGATCAGGCTGTAGGTGTGGATCATCTCAATGGCGCAGGCAAAGGGCAGTGCCAGCTCGGCATCCCCGCCGGCCATCTCACAGGCCGCCAGCAGCATTACCGGCCGCAGCCGCTTTCCGCCGGCCTCCAGGCTGTAGCGCATGGCCTCCAGCAGCCGTTCCGGAATATATCCGAGGGATTCCAGCATCGACGCCAGGGAATGCTCCACCAGGGCCTGGTACTCCGCATACGTCTTCATGCTTCTTCTCCCGGAGCATTCAAAGGCTGCTCCCCGCCGTCCTGCAGCACAGTGAGCCTGCGGTTCATGTCCTTCAGCTCCTCATCCAGCGCGGAAAGGGTCTTCATGCCCTCTTCGAACTGCTTCACCGAATCCTCCAGGGGCAGCTTGCCCTCCTCGATCCGGCCGATGATCTCCTGCACGGATTGCAGCTTTTCCTCGAAGCTCTTCTTTTCCTCGCTCATACTGTTCCCTTTCCGGTCACGGCCACCCTGCCGTCCGCAAACTGCAGGGTCATCTCTTTCCGGGTCTTCGCTTCCTCAGCCCGGGTCAGAATCTTCTCTTCCTGGTCATATACCAGGGCATATCCCCGGTTCAGCACCGCCAGCGGGCTCACCGCCGTCAGACGCTCCCGGAGCCTTGCCGCGGTATGTTCTGCGTCCTTCATCCGTCCGGACACCGCCAGCTTCAGCGCGTTCCGCGCGTCCGCGGTTCCCTTTGCGGCATTCTCCAGCCGGGTGCCGATGGCGCCGCACAGCTGAAGCTTCAGCAGTTCCCGCCGGCTTTCCAGCAGGGCAATCCGCTTTTCCGGCGACAGGGCCGACAGCCGCTGCCGCAGGCCGGTTAGTCTCAGTTCCGCCTTCCGGATCTCTGCCGTTTCCGCCCGGGTCAGCGCAGACCGCATCAGGTTCACCCTGCCCTGCAGCTCCCGGCTGTCCGGGAAGACGATCTCGGCAGCGTTGCTGGGGGTTGAAGCCCTTACGTCCGCCGCCAGGTCACACAGGCTGGTATCGATCTCATGTCCCACGCCGGAAACCACAGGCTTTTCGCTTGCGGCCACCGCCCGGGCCACGATTTCATCATTGAAGCACCACAGGTCCTCGGCGGAGCCGCCGCCCCGGGCCACGATGATCACGTCCGCATCCGTCTCATTGGCTTTCCGGATGCCTTCCGCGATCTCCTTGCCCGCCCCTGTACCCTGTACGGTCACAGGAATCAGCACGATCGGGATGGCCGGGCACCGCAGGGCCGAAACGTTCAGGATATCATGCAGCGCCGCGCCGCTCTGGGAGGTGACCACCGCCACCTTCCGGGGCTTCATCGGCAGCTGCCGCTTCCGGCCCGGATCAAAGAGGCCTTCGTCCGCCAGCTTCCGCTTCAGCTCCTCCAGCTTCACGTACATATCGCCCAGTCCGGCAGGCCGCAGTCCGGTCACGATCAGCTGCATCTTGCCCTGGGGCGCGTAGAAATCCACATACCCCTCAGCAAGCACCTGATCCCCGTCCTTCGGGCGGATCTGCGCCCTGAGGTTGGCATTCCGGAACATGGCGCAACCGATGGACGCCTGGGCGTCCTTCAGGCTGAAGTACCAATGGCCGCTGGCGATCTGGTTCCTGAACCCGCTGACCTCTCCCCGGACCAGGACGCTCCGCGTCCGCGGATCCCTGCGAACCGCTTCAGAGATAATCAGGTTCAGCTCCGATACGCTCAGGCCTGCTTCATTCGTCACTTAAGCATCCTTTCCGCGGCTTCCACGGTATTCATCAGCAGCATCGTGATGGTCATCTTTCCGACACCGCCCGGCACCGGCGTAATCCAGCCCGCAACCTCTTTCACCGCGTCATAGTCCACGTCGCCTTTTACCTTGCCGTCCACCCGGTTGATGCCCACGTCAATGACGATGGCGCCGGGTTTCACCATATCCGCTGTTACAAAGCCGGCCTTGCCGACGGCCGCCACCAGGATGTCCGCCCGGCGGGTATGCTCCGCCAGGTTCTGAGTCCGGCTGTGGCACATGGTCACCGTGCAGTTCTCCTTCAGCAGGAGCATGGCCATGGGCTTGCCTACGATGTTGCTCCGGCCGATGACCACGGCTTCCTTGCCGCTCAGGTTCACGCCGGTGGATTTGATCATATGCAGCGCGCCCCGGGGTGTGCAGGCCACGACGCCTTCCGTACCGGTCAGCATATGGCCGGCGTTGATCAGGTGGAAACCGTCCACGTCCTTCTCCGGCAGGATCTTTGCCAGGGCCGCCTGCTCGTCCAGGTGCTTCGGCAGGGGCAGCTGCACCAGGATGCCGTGAATCGCGCTGTCCGCGTTCAGCTCCTCAATGGCAGCTTCCAGCTCTTCCTGGGTGGTCTCCGCCGGCATATTGATGGTCCGGGAATACATCCCGACTTCCGTGCATCCGTTTCCCTTGTTGCGAACATAAATCTCACTGGCAGGATCGTTCCCGACGAGGATGACCGCAAGACCGGGAGTGAGGCCGCGCTCCTTCAGAGCAGAAACGCGCTCGGCTATCTCCTTTCTGAGACTTTCGGACATTACTTTACCACTCAGAATTTCTGCAGACATTGAATAGCCTCCCGCGTTTCATTAATTCATAATTCATAATTCACAATTCATAATTGTGAATGGTTTAACCCTTGTAATCCGGATCGATCAGACTGTCATTCCGACTAAGGCCGTAGGCCGCATGGAGGAATCCCTTGATAAATCGGCTGCGATTCCGGACTGTAACAATCATACGTAACGTATAACTGTCATTTTGGGGTTCGTAACGCCCGGAAATAGAGCCAGTGGCTCTATTTCAGTGAAAACGGGGCGAAGAACCGATGACCTCCAGTGGAGGAAATCTCATCGGTTCTGAGGTCAACTGAAACGAGCGATCTGTCCGGGAGACAGTCGCGACGATTGAAGTTGCGGGTATCAGCCCCGGGGCACGAAGGGAGTCGAGAAATCTCGTTCTTCTTAGCCGGTTCCACAATCCATAATTGTGAATTATGAATTATGAATTGTGAATTTTATATTTGGCCGCACCGATCAATGCAACTCCCACCGCATTGTCTCCGGACATCTCGGGGCGGCCAAATATGATTTCCGGCACGCCTCGTGTCTTTCTGCGACGGTCTTCCATCATTTCCCTCAGCAGCGCCGACGCAGCAACCCCGCCGGTGACCAGTGCCTTCTTCAGTCCGGTCTTTTCCGCCCCGGCCTTCAGCATCCGCACCAGCGTCCGAGCCAGCAGGTCGTAGATCTCCCGGGCGATATCCTCCCGGGGCCTCGAACCCGCCGCAATCCACTGCTGGACCTTGGTCTCCGCGCCGCTCAGGTGGCAGGTCAGGTCACCTTTTTCCAGGCTGCAGCCCAGCAGGCCTTCGCTCTTTCCATGCACCGCCAGCTTCTCCAGCTCTTCCCCGGAGGGAAACGGCAGACCCATGGCCACTCCGGCCCGGTCCACCAGCTGGCCCGCGTGCAGGTCCGCGCTGCCACCGATCTGCGTCACGTGCTCGGTATCCATCACCAGCAGGTCAGTAGTCCCACCCGATAAATGAACCGCCAGCAGGCGGTCCTCATTCTCCAGGGCGGTTCCGGCAAGCGCAGCCGCCAGATGTCCCCGCTGATGCGTCGTCTCATAGAACGGCACATCCAGCGCGGCAGCCAGCATGCTCCCCGCCGTATACCCGACCTGGAACACAGGCATATAGGATTCCTCTCCGTCCCGGGGCTTGGTGCTCGCCGCGACGGCCGCAATGGTCCGGTCCTTCATGGCTTCCCGCAGGGCAGGTTCGCTGTCCCGCAGCTGCCGGATATGCGCAAAAACGGCGTCGCTCTGGCGAAGTCCCCGCTCCCCGTTTGACACGGGCAGCAGCTCCCGGTGATTGACCAGGATTTCTCCATCCAGCGTGACCGCCGCCACCGAGGTTCTGTAATTGCTGGTATCGAAGCCGATGACTACCGGCGTTCCGTCTTTGCTCACGCCTGCGCCTCGTGCTCCCGCAGGATCGTTCCGAGAATGCCGTTCACAAACGCCTTATCCTCCGGATCGGAGAAGCGTTCCGTCAGCTCCAGCGCTTCAGCGATGGAAACATTGCCGGGCACATCCTCCGCATAGAGGATCTCCCAGACCGCCAGCCGCATGATCGTCAGGTTCACCAGCGAGATCCGGTCAATGTTCCAGCCCTTCGCAGTGTTCTTCTCGATCAGCTCATCGATCTCATCCCTGTGGGAAAGAACACCTTCCAGCGCGGCGGTGATATAATCCCGATCCTCGCCGTCCGGCTCTTTCCGGCCGATATGCTCCACGCCGGGGAGACCATCCTCCCGCAGCTCGTCATAGACCATTTTCAGCGTATCCTCGCCGCCCTGGCCTCCGGAGATCTTCTCAAAGATCATCTGCATGGCAGCGACACGCGCAGTCGTTCGGGACATCTGTATTACTCCTTATCGGTGGTTTTCTCTGCAGTCTTCTTTACAGTCTTTTTGGCGGGCTTGATGACCTCTTCCACAGCCTGCTCAACGGCGGACTGTTCCCGCTTCAGCTCGGTCTTCAGGTCGATAACCTTGACTTCCTTATCGGGGATCAGCTTGTTGGCCGTCGTCTTCATGAACTCGCGCTTGTTTTCCACTGTGCCCAGGAAATATCCCACTCCGAACAGCACACACAGCAGCAGGGTCTTCCAGAAACCGATCAGCATCATCAGGGCTCCGATGCCAACCAGGATTGCACCCAGTATCAGCCCGCACAGGGGCGTACCCTTCTTCAGATTCATTTGTCTTCGCTTCCTTCCTTCGTTTCTTCTTCAGGCTTTTCCTCAGCCTTCTCTTCAGCCGCTTCGGCCTTTTCTTCCACAGCCTTTTCCGCTTCCTCAGCGGCGGTTTCGGTTATCTCTTCCTTTTCCGGCGGCATCGGCATCACGCAGGGCTCCTCATAGCTGGAGAACAGCCGCTGATGCATGGGCCGGTCGTCTTCCTCCTCGGGGGCTTCCTTCTTCAGCTGCTCCGCCGCAACGACCGCAGCCTCGGGAACCACCACCGTGGGTTCTTCCGTTTCTTCCTCATTCTCCGCTTCGGCCGGTTCGGGCTTCGGAATCTCCGCCGCGATGGTTTCCAGCTCCTCGTCGGTGATTTCCTCTGTCTTTTCCTCAGCGGGTTCCACGGGCTTTTCTTCCTTCACGCCGCTGGAGGGCAATGCCCGGGCCGTCGGCGCTTCAATCGCGTACAGGGATTCGGTCGCTTCCGGACCGGAAGACTCAATCTGTACGCGGATATCCTTTACTTCCACACCGCTGCAGGCAGTCACATATTGCTTGATCTGCTGCTGCAGGGCATCCACGGTCAGCGGAATGCTCACGCCGCCGGCGACCGTGCCGCGAATGCGGATCAGCAGTCCGCCCTTCTGGTTTTCCAGCCGGACAGACTGTACGTTCAGCTCTTTATGGGGATCCAGGCACTTCTGCACCATGCTCTCCATCGCCTTGAGGGAGATGGACAGTTCGCCGTTCTCAGTCTTCTGCATGACGAACTTGTCATGCCTGC
Organism: Clostridiales bacterium FE2011; assembly: GCA_017569305.1. Taxonomy (NCBI): domain Bacteria; kingdom Bacillati; phylum Bacillota; class Clostridia; order Eubacteriales; species Clostridiales bacterium FE2011. Next base: position 3,245,555 of record CP069418.1, on the reverse strand, counting down.
TCCGATGGCGGAACAGGATCAGCACACAGTAAACACCAAGGATCAACAGCAGCGCCAGGGCAACAATCAGCCAGATTCTCAGGCTTTCATCCGCCAGCAGGCGGCCGGCCCAGGCAATCACATTCTTATTGAAAAACAGCTGGGCAGTCAGCGCGGCACAGCCGGCCAGAACCAGCAGACCCGCGATCGCAACCAGGATCCTGTCCAGAATACGGATCTTCACGCGTCATACCTCCTTTTGTTCCCTGTTTTACGGTATAAAAATACCTTCCTTTTCAGGGAAAAAAGACAGAGGAATTCCTCCCCTGTCAGACAATGTCAGTCTTTCGCGGCGGGTTCATCGCCGTCGGCTTTTTCCGCGGTTTCCGCTTCGGGTTTCTTTTCAGCCTTGGCCTTGGGCTTGGACGCCTTGGGGGCAGGCTTTTTCACCGGCTCAGCAGCAGCGTGCGCTTCGGGCACGGGTTCGGGAGCGGGAGCAGGCTTCTCTTCCTTCTCCTTCTCGGGCAGGCGGACAGGTTCCTCCACCTCGCCGGCAGCCAGCACAGCCTGCTGGGCGCCAGCCTGCAGGGCCTTCTTATCCTGCTCGAAGCTGACGCTCTGCACATGCACGTCCACACGGACCACATGCAGGCCGGTCATGGACTCAATCGCCTTGCGCACGTTTTCCTGCGCGTCGGCGGCGGCCCGCTGGATCGGAATGCCGTATTCCACGATCACGTAAAGATCCACGGCCACCTCTTCGGTGCCGACTTCAACCTTTACGCCCTTGGTGACGTTGCGGTTCTTGCTCATGATGCTGCCGCTGACGGTGCACATGCCCGCAATGCCTTCCACTTCGTTGGCCGCGAGGCCAGCGATGATAGCCACCACCTCGTTATTGTAGGTGATGTTGGAAGAGGGCGTCAGGTCCTCCATGTTCTGCGGAAGGGTGGCACCCGTCTTTTTATCAGTCTTCACTGCCATAAGATCATCCTCCTTATCGGCGGAGTTCTAAATCCTAAATCCCAGTTATTATACCAGAATCCGCGCGTTATGACAACTGCTCGTCCTCGTCCTTGACAATGGCAATATGCAGTTCATCCAGCTGTTTCTGCTCCACGGTACCGGGGGCGCCCATCATGATATCCTGGGCGTTCTTGGTCATCGGGAACGGAATGACCTCACGGATGGTTTCGGCGGCGGCCAGCAGCATCACCATGCGGTCCACACCGGGAGCGATGCCGGCATGCGGCGGCGCACCGTAGCAGAAGGCATTGTACATGGCCGGGAACTTGGACTTCACATCGTCCTCGCCCAGGCCCACCAGCTCGAAGGCCTTGATCATGATCTCCGGATCATGGTTCCGGACCGCGCCGGAGGACAGCTCCACGCCGTTGACCACCAGGTCATACTGGTAAGCGGTGATGGACAGCGGATCCACCTCGCCGCGGGACGCCTTTTCCAAGATCTCCAGGCCGCCGTTGGGCATGGAGAAAGGATTGTGGCAGAACTCCAGCTCGCCGCTTTCCTCGCCGATCTCGTACATCGGGAAGTCCACGATCCAGCAGAACTCGTACTTTTCCTTGTCCATATGGTCCGGGCACATCTCGCCCAGCTTCTTGATCAGCACACCGGCGGTCTTCTGGGCCGCGCCCTTGCTGCCGGCGGACAGCGCCACGAAGGTGTTGGGGGCCAGGTTCAGCGCGCTGATGATCTCTTCCTTGTTCTCCTGCAGGAACTTGGCGATACCGCCGACGATCTCGCCGTTTTCATCCAGGCGGAACCAGTAGCTCTTGTTGCCGCTGACCACTTCCACGTCCGCGATCAGCTTATCAATCTGCTTGCGGGTGGCATTGAAATTGGTCACCGGGATCGCCTTAATAACGTTGCCTTCAAAGGGACCGAAGCCGCACTTGCCCAGCAGCGCCGTCACGTCCGTCACGGTCAGGTCAATGCGCAGGTCGGGCTTGTCGCTGCCGTAGGTTTCCATCGCTTCCAGGTACGGAATGCGGCGGAAAGGCGCGGAAGAAGCCGTGTTATAGGTACCGTACTTCGCGAACACCGGAGGCAGCACGTCCTCGATGACGGCGAACACGTCCTCCTGGGTGGCGAAAGCCATTTCCATATCCAGCTGATAGAACTCACCGGGGCTGCGGTCGCCGCGGGCGTCCTCATCGCGGAAGCAGGGGGCAATCTGGAAGTACTTGTCGAAGCCGCTGGTCATCAACAGCTGCTTGAACTGCTGCGGAGCCTGGGGCAGCGCATAGAACATGCCCGGATGCTTACGGGCCGGCACCAGATAGTCCCGGGCGCCTTCCGGAGAAGACGCGGTCAGGATCGGGGTGGTGATTTCCAGGAAGCCGTGGGCATTCATGGCCTGGCGCAGGGCGCTGACCACGTTGCAGCGCATGATGATGTTCTTTTTCACATCCGGATTGCGCAGGTCCAGGTAGCGATACTTCAGCCGGATGTTCTCATCCGCTTCGGTGCTGCGGCCGATCTGGAACGGCAGCGCATTATACCGGCACTTGCCCAGCACTTCCACGCTGTCCGGCACGACCTCAATATCGCCGGTGTCCATCTTCGGGTTCTTGCTGGCGCGCTCCCGCACCGTACCGGTGACGGAAACCACGCTCTCCTTGTTCAGGTTCCGGAAAACCTGGAGGATCTTTTCATCCTCCACCACCAGCTGCGTATAACCATAGAAGTCCCGCAGCACGATGAAGGCCAGGTTGCCGCTGACCTCCCGAATGTTTTCCATCCAGCCGCTCAAACGGACCTGCTTACCGGCGTCTGTTAAACGGAGTTCGTTACATGTATGGGTACGGTACTGCATTGTTCGTTCCTCACAATTCATAATTCACAATTCATAATTCATAATTTTGATTACTTTTTTCTATAACATGTAGCTTTTTCGAAGGGAATCATCTAAGCCGACAATGTCATCTCATCCAAAGCCGCAGGCCGCGTGGAGAGATCATCCGCAACCTCAATCGTCGTGGCTCTCCACTGGGGAGACCACTCGTTTCGGTTGACCTCTCAGGGCTACCGCCCGTTCTCCACTGAGAAAGAGCCACTGGCTCTTTCTCCGGGCGCTCCGAACCCTCTGACGAAATATCTGCCACTGGCAGTCCTCAGAGGCTCGCCCTCCGCAGTCTGACAGCAACCCGCATGAGTTTTCTCAAAGTGCCTGTTTTACCGGCCCCACAATCCATAATTATGAATTATGAATTATGAATTGTGAATTTTTGCCGACAGGCAATCAACCTTTCATTTCCCGAATCGCTTCAGCCGCTTCCTCAACCTTGACAGTCTTCTCGGTGCCGTCCGCCATCTTCTTCAGCTTTACCAGGCCCTGGGCCGCCTCATCGTCACCGATGACCGCGGTCACGGGCGCGCCGGTCTTATTGGCAAACTTGAACTGAGCCTTCAGGCTGCGTCCGCAGTGATCCATATCCGCCTTGATGCCGGCAGCCCGCAGCTGCTGCACCAGGGAGAAGGCATGCTGTTTGTTCTCACCCATGTAGGTGACGAACACTTCATACCATTCCGGCTTCGGAATCTCAACACCTTCGCTTTCCAGCAGCATCAGCACGCGCTCCTCGCCCATGCCGAAGCCGACAGCCGGAATACTCTGATCACCGATTTCCTCCACCAGGTTATCGTACCGTCCGCCGCCGCAAACCGTCAGTTTGCCGTCCGGCGTCTCGGTCACGAGTTCAAACACGGTCTTGGTATAGTAATCCAGGCCGCGGACAATGCGGGGATTGACGCGGTACGGAATGCCGCTGCCATCCAGGCACTTCTTCAGCTGTTCAAAGTGCTCCTTGCACTCATCGCACAGCAGGTCCAGCATGCTGGGTGCGTCCTTGGTCAGCTCCTGGCAGTGCTTTTCCTTGCAGTCCAGCACGCGGAGCGGGTTCCGCTCAAAGCGTTCCTGGCAGGTGGGGCACATTTCGTGGATCCGCTCTCCCAGGAATTCCTTCAGACGCTTATGATACTCCGGCCGGCAGTTCCGGCAGCCGATGGAGTTGATTTCCACGCTCAGGTTTCCCACACCCAGATCCTGCAGCAGATGATAGGCCGTCAGGATCAGCTCTGCGTCCACGGTAGCTTCCTTCGCGCCGAAGCACTCCATACCAAACTGGTGATGCTCCCGCAGGCGGCCGTTCTGAGGATTCTCATAACGGAAGTGGGGTGAATAAATATAGTACAGCTTGCAGGGCAGCGGCTCGGCATACAGGTTATGCTCCAGGAAGCTGCGCACAGCGCCGGCTGTGCCTTCCGGCTTCAGGGTGACAGAACGCTTGCCCTTGTCCTCGAAGGTGTACATTTCCTTCTGGACCACATCCGTCGTATCCCCAATGCCGCGCAGGAACAGTTCAGTATGCTCGAAAACAGGCGTGCGTGATTCACGATAGCCGGCCAGAGCGGCGGCCTTGCGCATCTTGTCTTCGATGAATTGCCAGCGATAGCTGTCAGCGGGCAGTATGTCCCGCGTTCCCTTGGGTGCCTGAGTTAACATGGTGACTTTCCCCCTTAAAAATATACCGAAATATTATAACACAACATTTTGCCAGATTAAAGGGAAATGTTACGTGGGAAAGTTAAATGAAATATCGGCTTTCAGCCGATATGAAATATTCGTGCTGCGCACGAATGTGAAATATTTGACTTCGTCAAATGTGAAATATGCGGCCAACAGGCCGCATATGATATATACTCTTGTTCTCTTTTCAGGCATTTTAAGTAATTATCACATCCGCCGACAGGCGGATATTTCACATGGTGTCGCTTGCGACGCCATATTTCACATTGGCCGCAGGCCAATATTTCATATTCGTCGAAGACGAATATTTCATTTACATCCTTACGGTGTCAGCCTTGTCGGTCCTCTAAATATAAACATGGCTTCCTTGATCGGGAGCCCAAGGAGCAGCATGGTCAGCCGGTCTACGCCGATGCCGAAGCCGCCGTGGGGCGGGCAGCCATAGGCGAAGAACTCAAGATAGAACTCCACGTCCTTGTCCAGGCCCTTTTCCTGCGCCTGCTTCTTCAGAACGTCATACCGGTGCTCCCGCTGGGCGCCGGTAGTGATTTCCACGCCGCGCCAGATCAGGTCATAACCCTGGGGCACGCCGTTCTCATCCCGCATATGATAGAAAGCCCGCTTCTCCGCGTCATAATCGGTGACGAAGAGGAACTCGTGGTTGTAGTGTTTCTTCACCCACTCGTAGCTGAGCTTTTCAGCTTCGGTGGTCAGGTCACCTTTTTCGGACTCCGGCACGGAATAGCCGAATTCCTTTTCCAGTGCGTCATACAGATCCCGCAGTTTCACCACCGGGAAGGGCGTTTCGGGCACGATGACTTCCTTACCGAAGAGTTCCTGGATCTGGTCACCATAGGCTGCCTTCACTTCGGTCAGGGCCGCCTTCAGCAGTTCCTCCTCCATCTTCATCACGTCACGGAAAGAGGTGATGTAGCTGAACTCCAGGTCGAAGCCGGTGAACTCCGTGGTGTGCTTGCTGGTAAAGGACTTCTCAGCCCGGAACACAGGGCCGCACTCAAAGATCCGCTCAAAGCCGGCGGCCATGGCCATCTGCTTATAGAACTGGGGACTCTGGGCCAGGTAGGCCTTGCGGTCAAAGTATTTCACCTCAAACACGTCGGCGCCGCTTTCGCTGGCCGCACCGATCAGCTTGGGCGTATGAATCTCAATAAAGTTCTTCTTCAGCAGGTACTGCCGCAGGGCGTTCACCAGCACGGTCTGCACCTTGAACATCAGCTGGTTCTCATCCGTGCGCAGGTCAATCCAGCGGTAGTCGATCCGCTGGTCAATGCTGGAGCGTTCCACCGCCTGCTTTTTCTTGGTGGCCGGGATATCCTTGCGGACGATTGGCAGGGCGTTCGCGATGCTTTCCACCAGGATCTCTTCCGGCAGGATCTCGATGCCGCCCATTTTTACATACTCGTTCTTCACGGCCTTGCCGGATACGGTAATCACAGAGTCCTGGGTAATGGTATCCACGATCTCCGCCAGCTGAGGATTCGGCTCTTTCTCCAGGGTAATCTGGATTTTGCCCGTAATATCCTTCAATACAATAAAAGCCATGGCTTTGCTGTTGCGGATGTTTTCCACAAAACCCTGGACTTTCACTACTTCATTAATATGCTGTCCGACTTCCTGAGCATATACCCGTTCCATCTGTTTTCCCTCCGAATATGTTGATTCTGTTTGAAATAATATGCTTCTATACTCCGCATGTCAATTGCCAGATGTAAATGAAATATCGGCCTGCGGCCGATGTGAAATAAATCCGCTGACGCGGATTTGTGAAATATTTGCCTGACGGCAAATGTGAAATATGCGGCCATCCAGCCGCATATGATAGATACTTTTTCTCTTCTTATTGTCTTATCAGGTCATTATCACATCCGCCGACAGGCGGATATTTCACATGGTGCCGCTTGCGGCGCCATATTTCATATTGGCCGCAGGCCAATATTTCACATTTTCCGAAGGAAAATATTTCATTAGAAACACACATGGTGAGGCGAAAGCCTCACCATGTGTGTTTCATCGCTTCTGCTACGCAGTTCTGGTGCATTTCATCCACTTTCTTGGTTCCGTGGGTCTTGCTGCCGTAGAAGTGAATGCAGAAGTGTCCGTCAAAGTTGTTGTCCTTGATGGTCTGTGTTCCGTGGGGCATTCCGTTCATGGAAGCCGCGTACACATGGCCGTCATACTTTACCAACACGGCCCGGCGCTTCCAGCTCCAGTGGCCGTAGATGTCTTTCATTGTGGACGTGTCGTCCTTGCTGTTCGGCTCGGCGTCCAGATGATTGGCTCCGCTCCACCGCTTTGCGGTGAATACCTTTCCGGTCTTGATGTCCTTGACCTTGAAGGTCGCGCCTTTCGGGATCTTGCTGCTGCCGCCGTTAAACC